>DFGZ01000167.1 GCA_002371295.1 Oribacterium sp. UBA3737 | reverse complement strand
TACGGGTACTCCGTTGCTGAAAAAGGATAAAAAGATCAGTATCGAAGTTTTCGGTACATATATCCATGCTTATAAATATAACGAAGGCGTTGTCGATGGTGTCGTGCTGGATTTGCGTTATGAATATCGTGATGTTCCACAGGATTTATCTTCGCAGGATCGTGTTGACCAGTGGTTTGATGTAAAGACCAGAGGCCTCTCTTCTCGTGCTAAAGCAAAGCTCAAGGAGAAGTGGGGCACGATGCAGAAGGTATATAGCTCCCGCTCTCGTCTGGAAAAGGTTGCATGGGACATCATTCAGGACTTTAATATGAAGCCGCGACTGATGGATGGAAACGGTAATGCGATTCTTGTAGCTGATTGTATTCCTACGGCTTGTAAGTATTACGAAATCTTCCAACAGATGGGCTTTAAGAAGTGTGCCATCATATCTTCCTATACACCGAACAAGGGCGAACTGCGCACTGATACTGTCAGCGATGAGGATGATACTGAAACCTTCCTCAAATATGAGACGTATTTGAAGATGCTGGGGCTTGATCCGTCTGACCTTCCGAATGCAGGATCGGTTCAGGCTAAGGTGGAGGAATTTGAAAAGGAGGCAAAGCGCAAATTCGTAGAGGAGCCCGCGAATATGAAGCTCCTTATCGTCGTGGACAAGCTCCTCACCGGATTTGATGCGCCTCCTTGTACCTACCTTTACATCGACAAGAGGATGCAGGATCACGGCCTGTTTCAGGCGATTTGCCGCGTCAACCGCCTTGATGATGATGGTAAAGACTTCGGCTATATCGTGGATTACAAGCAGCTATTTGGACAACTCCAGACTGCAATGAAGGACTATACTTCCGGAGCTTTTGAAGGATATGATCCGGAGGATGTAAAAGGACTTGTTAAGGATCGCCACGATGCTACGGTATCCTATTTTGAGGAAGTGTATGATGCCGTCGAAGAACTCTGCGAAGGCGTCGAGGAACCTCGTGGGGAAATCCAGTACATCCATTATTTCTGTGGTGTTTCCGGTCAGTCGGAGGAGAGCGACGAGATTTATGCACGCCTGAGAGAAAAACTCTATCGTCTGGTGAGCAGTCTTGTCAGAGCGTTCGCGGAAGCAAAACCATATCTGGTTGATGACATCTCATCTGGCAAACTGAATGAATATGACAAGAAGGTCACTTTCTACATTGAGTTGAAGAAAACCATCGGTACGGCCAGTGGTGACTTCCTCGATTTGAAGGCCTATGAGCCTGATATGAGAAAGATGATCGATAACTACATCACGGCAGCGGACGCAGAAAAGATCGGTGATTTTGATGATCTTACCCTATTGGATTTTGTAGCAAAGCAGGGTGAGACGCTTACCGGTGAAGGCGATAGCGGCCACAAAGAAGGTGCAGCAGAGGCCATCGAGAATAACATCCGTAAGAAGGTTATCGAAAAGGTCACTGTCAATCCGCGCTACTACGCAAAAATGTCAGAAATCCTTGATAAGCTCATTGAAGAGCGTAAGCAGGGAGTTCTTGACTATGCTGAGATGCTTGAGAAATATATAAAGCTGGCTAAGGACGTTGATTGCCCGGAGGATAACGATAAATATCCGGAAAGCATCCGTAAGAGCAAGGCGCTTATGGCTATTTATGACAACACCGGCGAGGACGAGAAACTTGCCCTACGAATTCACAAAGCCGTGAAAAAGCAAGCTCTGTCTGGTTTCAGGGATAATCAGGTTGTTGTCAGAAGAATAAAAAAGGCTCTCTTTGAGATTCTGGGTGATGATTCCGAGGTGGAGCGCATCTATAAGATCATTGAGAAACAGGAGGAGTATTAATGCGCATTGTCATTTCCGGGATTCCGATTGATGTGCAAAAAAAGAATATAAAGAATATGCACCTTCAGGTGAAGCCGCCGGATGGACATGTGGTAATTTCTGCGCCTTTATCCGTGGACGATAAAGCTATAGAGGCTTATGCCAGAACTCAGCTGGGCTTTATCAAGAGGGCTATTGCGCAGTTTCAGGATCAGCCAAGAGCATCGAAGCGACAGTATGTTTCCGGCGAGACGATGTATATCTGGGGGAAGCAATACTTTCTTGTCTTCAAGCCGGACAATCAAAAGAACAGCTTCGAGATTCAGGATCAGAATATTGTTCTATCCATGAGCGCCAAAAGTACCGTGAAACAGCGAGACGCTTATGTGAAAGAGGAATATAGGAAGATCCTAAAGGAAGAAATAGAAAAGCGTCTGCCTAAGTGGGAGACACAGACAGGACTTAAATGTGATTCTTGGCAAACGAAATATATGGTCACAAAATGGGGTGCCTGCAGCACAGATAAAAAGAAGCTGTGGTTCAACCTGCAGCTCGCCCAGAAACCGTATGCCTGCCTTGATTATATTATTATGCATGAGCTTACACATTTAATCACAAGAAAGCATGATGCTACATTCATCGCACACATGGATAGGCACATGCCTAATTGGCGTGAAATACGTAAAGAGCTCAACGACAGCAGACTGGACTACTATGAAGCGCAGGATGAAAGCCCACTGCAGAAACTGATCGACCAATCTCGTTATGACGACATCCGGGATGCGGCCATAGCTTATATTCAAGAGGATCATTCTGGTGACACGAAAAGACTATCGGTCATTGATATGGAAATCGAGAATGTTATCCATATTGAACAGCCGGAGGATGGCGTGATTGCTTTCGATGTAATTGCATCATGCGATGTCGAAATGCCATCCGCATCTCGTAAGGGATATTTTAATGAGCGCTGGCTTAAGATCCATTGTCAGGTTACTCTTGGCATCGATATGAGCGGGTTCCGGATCATGTCTGTTGGTAATTGTGAGCCGCAAGAGGAATCTGATAATGACCGTCTGTCCGGAGAACTGGTACCTATTATCTCTCGCGACCAGTTTGAAGGCGAGGCTGAGAAGTTCCTGACAAGGTATTGTCCGGAAGCACTGGATAAACCGATGAGGGTTCCAATCGAGACAATAGCCAGCGATATGAAACTACAGGTTATCGAAGATGTTCCACTGTCAGATGATCTTACTTACTTTGGGACTATCATATTTGATAACGGGAATGTTCTCGATAAGCACCGGAAGATTACAATTCGCAATGCCAAACGAGGAACCGTTTATCTTGATCCGCGTGTCTCCTATGAGAGATCTGTAGGAACAAAGCGCACTACTCTGGCTCATGAATGTTTCCACTGGTACCGTCATCAGCCTTATCATGTGTTGATGAAAATGATAGGTGCTAACGATAATCTTGGAAGGGCTATCCAGTGCCAAATAGCTGCAAACACAACTGATTCAGATAAATGGAAGGCCGTAGACTGGATGGAGTGGC
The DNA here is from genome assembly GCA_002371295.1 of Oribacterium sp. UBA3737. The sequence continues at coordinate 413 of DFGZ01000167.1, read as the reverse complement.
AAGCCAAAGGTGTCGCTCCGAGAATCTTGATGCCTGCGAAAACGACGCGCTTGAAGGTAGAACAGCTTCTTGCAGCTTATGGCGGGGCTGATGATGCGAGCATTGCAGCCTATGAGAATGTCATTGATGAACTTGCGGAGCTGTTCGATGTGTCGAGGCAGGCAGCCAAGGTTCGCCTGATGGATCTGGGGTATTCCAAAGCTGAGGGTGCATATCCGTTTGTGGATGGTCAGTATGTTCGCGGATATTCATTTGAAGCCGGTGCGTTGGATAAGAATCAGACATTCACTATTCCCTATGCCGATTTGTTTAAGGCATACTGCTTTGACCGTGAGTTTAAGAAGCTGATTGACAGCGGACAGTTTATTTTTGCAGATCGTCATCTCGTTCTCAATAACGAGAAATACATAGCG
>DFGZ01000369.1 GCA_002371295.1 Oribacterium sp. UBA3737 | reverse complement strand
TTCATATCTTCGTTATTACTTTGGCGAAGCTGCAAGCAGTGTCAGGCACCATATACCTGAATATGCTGACTTCTATGCCAAGAAATATGCTGAAGCAAACAAGCATCAGCACAAGAGAGCACTCGCACTTACATCTCGTAAATTAGTACGACTCGTTTTTGGATTGCTGGTCAAAAACCAACTGTACACCGGCGAAAAATTAGACGCCATAATCAATATAGATACAAACTGATCTTCGCTTTTTAAAAAATGATTTGCGAAGGTTTATTAAAGTTACTCATTTTTAGAAATATCCCTCAAAAACAATTTCAAATAATTCTTGACATATCACCAGAATGCTGTTTTCAAGTAACTTTCCTGTCTGTAATTACAGCTCTGTTAAAGAAATGTTATGTCATGTACACAGCCTGTGTCAATCTGCATCATCAAAACGGTACAAATAAAAACCGGGATCAAAATCACTCTGACCCCGGTTTTATATTCGATTATGTTATGATATAAGTGTCATAAGTCGATTTCAGATTTCTTCCCATCTTTTCTTCAGTACAAAAGCTGCCGACTTCGGCTGGCGGTCTCTTGTGAAGATTCCCTTCTTGTTTCCGCCAACTCTGAAGATACCCTCAGAGGTTGCAAAATCAGCGAAGTTCCATACCAGCTCTCCCTGTATGAAATCGTAGTCATCAAGCACTCTGAAATTCATCTCATAGTAGTCATTCTGATATTCCTCCGACCACATGGTTCCTGGCAGCGAATGATTTCCCGCAAGAGTATCTGTACCGAATTCAGTCATGACAAAGGGCTTATCTACTCCCAGAGCTTTCCAGCGGTCAAGCTCATCCCTGAACCTTCCTTCCGCCTCATCAAAATCTTCACCGCCGCTTATGTACCAGCCGTAATATCTGTTGAGACAGATGAAATCAAGAAGAGTATAGCAACGGCACTTTTCAGGGCTGCTGTTCTTCTCGAGAGCCCCTGTAAGCGGCCTCTTCTGAGGATCCAGTTTTTTAGCCTCTTCAAATATCTCTGAAAAATATGCGTATGCATACTCACTTGTGGTTTCCGGTTCATTAAAAAGACTGAAGGCTATGACACTGGGGTGGTTTTTGTCTCTTTTCATCATTTCAGCTATCTGCTGAAGATGATTCTTCTTAAGAGCAGGCACAGTGGGTGTCTCAAAGAAATAAGTATACTTTCCGGTTCCCGCATCAACGAAATTGTGGGTTGAACGCATCATTCCCACCGCAGGCACCTCATCGATGATGAGGAAGCCCTCTTCGTCAGCCATGCGGTACCATTCATCGGCGTATGGATAGTGGCTTGTCCTGAAGCAGTTTGCCCCATTCCACTTCATGCACTCAAAATCACGTCTTGCAACTGAATAGTTGAAGGTTCTCCCCAGGATGCTGAAATCCTCATGCTTGCCATAGCCCTTGAGATAAACAGGCTTTCCGTTTATAAGTATCTCTCTGCCCTTTACTTCTACGGTCCTGATACCAATTCTGTCCGTATACTCGTCAATGAGACTTCCGTCTTTGCCGGTCACTCTTATGATAATGTCATAGAGATGGGCATCTCTCACATTCCAAAGGACAGGATTTTCCACTGACAGGGAGGCTGTATACCAGAAATTCTCCGGCTCTGAAGCTCCACCCGATTTATGGGATGTGCTATAACCGATATTATCCTCCGACGATTTCCCGGATGATGCTTCCGCTTCCACCTGGTTTACTTCGCATCCACAGTCTTTACCCAGAGATGTGCCCTGTAATTCCGGGGCAACAACAGGATGAAGCTTCGCTTCTGCGGCATCACATCCGTTTTCATCAATGAGCTTAACAGAGACATTGACCTCCCCAAAGGCTTCCTTTTGTCTTAGCTCAACCTTTAAATCAAGCTTCGCTTTTCCCTCCGGAAGCTCTGTAACATAGCTGTAATCCTCTATGGATGTTTCAGGCACAAATAACAGCTCAACGCTCCGCTGGATTCCGGAATAATTAAAGAAATCAAAATAGGGCTTTGCCGTGAGACTTCCGTCCTTGTTTTTCTTGACTGTTCCGCAGGGAAGACACTCTTCATTAAGCTCGTTGTTGGCTTTAACGGAAAGACGGTTCACACCCGGACAGATATACTCTGTAATGTCAAAAACAAATGGAAGAAATCCTCCCTCATGCTCTCCGATCTTTTGTCCGTTCAGATAGACCCTGGCCCTGTGGGTAACGCTTCCGAATCTCAAAAGCACCCTCCCGGATTTACGCTTTCCGGCACACGAATAGGGCACTGCAAAATCCGTTTCATACCAGAAATCACCGCAATAGTTCTTTTTCTTTTTATCTGTGAAGAGATCCGCAAAGCTTCCGGGAACAGGCATCATTTCATACTCAGAAAGCCCCTTCTCCCACTGCTTTTCTTCTCCTGTTTTTTCTCTGTCAAAGGAAAATTTCCACATCCCGTCCAAGGAAAGCTTCATCCTTGTGGCTGTCATGCAGGGATATAAAAGTGATTCCATCATATATTCAAATCTCCGTTTTTTACATTGTCTCAGGCTGAAGCCTTCTGAGCTGCCGTTGTTTTAAACCCGGAATGCTTATCCTCATTATCTTCTCTGAATGTCACAAATGCTGCCGCAAAAGCTCCCACGATGGAGATAACGATAGCCACGATTCCCCAAGGGCCGTAAACTGCATAGATTGCAGGCAGTGTGAGAGCATTAACAGAGATCTGTACGTCTCTCGTTACATGCATTACCGCGCAGAGGGCTCCGCCGATTCCGTTGATGATGCACATAGCGGCGAAAACCTTCTTTCTTGCAAGAAGTACACCGTAGATGGCAGGCTCTGTAACTCCGCCGATAAATGCCGACAGGGCTGATGTTCCTGAAAGCTCCTTCAGCTTCTTGTCTCTTGTTCTAAGGAATACTGCAAATGTTGCTGCTGCGATACCGAAGTTTGTTCCTACAGTTAAAGGAAGGATATAGTCATAGCCTAAAACCGCATAGTTGTTCATGCAGATAGGGATGAGTCCCCAGTGAACACCGAAAATGATCATTACAGGCCAAAGCGCTGCCATCAGGAATCCTGCAAGAAGAGGAACTGTGTTGAGACCGAGCTCGATCATTACGGCGATGCCTCTTCCAACATAATCTGTCACAGGTCCAACAACTATAAGTGTCAGAGGGAATATCACAAGAAGGTCAAGCAGCGGGATAAATATACCGGCAACAACCTCAGGCAGGAACTTCTTGAGAAGCTTCTCCCACTTGGCCTGAACAAAAGCTGCTGCAATTATGGGAAGTACTGAGCTTGTGTAGCTTATCATGTTCACGGGGATTCCCATGAAGGTAACTGCCGTTTCAGCAGACTTAAGAGCTACGATGTTCGGATAAACCATAGCTGCCGCCATAGCCATAGTCAAAAAGGGCTTGGCTCCAAACTTCTTTCCTGCTGAATAACCGATGAAAATCGGAATGAAATAGAATACGCCGTCAGCAGCGGAGTAAAGAATCTGATATGTTGTTGACTCCTTTGAAAGCAAACCCAAAGTGACAAAAAGAACTACAAATCCCTTCAGAAGTCCGGCTCCCATATAGGCTTCCATAAATGGTGTAAAGATAGCGGAAACATACTCTACAAACTTGTCTCCGAGGACATTTTTCTTTGTCTTCTTTTTGTTTTCAGAAACGATATCCCTGATATCTTCAGTATCTTCGGAATCCGCTCCTCTGTTCTGTCCCCAGGCTGCCGCCTCCGGAAGTGCCATAACAGCATCGTAAGCCTTTGTAACATCCTGGCCGATAACCACCTGAGTCTGTCCGCTTGCTTCAATCACCTTCAGGACTCCGTTGATGCTCTCAAGTGCTTCCTTGTCCACCTTTGACTTATCCTTAAGGATAAATCTCAGTCTTGTCACACAATGTGTAAGCTCTTTGACATTGTCACTGCCGCCTACATTCTTAACAACTTCTCTGGCTATCAGTTCATAATCCTTTGCCATCTCTGTTCTCCCCGATAATTTGATTATTCCGGCAGGCTTCTTATAGCCATTCCGGAATGTAGTTTTCATTCTGAAGATATCAGGTGCCAGTGTCTATGCCACCCACATATCATCCGGTAACGATTCTCGTTGTTATAAACAGAAGTCAGTACAAACGATACCGTACCGGTTATTAATTTGAATCGATTCAGCTGATGGTGACATTATAGCAGGACTCCATTCTTTGCATTAGAATATTATTGACGATATAGCAATATAATGCAGATTGTGATAATATTTTTTCACAATCACTCACAGAAAGGAGTTTCCGGTACAACGGCATTTTTATTTTGACATATATTTCCTGAATCTGTCTCACACTTATAGTGGGAAAACCTCACGAAACAAATCGCTGTCGGCTTTGACCGGACCAATGCTATGAATCTTTATGACGCCTGCCGCTTTCTCGAAAATCTGGAACTGATTCCGGTTCACATTTTCGACTCTGAATCCGCAATTTCAGAATTTATAAGCAAATACCGTATACACCCGTCTCAGCAGCTCTTTTCAGAAAAGGAGCTGAATGAGCTGTTTTCAGCATTAAACAACTCTGATTTACTGCTGTATGAAGACCCTTTCCGCATAAAATTTCTCTTTGGAAAATGCCGGGATATACCTGTTGCCTACGGTCCCTACTGCACAGAGCTTCTTTCCACCGAAGAAATCACCATACTCCTCTCTCACCTGAAAATCAAAGACCTTTCTGCGGAGGATCTTGCCCGTCAAAGAAGCCGCTACACCGTAAAGCCTCAGCAGAATGTGCAGTATCATCTCAATATCCTCTTTTCCGAAGTCACCGGAGATGAGACCATACGAAATGTTAAGCTCTATGCGCTATCACCCTCCTCTTCATACATCGAGGCTTCAACTGAAAAAAAGGAGCTCCGCACCCAGCTTGTACGTGAGCATTACAGCAACGAAAAATGTCTTATGAATGCTGTCGAAAGAGGTGATTTCACAGAGGCTCTGGAGGCATGGCACTTCCTGCACAAGGCAGTTTCATACACGAAAATCGGCCACACTCTCGAAACAGCCAGAGTATCCGCCGGCATTACCAGAACCCTTATTCGTATAGGTGCCGTAAATGCCGGACTCCCCGCCGAAATAAATGACCGTATATCCGGCCAAAGTTCTTTCAACATAACCAAGGCACGAAGCATTGACAGCATATACCAGGAGCACGAAAGACTTATCAGGGAGTACTGTGATGTCATAAAATCTTATCGTGAGAACAAGTACAGCACCACCGTACAAAGTCTCATATATCTTTTGGAAAATGACTTCGAAAAGTCTCTGACCCTTGAGGAACTGGCATCTGAACTCAGCATCAGCAGCAGTGCCCTTAGTCATCAGTTTAAAAAAGAGACCGGCACTACGCCTATGGCATATCTTAACCACATCCGTGCAAAAAAAGCAGCCGATCTCCTGAGACAGACCGCTTCATCTATTCAGGAGATAGCTGCTTCCGTTGGAATACTTGACTCCAATTATTTTGTTAAGTGTTTTAAGAAAGAATATGCTATGACACCAAGCGCATTCAGAAAGCGGTTTGGAGCTTTGTGATAAGCCGGTCAATTGTACTTGAAACAGTTCAACGTAGGTCAACATAGATAAAATGACGTGAGTGTCAAAAGTATTTGCCACTCACCGATAGCGCCACCGCACACATTCGTG
>DFGZ01000239.1:1541-8405 GCA_002371295.1 Oribacterium sp. UBA3737 | reverse complement strand
GGGGGAACTTGCACATAGAGGAGTTAAGCTTCCGGATGAAGAGGCGCCGGTTATAGAAAGGTGCATTCATACATCGGCTGATTTCGATTATTATGAGAATCTTGTTTTTACTGATCGGGCAGTAGAGAGAATGAGAGCTGCCCTTTCGGCAGGTGCTACGGTGGTGACAGATACCGAGATGGCAAAATCCGGAATAAGCAAGGTGTCTCTTTCGAAATATGACGGCAGGGTCAGATGCTTTATGTCGGATCCGGAGGTTTCGGAGGAAGCAAAAAAGAGAGGCATTACCCGTGCTGCTGTGAGTATGGAACATGCCGCAAGGCTTGCGAAGCACCTTCCGAAGATAAAGTTTTCCGGTGAAACTCTGAAAAACGACTTCCGGTCACAGCTTCGCGAGGATAGTTATTCAGAGACTTCCGGATCTCAGGTGAACACTCCTGGAGCCTGTACATACAGCAAAGAAAAACGAGGCGGTCAGGCACTGTCAAACATTATCTTTGCCATCGGCAATGCCCCCACAGCACTGATAGAACTGGAAATGCTTATAAGAGAGGAAAATCTGAGACCTGCGGGGATCATCGCCGTTCCGGTTGGTTTTGTCAATGTGGTTGAGGCGAAGGAGCTTATATGGGAGCTGAGAAATGAACCGGAATACGAAGACATTCCTCTGATTGTCGCAAGGGGCAGAAAGGGAGGTTCCAATATCGCAGCAGCCATAGTGAATGCTTTGCTGTATGGTATGAAATGAATTGATACCACAGAGTAAAAATGTTAGTATTACCAACATAACCTGAATCATCTTAGTCCTGAAGAGGATGTGATGGACCGGGGTAAGCCTTGGAATCGTGAGATGCTGAGACATCATGGTACTACTGATTCTGAAGAAAAATAAAACTTGAAGATAGATGCTGTCTTCAGAGAAGAGAGGTTGAATTTGGGAGTTGCCGGCAGAAAAAAAGATCAGACACGGACAGAATTGACGAGAAATACATTTTTGGAGAAGAGCTATGAGCTTTTCTCATCGAGAACCATAGAATCTGTCACCATGTCGGAAATAGCTAAAGCCAGTGGGTTCAAGGATATGACATTGTATAGGTATTTTAAGTCAAAACCCATCCTTGTAGTGGCTGTTGCTACCTGGAAGTGGAAGAAGGTTTGGGAGGAAAATAGAATCAGGGTACCTAATGTGGATTTAAGTAAGATGACTGCAGCAGAGCTGTTCGGATATTATCTGGATTCATTTCTCGCGATGTACAGGAATCACAGGGATCTGCTCAGATTCAATCAGTTTTTTAATATCTACATCCAATCAGAGAACATTGAGCGAGATGTCATGAAGCCCTATGATGAAATGATTCGTGACCTTAGGACGGCCTTTCATATGATCTATGTAAAAGCTGAACATGATCATACCTTCCGTACAGATGAGCCTGAGGAAGAGGTGTTCAGTAAAACACTGCATCTGATGCTTGCGGCGGTAACGAGATATGCTGTAGGTCTTGTATATATACCGGAAAACGGTTTTAGCGATATCAAAGAGCTGGAGTTCCAGAGAGACCTTTTGCTGGAACGATATAAGCTGTAATTAATGAAGATATAACAAAAAAGAAGGGAAACGCTGATTAACCGGCGTTTCCCTTCTTTTTTTAATATGCGACTGCAACTGTCAGCTTTTTAAGGACTTCTACCCCAAATTAATAATTGAAAAAAGCCGCCGATATATAGAGTATTGGGTGAATTTGCCCGAAATAAAATAATTATTATTTTAAGAAGGGGAATTATGAGAGAAAAAAGACAATTTGGTGCGGATATTCAAAGTCTTGATGAGATTACCCGGTTTGTGGGCGGAAAGCTTGATGAGTGTAAAACAGAGAGAAGGAACAGAGTCAAGGCTGTTCTTGCTGTGGAAGAGGCGGCAGGCAGTCTCATAAGTCACGGAGATAACAGTGACGGTACGGGAAAGATAACGGTTATTTTCAAGGCAGAATTCGGTAATGTCTCCATAGAACTGAAAGCCGATGGAAAAGAGTATTCTCTTGCGGATAACATGGCATCCACGTCTCTTCTGAATGATGAAAATAATGGAGATGATATCCAGGAATCTCTTAGAAATATCATTTTGAAATCTCTGACGGCGGATATAAGGTACACACATAAAAATGGTGTCAACTATATAAGGATGACTGTTATACGGTCCCCGAGGACATTCCTTTACAGGACTCTTGGAGCCATGGTCCTTGCCATAGTATGCGGTATATTGTTTACGGCTTTTGTTCCGGCAGAGATCAACGAAAACCTTAATAACATGCTTCTTATTCCTATCAAGACCATGTACATGAATGCACTGAAGATGATAGTTGCGCCGGTGGTTTTCTTTTCCATCATTTCATGTATCGTACAGTTTTCAGATCTTTCTGCCCTGGGGAGAATAGGTGGAAAGATCATAGGAATGTATCTTTTTACAACATTTATCGCGGTAGCGATGGGTGTCGGTGCTTTTTATCTGTTAAAGCCCGGTGACGCGGCCCTTGCGGAATCTCTGGTTCAAGACGCTTCGGCAATTACATCAAAAACCATGGAGGTTTCCTTAAAGGATACTATAGTGGGAATCGTACCTTCCGATATCATTAATCCCTTCCTGAAAGCAAATATGCTTCAGCTTATCTTCATGGCTGTGATCTGTGGTGTCGCCACGGGTCTTCTCGGGAAGTATTCGGATATGCTGACGGACCTTTTCAGTGCCTGCAATGACCTGTTCCTGAAGGTTACAACCATGATCATCAAGGTTATGCCCATAGCTATATTTTGTTCCATAATGTCTATGATTATGACTCCGGGTATTGAAACCATAGTATTGGCGCTTGAAATGGTGGGAACATTTATACTGGGACTTTTTATGATGATGGCTTTTTACTGCATCCTTATCGTGGTGATGGGAAGGATCAATCCTGTCCCCTTCGTAAGGAAATATGCCCCGTACATGCTGCAGGTGTTCTCAATGGCTTCCTCCAATGCCTCTATCCCTATAAACATGGAAGCGTGTGAGAAAAAAATAGGTATCAGCAAGAGGATTTTTTCATTAGCCCTTCCTCTTGGCGCAACTCTCAATATGGATGGAACATGTGTATATCTCGGAGTATTTGCGCTGGCACTTGCAAAAACCTATGGCGTTCATATTACTGAAGGGGCCATGCTTTCCATGCTCATATCCATAGTGGTTCTTTCAATGGGAGCTCCGGGCATCCCGGGATCAGGACTTATATGTCTTTCTGTCCTTTTGACGCAGATTGGTGTTCCTGTTGAAGCTATAGGTCTTGTTATGGGTATAGATTCCCTTTGCGGAATGTTCAGAACCATGAGTAACTGTCTCGGAGATGTGGCGGTATCCACAATCGTAGCTAAAAGTGAGGGAGAACTGGATATGGAGATATATAATAGTGCGAATATGGCATAATCTGCAGTATCAGGGCAGCTTGCTCACAGAATGATCAGTCACTTTGACACAGGACTTATACATTAAAAAAGGCGGAAATGGAATGAAAGAGATGAAGCTAAATAATCCGGGTAAGACAAAAACTGAAGAGTATATCATTCCTCAGAAAAGTGCTTATTCAGGAACTGTGAATTTATTGATGAGTGTGTTTTTTTTATTTATCGCTTTTTTGATATTTCTGCCTATACTGCTGGTCATCATAATATCTTTTTCTTCCGATGAGAGTGTAACAGAGCTTGGGTACAGTTTTTTTCCGAAGAGCTTTTCTCTGGATGCCTACCGGTATCTTTTCAACTCCGGAGGATATCTGTTCAGAGCCTTTTTGAATTCTGTTTTTATCACTCTTTCGGGTACTCTGACAGGACTTCTCGTTATGTGCCCGATTGCCTATGCGGTGTCCAGAAAAGAGTTCAGATACAGGAAAGCTGTACTTCTGTTCATCATGATCCCCATGATGTTTTCCGGGGGTCTGGTATCCTCCTATATGGTAAATACTCAGATATTTCATCTGAATAACACCTTTCTTGCGCTGATACTGCCGGGACTGTGTTCCACATGGTATATCATGATCCTCAGGAATTATTTTCATATATCCATACCGGAATCACTTATAGAGGCAGCGGAGCTTGACGGATGTGATCCATTTCAGACCTTCAGACTCGTGGTCCTGCCCATATCGAAGCCTGTTATAGTGACTGTGTCGGTGTTTCAGGCCTTCTCATACTGGAGTTCCTGGTATCCATCCCTTTTGTATCTTGACAGCAATCACACGGAGCTTTATCCACTACAGTATGTGCTGGTGAATATGGATATGAGTATAGAAAGACTGTCACGGGATGCCCAGTATATGACAGGAGCCTTTACCTACACACCTCCGGCTGTGACTGTGCGTATGGTCATGGTTGTGATAGTTATCCTTCCCATCATGATACTGCTTCCGTTTTTCCACAGGTTCCTGAAGAACGGAATGACTATAGGCGCCATCAAGGGATAAAACACATCTTTAACAGATGAAGATGTTTTTGAGAGTCAGAGGACATTTATGTATGAGTGAAAGATTATTTAAAAAGACCGGAATGATACTTCTTATGGCCTTGATTGCTGTGCTTTCGGTGCTGTTTACAGGATGCGGGCAAAAGGAAGAAGAGGATGGCGTAATCAATCTGAGACTTGTGACATATCAGGCAGTAGATGTACCTCTCGATATAAAAGAGGTTATGGAGAAGGCCAATGCCGTATCCCGGGAAAAGATCGGTGTGACTGTGAACCTTGAGTTCCAGCCGGGAGATAAGATAAATCTCATGATGGCATCGGGGGAGTACTATGATATGGTCTATACTTCCTCCTGGATCAATAACTATGATAAAAACGCGTCGGCAGGACTTTACTACGATATAACAGAACTGGTAAAGGAGAAGACACCGGAATTATATGAGTATGTGGATCCCTACTGGGACTGTGTAGCTGTGAATGGCAGGATCTACGGAGTGCCGCTTCTTAAAGACATGGGGGCGGAGGAGATGTTCCGTCTTAATGCTGATTATTTCGAGGGGGAGAAGGGCATGGTGATTCCTGAGAGAATGACCATCAGAGACATTGAACCCTTTCTGGAGGTCTATAAAAAGGATTTTCCGGATAAGTTCCCTCTGGAAATGACTAAATCCGGTCCCGGGGGATATCTCAATTTTCTTGAGCGCATAGTGAATCCCATTGTAGTGGTGCCCTTCGGAGAGGGGCAGGAAGCGGAAGAGGTTGTGCCTTTTTATGAGTGCGAAGAGCTGGTGGAAAAATTCAGGCTTTTTCATAAATGGTACAAGGCGGGATACATACATCCGGATGCTGCCACAATTGAGTCAACTGCCGCTGACAAGTCTATCCCGGTAAGGTTCGGTGTTGCCTGGAAAGGCTATCAGGGATACTCGAATCCGGAGGAGTGGGGGTTCAATGTCAAGATCTCCACCTTTGAGGGCCCCTTCCTGTCACGATCCAGTGGACAGGGGGCCATGTTCGGTGTCTCGGCTGCCTGTGACGAAAAGCATGCGGAAGCCTGCCTTAAGTATGTGGAACTTCTCAGTACGGATAAGGAATTCCGGGATATCCTTGCCTACGGTATAGAGGGTAAGCACTTTGAGTATCTGGAAAACGGTACTGTCCTGAGGACTCCTGCCGGGAGAGACAGATACTATCTGATGCTTTATCAGACCGGTCCGTCTGCAGCAGCATCTGTTGAATCTGTCAGCAGATCTTTTCTTGCGGATCCGGATCAGTGGAAAGGAGTGTTTGAAGAGTACGAGACAGAGGGTATCCACAGTGCCTTAAACGGTTTTTCCTATGATCAGACAGGAAAAGAGGATATCATCGCAGCCCTTCAGGCGATTTACAGCGATTACGGGGCAGAACTCAGGACCGGCACCAGTGATCCGGATGTGGTGCTGCCTGAGATAAAGAGGAGAATGGAGGCTGCCGGGATGGATGAGCTTCTTCAGGATATAAGATCGCAGCTTTCGGAGTGGAACAGAAGTAAGGAAACCGGAGAGAAGGGAATAAGTAATGACGGAAACTGAGAAAATGAGGGATGAAAGAGGAGGTGATTCCGTGGCTGAAGATATCAAAGCCGGAGGAGAAAAGGCTGAGCCAAAGTCTCTTAGCAAACCATCAGGATATACCGGGAAGAGGAACAGGATTTTTATGTTAATGTCTCTTCCTGCCATCGTATGGTATCTTTGTTTCTGCTATCTGCCTATGTTCGGGATTCTCTTTGCCTTTAAGCATTTTACACCGAAGCCGGGGGAGTTTCTTCTTAAAAATCTCTTCATAAACAGTCCCTGGGCAGGACTTGATAATTTCAACTTTCTGCTTCGTTCATCGGATATGCCCGGAATCATTGGAAACACGCTGTTTTATAACTTTTTCTTCATCATTCTCGGGATATGCATACCTGTATTTCTTTCGATTTTTCTTACAGAGATACACAGCGTCAGGTTTAAGGGCTTCGTTCAGACGGTGATGGTACTTCCGTATTTCCTTTCGTGGGTAATAGTCGGATATCTGGTTTATGCATTTCTTGCCACCAACGAAGGTCAGATAAATCATCTTCTGAGGCTCTTCGGGATGGAGGGTATACAGTGGTACCAGTCTCCCGGATACTGGAGAGTGATACTTATCATCACCGAGTTATGGAAGTCTGTGGGTTATGCCATGATCATATATCTGTGTGCAGTAACCGCCGTTGACCGTTCCTTATATGAAGGGGCAGTGCTGGATGGGGCAACATTTTTACAGAGGGTACGTTACATTACACTGCCGCATCTTCGTCCCACCATTTGCACCATATTTATCCTTCGTATCGGCTCCATACTGAATTCGGATTT
>DFGZ01000239.1:0-1410 GCA_002371295.1 Oribacterium sp. UBA3737 | reverse complement strand
GTATATAAGGCACTGATGCAGCAGGCCAACTTCAGTTTTTCCGCTGCCGCATCCTTCCTTCAGAGTATAGTGGGATTTATCCTTTTACTGATTACGAACATGATCATCAAGGCCATAGACAGTGACAGCAGCTTGTTCTAGGTTTGGCCTTTGGCTCACGGTCAGAATTCGGCAGCCGGTGCGGCGGCCCACTGTGTTGAAAGTACATTCCATTCAAAAAGTCTTCCGGAGATTGGACACTTGAGTGTCCATCCACGGAAGACTTTTTTTCATTTCATGTTCTTTCAAACATGATCAGCATTTCTTAAGAAATGCTGATGCCCCCAGGCGGCGAGGCTGTTTCGGCATAAGCCGAAATCAAACGAAAATGCCTGCGCGAAGCGCATTAAATGGCATTTTCTCTTTACAGCAAGCCTTGCCACATCCGACTGCCGAATTCTTCACGTTATTTATAGGCAATGATATGAGAAACTCACTATACTGTCACAAATCATCAGACTAGATGTGACTGAACAGTTATAGAAGCTCCAGGAACAGGGCAAGAGGCCGGTCTGGGGCAGAATGTTTTTTCCAGTAGACTCTTGCTTCCATTCCGGAGGAGTGGTTGAGTTCAGGACAGTCCAGAGGAACTAGTTTCAGATTTTCGCGGCAGGCCGATGCAGGGAGGAACCCGCCCCCCAGTCCTTCCTCGATAAATCGCGACACCATGAAGATCTGGGAGCTTCTGAGGACCACATTAAGGTCATAACCTCTTTCGCTGAAGATATTTTCGATGGTCCCGGAAAGAGGAAAGGCCTGATCGAACAGAATAAGAGGTTCCTTTGAAATCTCTTCAAGAGTTATGGTCTCCTTGCCTGCAAGGGGACTTTTTTCGCTTACACAGTACTCAAGGATGGAGGCTTTTATCTTTTTTGTTTCAAATCTTTTCTTCCAGAGGCTTTCCTGAGAGTAATTCTCTACAGTCAGAACTGCGTCAAGCTCGTCCTCATCCAGCTTCTGGAGAAGGTTCCATCCGGCACCCTCTGAGATCTCCAGATGGATGGAGGGATAGCTTTCCGTGAATCTTCTGTATATAAGAGGCAGGGATTCGCTGCCGATGATGGTGGAGTAGCCGAGACGGAGATAGTCGGTGTTCAAAATTCCCGATTCTATCATGGAGTTCATCTTATTGTAGTGCTCCATGATCTTTTTTATTTCATCCCTGAGCTTCCTTCCGGCTTCTGTCAATGTAATATGGGTTCCCTTCCTCATGAAAAGGTGGGTAGAGGTTTCCTGTTCCAGCTCCTTTATGGCAACGGACAGGGTGGGCTGGGAAACGAAAAGCTCTTTGGCTGATTTACTGAGATTTTCCGTTCTGCAGACGGAAAGGAAATACTTCATCTGTTTTATGGTGATCATGGACGGGCCTCT
>DFGZ01000223.1 GCA_002371295.1 Oribacterium sp. UBA3737 | reverse complement strand
CCTGTATTGTGATGATGCATATGAGCCACACGATAGATGATCGGATCTCTCATGTTAAGGTTAGGAGACGCCATATCGATCTTCGCACGAAGAGTAAGTGTTCCGTCCTCATATTTTCCTGCCTTCATATCACGGAAAAGCTGAAGGTTCTCCTCTATGCTTCTGTTTCTGTTTGGAGACTCCTTACCAGGTGTAGTGAAGTCACCACGGTATTCTGTGATCTGCTCTGCTGTAAGATCATCAACGAAAGCAAGTCCCTTGTTGATAAGAAGCTCTGCCTTCTCATACATGATGTCAAAGTAATCTGATGCAAAATATACCCTGTTCTCGAACTCTGCACCGAGCCACTCTACATCTCTCTTGATAGCATCTACAAACTCTGTCTTTTCCTTCATCGGGTTTGTATCATCAAAACGGAGGTTGAACTTTCCGCCATACTCCTTTGCAAGTCCTGAATTCAGGATGATGGACTTTGCATGACCGATATGGAGATATCCGTTAGGCTCCGGAGGGAATCTTGTCTGCACATGATCGTAAACACCCTCTGCAAGATCCTTGTCGATCTCTCGCTCGATAAAATGCTTGGATTCCTGTGGCTTCTGTTCAAGCTCTCCATTTTCGTTTCTAATTTCCTCAGACATATCCGTCCTCCTCAAAACTAAAGCCAGACCGCTGAAACAGAACCGCTCAGTCGATCTGGCGTTATTATACATAAACGATATCGGAACGCCGAGCGTTCCGAATTTCCTAGATTTTACAACTTTTCTGATATATTCGCAAGATAGAACTTTGAAAGGAACGGCACATATAGAACCTTGAAAGGGACAGCACAACAGCTTATGCCGCCTTCATCAAATGCCAAAACCGAAGCCCCGGCGATCACGAAAAGCCTCCCTCATTCCATCAGTTCATGTCCCGCTCATGCATCTTTCTTTCTTCCATCATACGCTTATGTCCGATCTCATGCATTTTATTGAGATTCTTTACCTCGGAATACTTCACCACACCAAGTGACGGATAAAGCGTACAGTTATATCCGTTCACATTATGGATCTCGGATACCAGCCTTCTCACCTTTGACGAAAAAGCCTCCACATCTCTGGGATTGGTATACTGGGCGAAAGCCATAAACTTATCTCCGGAATATCTTACAAGGGTGGCACTGGTACCGAAACCGTTGGCCAGCTTCTTTCCGCAGGCATACAGGATCTCGTCTCCGAAAGCATGCCCATGAAGATTTTTAAGCTCTTCAAAATTATCCAGAGAGAAAAATACCTCTGTGAAATCAGTACCCCTCCTCTCGTATTCATCCCTGTAAGTGGCGGTTGCCGTCATCATACCGCGAACATTGAGAAGTCCGGTAAGATTGTCTGTCTCCTGAAGATCAACCTTTCTGGCTCTGTCCTGCTCAGTTTCCGTTATATCCTCAAAATATCCCACAAGTCCGATGATTCGTCCGTTATCATATACAGGCATCTTGGATGCAAGTATATCTCTTATGCTTCCGTGGGCTATACAATGTCCCTGTACCCTTTTGGTCACCGCGCCTTCTCTTAGGACTCTGTATTCGTCCTTTCTGTAGGGTTCCGACTCTATATGCCAGCCCATGTCCTCATCGGTCTTTCCGACGAAATCCGAAGGTGTCCTGAAGCCATAGTAATCCATGAACTTCTGGTTCGCACCCACAAAACGACGCTGCTTGTCCTTCCAGAAAATACCCAGATGTGAGTTCCGGTTCAGATTATCCCACAGAAGCTCCTTGGTAAGCTCCACGCCCAGATCTCCTTTGAGACTGTCCGTATAGTTACGGTAGTACTCTGACCATGCATTGGCCTTTATGGAATCGGCATTTCTGACAAACACAAGGGCCTGATGCGGTGCCGTCATAAGTGCAAGGTAGATCTTCCATGTGTAGTCACCATGCGGAGTCTTCGTTCTGATGTAGGCATTGATAAAACCACGCTCAGATCCGTTGATCTTCTGCTCAAGTGTATGTGACTCAAAAAACTTCAGATAATGCTTACAATCCTCGGAAAAGACGAACTTCTCGGCATGATCGCTCGTTATCTCGCTGAGGCTTCCTTTTACGGCCTCGCCGCTCTCTGACACACCGAAAAGAACCTCGAAAGTATCATCCTCCAGATTCAAAAGATAAACTCCGTTATATATGTCGTAAATCTGCTTCCACTTGATGTTCAGATTTTTGATCTTTTCCACATCGACTTCATCACGCTCGAGAGTGTAGATTACAGACTCCGACTCTGATTCTGACTCCGCCCCTGAATCTCCGAAAACACCACTTTCATTGGGCCTCTCGATGACTACTCCCTTTTCATCAAGCTCTTCCATGCACTGATTAAGCGGAAGAGGTTTTCCGTAGATATCGCCCTGGATCTTTTCAAAGCCTATGGCTTTCAGGAAATCGAGCTCCTTTTCCGTTTCAACACCTTCTGCCAGAGTCTGGATGCCTATACCCTTCGCCATGGAAACCACTGACTTTATGATGCTGACTGCTTTTTTGCTGAAATCACGGAGGAACTCCACATCTATCTTCATTCCGTAAAAATCATAATCCGCAAGAACATTCAAAGAAGACCGGTTTCCGAAATCATCGACCCAAAGCTGGTACCCTGAAGTACGGAACTGCTCTATGCCCACACGAAACCGTTCGGAATCCCTGGCAAATGCCGACTCCGTTACCTCAACATTGATAAACTCCTTCGATATCTCATATTTGGTTATAAACGAGTCCACTACCCCGAATATATCGCAGAGCTCGAAATCCTTCTCCGAAAGATTTATGGATATGGGGACCACTGCCTGTTTCTTTTTCAATCTTTCCCGAAGAAGCTTACAGACCTCACGTACCGCAAAACTGTCAAGCTTATGTACCAGTCCGTGCTGCTCCAGTATGTGAAGAAAATCTTCAGGTACCATGAGTCCGTATACCGGGTCCTCCCACCTGGCAAGAGCTTCCAGCCCGCAAAGTTTATCACTTCTCACGCGCATTATGGGCTGATAAAATATCTTGATCCAGGAATTGCTCAAGGCATTATCAATATTGTCAACAATATATTCTTCAAACTCTAAACTGTTCATATCTCAACCTGCATATGTTCTGAAAAAAGCCAAAAATGGCGTCTGTGAGTCATCTGCTGCATGAAAAAGATATCCGCAACAGATGAGATATATCAGTATGTATATATTTTTTTGAAGATCACGAAAACATTTCCGTCCACAACTACAAAGTCTTGCCTGGGCGCACTGACTCCGTTATTATGAACCTTTATTAATTGATTATAAACGTGTGTCCATGGCAAAGTCAACGAAGCCATCGAAATAGCGCCATCGAATCTGCAAATGTCTCTTAACCCTATTTCGGCTGTTTTCCGTAAAAAAATAAAACCGGAGACGAAACCTTCGTCCCCGGACATTTTATCAAAAAAATATATAGATTCTTTCAGGCTCCGGCAGTTCGGATGCCTTAACAGTTCAGATGCCTAAATAGTTAAAATGCTTTAATAGTTCAGACACCTTAATTAATGTTCATTACAGAAGCAATCCGAACTTACATCCCTCGCCATGAATCATTTATTCACAAGGTCTATCATGAGATCCGGAAGGAT
>DFGZ01000159.1 GCA_002371295.1 Oribacterium sp. UBA3737 | reverse complement strand
GTAGTCATCGTTAAGTGGAACTGAAACTGCCGGGAATATTGTCTTGAAATTTTTAACCTTTGCCATGATATTATCTCCTTTTTAAATAAGAATTATGATTTTAAATTGATTCATTATCGCTCCGGAAGAGGCGCCCTTCTTCCTTTGCAATCGTTTGTATTTGTTATGTCATATTTATAGCACCCGCAAATTATTTGCGCAATATTTCTGCAAATGTCTGCAATTTGTTGCATAGTCTTTGCAATAAATTGTATCTTTTGTGCGCTATAGCCTGTTTAACAATGCTTTAATTGTGCATATTTTTATCTATTTGAGCCTCTTTAGCATTTTTCATCGTATGCGTCTACAGCAAACGTTTGCGCAAAATTGCAATAATCTGCTCAAAAATATAGGCGTAGATGGCAGAGGTGATTTGATATGCTCACCTCTCTAGTAGGTTTTATATTTCATCGGCCCACTTGGGGGGAGCATATCAATTACTCTCTGCCAACTACACTTTTATGGCACTGAAAAGGACCGATTCCCTGACACATCATCAGAAAATCGATCCTTTTACTTTCGAAAGCTGTTATTCATTTTTTGTTTTGGTCCGTTACAGCATTTCAAGCGGTTTTGAAAGAATCTGTCATTTCCACAGAAATCCGATTGGGCGAATCTGCCTTCTCATGGCATCACTTGGTAACAGCCCAGCTCTTTGACATATGACCGTCACTGTCAAAGTAGTAATTGTAATTGTCTATTACCTTCCTCTCAGCCTTGGCTTTCTTTCCGTTGGAATCAAAGTAGAACCAGTAGTCCTTATAGACCTCATCCGCCGGCACATACACTCTCATCTGCTTCCAGCCCTCCTCAGCATGACCGTCATCCCAGTCTCCAAAGAAGTAATCAGAATACCTCCAGGCACTGTCGTCGTAATCCTGGATTTTCACCCTGCTGCTGTCCACCCAGCCGTACAGCATATGACCATATTTGTCAAAGGCATACTTCTTACCTTCAATAGTCTTTATCTGATCGTCTGTCAAAGGTCCGCCGTTAGACTTATAGGCTTTACCGTCATCTCCGAAATAATACCACCAGTACTGGGCTCTGTAATCCTTTCTTTCCGCAGGATCGATAGCCACAGCCTTCCAGGAATCCCTCAGAAGCTTTCCGTTGGAATCAACATAATAATAGTTCGTACCATTTTCGGTGGTTTCGATGATGAGCTTATTTCTCGCTATAATTCCGTTGGAATCCAGATAGAACCAGTAACCGTTAGCCGATTTCCAGGTATCCACTGCCGGTGTTCCGTCATCTTTTATCCATTGCCAGCTTCCGCTGGAATCATCCCAGCCTTCTCCAAAAGTCGCAAATGCTGAGATCAGTGTCACAGCTCCCATAATCGCACAAGTTTTGACTATTTTTTTTAATGTCATATCCGCTCACCCCTGTTTCTAGTCAAAAAAAATTGCCCAATATTATTATAGCAGTAATACTGCAAATAATATCAGACAATTTATCGTCAAAATCCTTTTTAACATCGGTCATTTAAGCCGGTACAATATCATCTTTTGCCTCAGGCCAATCTCCATTTTTTTAATTAAAGTATATCCTCATGCAATATTTCGGAATATTGGTTCCTTCATTCTCGCCTACATATTTATCTTTCCCTAGCTGCCCAGGATAGTTATTATCTTTCCAATAAACATCCACATGAGGTCGGCTGGCCTTACAGTAAATAGAAACCATGACTACAGCGTTGGTATAATCCAGGGTAGGATTATAGGCCCCGTTGGCATTTCCCCTTACAAAAGTCATACCTCCGTCCGTTTTGGTTCCCTTGCCGTATTTCCTGGATGATTCAGGAAGATCACCTCTGCTCTTGTAAAATCTCCCTGTTTTAGGATCATAGGCTCCGTAAGCATTGGTACCGGGTTCATTGCCGCCACTGTCCCAGTTCAAGCCAACCGCATTCGCACTGGCTTGATCATTTATTCCCGCATAGTACAGATCTATAGCAGCCGAAGCCGCCTGACGCATAGTCGCGATATCATATGTTTCTCTGGTCTTTTCTATATGCTTATTAAAAATAGGAATGGAAATGGCTACAAGCACTCCCACAATGGCAACAACTATAAGAAGCTCCGCCATAGTAAATCCTTTTTTTATCCTGGCTTTCATCATATACCCCCTCGGTAATCCTTTACCTTAAAAAGGACTCCTACGAAAAAATCATATCCACAGAAGTCCTTTTTAATGAAAAGCTCATATCTGAATCTCTACCGATGTAGATACGTCCTATGAACCGTGCTTTATGGTAATGTTGTAGAAAATAGTCCTGTCAGTTGAGTTTAATCACCATTCGGGGATAATTCTCTTCTTGGTAAGTATAACCGTCCTTTCCTTTTTGACCGTTTCCGATAAATGGTCTCCCATTACCTTTCTGCAGTTTTTTCCAGGCAACTTCTACTCTTTTATCGTCACCATTTGGAAATATAGAAACCTGAACCACAGCATTTGTGTAATCCAGAGTCGGATCATAAACCCTCAGATTACCTTCTCTCATCAGATCCTTTCCTCCATCGAATTTAGTCCCTTTACCATAGGCTTTAAGTCCTGCATCGATCGAGTCATTATAGTCTTTATCAGAGAACGCACCTTTATCCGGAATATAGATTGCGAAAGCATTGCTTTTACTTGTATTACTACCGCTCCACCACTGCATACCGGCTTTTTCAGCAGACTCTTTATTTGTAACTCCCTCATAATAGAACTGTTGTCCGAGAGATGCTGCCGCACGCATAGTATGTATGTCAGCCGTTTCTCTGGTTTTTTCAAGTTGAGCGGTAAACAACGGAATGGAGACGGCAACAAGAAAGCCAACTATAGCAGCTATGATCAGAAGTTCAGCTATAGTAAAACCTCTTTTTTTCAAAAACCTGTCACCATTCATTCCAATCACCATCCACTTCAACTGAATTTAATATTATTAATTCAGGAATATTTAGTATTCTGTTCTTAATCACTCGTCATATAAACTTTAAATTTTAATGCAAAAATACGATTTCTTCCATGATATAAATCTTACCAACAAAATCTAAACCCTCCAGTTAAGGAGGGTTTAGAAAAAAGCTGTTATTTCAGATCAAATTTAGTAACCTCACCATTGCTCATTGTGATTCCTATATTATCTTTGTAAACTGTATTGCCTAATGCAGCTGTAGTAGATAAATCCCATTGACCGGGCAGAATATTCATAGATAAGGTACCTGTTTCAGCAGCTCCTTTAGTGAACTTTCCGCTTGATACTTCATAATTACCGCCAGTCACTGTATCATCTTCCAAATATGCAGCAACCGCAGCTGCATATGCCGCTCTGGCATTAGCCTGATTAGTCGCAAATCTTGCCTTCTGTAACTGTGCTGTAAAAATCGGAATTGAAATCGCTACGAGTACACCGATGATAGCAACTACGATAAGTAGCTCAGCAAGTGTAAAACCTTTTTTATTCATTTTCTTAAGCATGATAATCCTCCTTTATACTAACCGCTTGGCGGTATTTCAAATTAAACTTAATCAACACTCAGTAAAAACATCTTATGTTGTGGGAAACTCACCACTGTATGATGCAGCACCTCCAACAGCGAATGATACATACCATACTGTAGCAACTTTATCACATACAGCCGAATACTTGTTATCGGTAGTATTCCACTCATGAGGAGTATCAGGAACTGCCGTTCCTGCGACAGCCTTCTTCTCACATGCGCCTGTTGAAACATCATACTTGTACGATGGAGTGGCATCCAGATCATTGCCTGTAAGTCCCTCTGCCAATGCTGCCGCGTATGCGGCTCTGGCGTTAGCCTGATTTGTTGCAAGTCTCGCTTTCTTAAGCTGTGCTGTAAAGACAGGTATTGAAATAGCCACCAGTACACCGATGATAGCAACTACGATAAGTAACTCAGCAAGCGTAAAACCTCTTCTGTCTAGCTGTTTCGTCAATCTTTTCAAAAAACCTCCTTGTTAAATTTATATAAGAACTGCATCCTTGCAGTACCTTTTGTTACTAATATATCTACATTCTCTGTTCCCCCTTCAGAACAGGTCGTACATGGTGAACATCGGCAGATAAACCGATATTACAAGGAAACCTGCAAAAATCGCCATGAGGACGAGCAGCGTAGGCTCCAACATGGTTATAGCCTGATGAATAAGCCTTTCGGTCTCACCTGCAAAGTAATCTCCGATGGTTTCCAATGTTTTGTCAAGCTCACCGGTCTCTTCACCTACAGAGCACATGTCCTTCAGGGAATCCGGAAAATACCCGCAGTCCTTTATACATTCCCCGATCTGTTTTCCTTCTTCGATCTTTCCTATCATATCCTTTACATCCATCTGCAATAGATAATTGTCAAGGACCTTTGAAGTTACAGACACGGCGTTGTTAAGTGTAAGACCCGATGCAAGCATGGTGGACATGGTATTGGCAAACTGTGCGGAACCGTTCATGACATTGATTTTTCCGAGTACCGGCATCCTGAGCATCAGCTTCGCATGTGTGATCATTCCTTTTTCAGTTCTGGTATAGAGCTTCCATCCGATCACAAAAGCAAGGATCAAAATGAACAGAAGCGCCCACCAGTCATGCAGGAAATCCGCCATACCTATCATCAGCTTGGTCATCAGCGGGAGCTCACCGCCGAGACTGGAGAAAACCTCCGCCATTGTCGGTATGACCTTCACCATGATTACTATGAGTACGATGAATGCAACGCAAACAACGAAAATAGGATAAGTTAATGCGCTCCTGATCTTTTCGCTGTTTTTCGCACTTCTTTCATAGTACCTGTGCATCTTGGTGAACGAGTTTTCCAATGTTCCTGATACCTCGCCTGCCCTGATAGTTTCCAAAAACGTAAGAGGAAAAGCCTCCTCATATTTTTCAAATGCGCTGGTCAGTGTCGAACCACCCAATACATCCTCAGCGGCATCTGTAAGTATTTTTCGAAGCTTTTTATCTTCCGTCTGTTTGGCTATCATGTCGATAGCCCTGCCTATGGGCATCCCGGACTGTAGTGTTATAGCGAACTGCGAACACATCAGTGCGAGGGCTCTGGTCTTGATGCGAGGACTGCCGATATCCGTGGACAGCATCTGTTTCAGCTTCGACATGTCCGAATTCACCGGCGTAAGGCTCGTAACTATAGGACATTTTTGTTTTATCTGTCTAACGGCAGCATATTCATCCTGAGCCTGAACCACGCCTCTGGTCTCTATACCCTCTGCAGTTAAAGCCTTATATGAATATGTAGTCAAATAGCGTCACCCCGTTCCCATAGCATCATCCTAAAGATACATCGACTTTTCAGTCTTCAAGTAATTCTGTCACTGTCCGGAAGGATATAAAACAAGCTGCTGCATCATCCATAATCTGTTATTTTTTATTAAAATCCAAAAGATAATGTAGAAACTTAAATATATATCTTTCCTATACAATATATCGGCATAATTTACAAATATCTTAAGTAACGCGCTATCTATGTTTTAAAGTAAGTAATTTATTTTTTCAATAGCATTATACAGCAAAATTCTTCTTTTACAAATAGTTTAGCTAATTTAATTGATTTTTTATTTATTTTGGGATTTTACATGAATAATACGACTTATCCGAAAAGTCTCTTTTTCACATAGTCCTGATCTACAGCCGCTTCCACAGCTGTGTCTGCGCTTATCTTTCTTTCAGCCACAAGCTTCAAAAGACAGTTGTCCATGGTAAGAGAGCCCTGATCTGCGGAGCTTAACATAAAACTCTGCATCTGATGGGTCTTTCCTTCTCTTATGAGGTTCTGAAGGGCATTGGTCATCACCATGACCTCCGCAGCCACACAGCGTCCCTTTCCCTCTGCCCTTACCAGAAGCTGCTGCGAAAGAACAGCCTTCAGAGCTCCCGCCAGCTGAAGTCTGATCTGCTGCTGTTTGGAATCCGGAAATACACTGACTATTCTGTCGATGGAGCTTACGGCTCCGTTTGTATGAAGGGTAGCAAAAACCAGGTGACCTGTCTCTGCCGCAGTAAGTGCGGTTTCAATGGTTTCAAGGTCACGCATTTCTCCGATGAGTATTACGTCAGGATCCTCTCTCAGGATAGCTCTTAAGCCGTTGGCATAGCTTTCGGTATCCTTTCCTATCTCACGCTGGTTGATGATACATTTATCCGAACTGTACACATACTCGATAGGATCCTCAAGGGTAATGATATGCTCGTTTCTTGTATGGTTAATCTTGTCCAGAATGGCGGCGAGAGTTGTTGATTTTCCGGAACCGGTCTCACCGGTAACAAGAATGATTCCCTTCTGGATAGTGGGAAAACTTGAAACAACTGGCGGAAGTCCCAGCACATCAAGATCCGGGATCTTATCCGACAGTATTCTGATGGCAGCCGAGATGCTGCCCTTCTGTCTGAACAGATTTATACGCACACGTTCTGAAGCGATATTTCCACCGCAGTCGAGTTCTCCGATTTCCTTAATGGCATCAAAATTATCCCCTGCCATTTCCTTCGCGAGATGCTCGCAGTCATCCGCGGTGAGAACATTTTCGGCAAGGTCCACTATGCGTCCGTCGAGTCTGCATTTGATACGAAGTCCCTCGATAAGATGAATGTCCGAAGCTCCTCTTTTTTTTGCAAGTGCAACGATATCTTCAATGTGCAGCATATCTCTTCTCCTTTATTATGAGCCTTCAGGCTTTTATATCCCTTGTATCTTCCGGTAAATCAGAATCAGTGTCAGTAAATGAAGCGGATAAAAAGCATAGAAACCGTATTTAATGAACTTACCCGAAGCCGACTGCTTTCCGCTGTAGCAGAAGGTGGTCAAAAGAGCTGCAAGCAAAACACCTGTGCAGCCGGTAAAAACTTCGGCAATGCTTTCTCCCGAGAAGAAATCCACTGCCATATAAAGTATGATGCATCTGAGCCACGCGAGCCCAAGCTCCCTTTTGTCTATTCGGACGCACCTTGGTCTAGGCTCCGGATGAAAAGCCCTGATCAGTATCAATGTAAAGGGCACAGCTCTCAGATTCCAGTCGGTGTGGAGGTTCGCCGCCATAAGCAAAAGATACAGCATTCCTCTCCTGCCCTTATCTGTCACATGATACCTGACATGCACGGTCATGAGACACAGTGCAAGAGCTATGAGCATATTGAGGTATCGGATCCCAAGCATCAGAAAGGGAATCTGCGCGACAATTCCGAATGCGATAAATCTAAGGAGATATTTCTTTATATCTTTTGTGTAATGGCAGCCCTCGATCACGCTGTAGATCATAATCGAACCCGCCATGCTCCCCACGCTCAGAAAGACCCTGTTGAGAAATACGGCAGTCGGAAGGGACAGATGCAGGGTCTCAAGTATCCGAGCATCGCCCTCTATACCCGGTGTCAGAATGATCAGAGCTATATGGTCCAGCAGCATGGTCACAAGCGCCAGAAGTTTGATTGTTGTTTTATTCATAAGTCATTATCCGGCATCGGAGGATTCCTCTCATCAGGTTCAGAAGCAGTCCAAACCTTTCATAAAACGTAAGCGCGTAACAGTCCGGATGCAGACATCAGAAATCATCCAGCTCCGTAACTGTTCTCATGACCTCATCAACAGTTGTGATTCCTTCTTCTACAAGACGGTCAGCGTTCTGGAGCATGGTGACATAGCCCGTCTCCTTGGCAAGGCGCTGGAACTCCTGCTTATCTCCGCCGTTGGTGATGCACTGTCTCAGTGCGTCATTCATGACCAGAACTTCGAAATCACCTATACGTCCTCTGTAACCGGAGTTGAAGCACATATCACAGCCTCGGCCATGATAGAATTTTCTTCCGGGACGTTCCGAAAGTCCCGCCATCCTTATCTTTGTTACCGGAACCTCTTCCTCTTCCTTACAGTTCACGCAGATACGGCGCAGGAGTCTCTGTGAAATGATACCTCTGAGTCCGGCTGCGATAAGATACGGAGCAACTCCCATATCCTTCAGACGGTCAATGGCGCTGACCGCATCCTCTGTATGGACGGTGGTGATAACCAGGTGTCCGGTGATGGCAGCTCTCATGGCAATCTCCGCAGTCTCGCTGTCACGGATCTCACCGACACAGATGATATCCGGATCCTGACGGAGTATGGAACGAAGTCCGGAGGCAAAGGTCAGTCCGACCTTTTCATTGATCTGTACCTGGATGGCTCCGTTAATGTTGTACTCAACAGGGTCTTCAAGGCTAATCAGGTTCGTTGACTCCGAAAGCATCTCGTTGACTAAAGCATACATGGTGGAGGACTTACCTGAACCAGTAGGTCCCACGATCATGATAACTCCACTGGTCAGACGAAGGAGCTTTGATATCTTCTCATCCTCTGTATCAGGTATACCGATTCCTCTTCTGTTAAGCTTTGAACCGTCTCTTCGAAGAAGTCTGATAACAATGTTTTCTCCGTAAATGGTAGGAAGTGTGGACACACGAAGATCCACCTCCTGTCCTTTCACACGTACCTTGGCACGTCCGTCCTGCGGGATACGTCTTTCAATGATATCCATACGGCTCATGATCTTGATTCTCGACACTACCGGCTCCATAAGGTTACGTGGTATGGTCAGGATCTTGTGAAGTCTTCCGTCGATTCTCATACGGATGACCAGATCTCCGTCTGTAGGCTCCCAGTGGATATCCGAAGCATTTTCAATAAAGGCACGTTCGATGATGGAGTTTACAAGACGTATGGTAGGTGCAGACTCCTCACCTGCGTCAATGGCATCATCGTTGGAGCTTCGTATCTCATCATCGCTTATTCCGGCCTCAGCACGCATCTGAGCCATAGCCTGAGCAGCACCTTCATTTCCGTACAGGGTGTTTATGGCATGGTCTACCGCATTGCCGGCGGCGATCATGGGTATGATGATCTTTTTACTGGCCTTTTTTGCTTCCTCGATGGCCATGAAATTGGTTGGATCCGCCATGGCCAGGAACAGACTGTCCTTTGAAAGAGAAACCGGAACCATCCTGTTCTGCTTTGCGAGATTTTTGGGTATATACTGAGACATCTCCGGTGCTATATCAGTCTTGGTAAGGTCAATGTAATCTATACCAAGCTGTATGCGGAGAGCATCTACCATCTGTGCCTCGGTAATGTATCCATGATCGACCAGAGTGGTACCCAGTCGTTCATGCTCCTTTTTCTGTATAGCAAGAGCCTCATTTAACTGCTGTTCTGTAAGCAGATTTAACTCTACCAGCATATCTCCAAGTCTTTTCGTTCTCATATATCCACGGCTTTCATAAGGTGATAGTTAAGTATTATCTACACTTAATATATTCGTGCATTTTATGCAATTTTATAACTTTTTTCGCAAAGAAAGAGCCGGACTTTGCGCCCGGCTTCCTACACATCTAGTTTCTTTTGGAATACTGCAATGATACACGAAAATTATTTTTTTAACAAGCCCTAATCCGAAAATAGTTGAAAGATTTTCTTAAGAATTAGTTAATGTGAAAGTAAGAGATCACTTCACATTATTCAGGCTGTTTTTAATGCATCATCGATAAAAAACAGTAAATCCAATACACTAAAGAATTCTATCTTTTCCTCTTTTTCAACCCAGACTGCCTTGCCCTGCCAGCTGGAGTGCTGCCGCATCTCGGTAAGCACATGAAACGTCGCAAGCCTTCCCTTATCTCCGCTTACGTCACGAGGTTTTACTTCTCTCGCCATATTAACGAGTCTTTTCTTTGGATCGTCAACCACTGCTCCTCCCTCTGAAACAGGTCGACGAAGCATAAAACTCCGAGGCTTTTCGGCAGCCTCAGGAAACCCCCACTCATCATACAGATTTTCAAGCTTATTGATCATGTCCTTACTTGAATCAAACCTGACAGCATCATCAGAATACTGAGTAAAGATACTTCCGCAGAAATCCTCCTCAGTCATGCTGTCAACAGCTATACAGACAAGATCAATGCCGTTCAGCTTCTCCATAAATATCTTATACCCCTCTCTCCATGATACTCCGTGCCCACTCCACTATCATGAGAAATCCTAATAAATAAAGCACTAAGACGTGCCAAAAACCCGCTCCGTATACACACGACGCAGGATAATATACTTTAAACGTGATCAGCCTACATGACTTTCTTCAAGTTCATCTTCAAAAATATCATCCGGAGCATCAGCATGATCCATAGCTCCGTCCAGCATCTTGATAAGCTCAAGAGCTGATCTGAAATACTTGGTCTTGGACTTCTGTGCCCATGTCACTTTTCCCTGCCAAGAAGAATTTTCCCTGCACTTGACATTAACGATAAAAGTTTCACTATTCATTTTGTACCCCTCTTTATCCTATACAACAAATCTGCCCAAATAGATCCATATCCATCAGACAAAAACACAGTCTGAAGCCTTCACGATATGGGGCATCCAAAAAAAAGTTCTCTACGCCCAATCTAAGCAAACTCTATAAGACGATGATATCTCTTAATAACTTATAGTATTGATTAAATAATATTACATTTTTGGTTATTTTTGCAATCAAATCTTATTTCAATATTGTTTTTTTTAAGATTATACAAAAATTTTATTTGATTGCTATAAGCGCACCATGAACTACAAACCGTTCTGTACCCCCGGCAGGGCCCGTACAGGTGGATAATGTTACCACTTTAGGTCTGTCCGTAAAGTCTATTTCATCCTTATAACCTCTGAAATAGGAATTTCTCAGGCAGTATTTGATATAGGAATCATACTGTTTATCATCACTGACTTCGGAATATGCATCACTTCCGACAGTAGTGTGATAGAAAGAAAAGATCTCATATTTCATTATCTTTCCTTCTGTATATATGTAAAAATAT
>DFGZ01000375.1 GCA_002371295.1 Oribacterium sp. UBA3737 | reverse complement strand
CTTGGTCTCATCATAGCTCAGGCTGACATACAGGGACAGAATGTATCCTACTCCCTCGATTATCTCATACAGTATGCCAGATCCATGGGCTATTATTTTGATTCCTGGAATCGTCTCAAAAATGACGGATCCAGAACCATATCAAAGGAAGATGATGAACTCAATCATCAGATAATAGTTCAATATCGTGCTTATCTTCCCAATTATAAACAAACCAGCCCCACAGACGGTCAGATGTCTCTCGGAGCTCTCGCGGAAGAAGCATTAACATATCTGGCCAGATACTATGCGGTAAAAAATGAGTTCGATAAAAGTGCAACCAACTTCTTCTTTAATATCCGGTATACCTCAAAGGGTAAGGAAGTGGTTTTCACAAACGATCCCGAACGGACTGAAGATGATATACGTTCCCTGCCGAGTTTTGCTTATGCGGATTCCAACTCACTCCAGGTATCCACAAGCTTCAGAAACATTCCCCAAAACCTTATCCCGCTTTTACAGGCCAGAAATCCATTTCAGTCAGAAAGCTCACAATACCACTATTCTGTTGGCATAGATACCTCATTTCCCAATGATGATATCCTGAAAGAAAATGCAGAGATTTATAACAGCCGAAGGATTTCAAGTATATCAGGACTCCTGGTGCTTTCACTGTCCTCTATAGCTGCGATTTCATCTCTTGTATATCTTGCCCTTAAAACCGGACAAAGCGAGGACAAAGCAGATAAAAAGATCCATCTTTATAAGATTGATCACTGTCCCACAGAGATAATTGTTTCAGCATTCTTTATCTGGGGCTTTATCGCAGAAATGGTATCGCCGCAGTTTCTTGAGTCTTTGGAAAATGTTATCGGTGTTCTGAACAACTGGGATTTCTGGACATCAGCATTAAGCTTTCTCCTGAAGTACATCGTGTTTGTTCCGATGCTGTTTTCGCTAATAAGAAATTATAAAGCAGAGCGCTTGTGGAAATCATCGTTGCTGAAAAAGATATGTGATCTTTTCGGCCATTACATCTTCAGTGCCGAGAAAACCACCTCCAGGCTCTTCAGCTATCTCTTGTTTGTTCTGCCGAACCTTTTGGCATTTGCAATGATAATTTTCCTTTTCGTCCGTTTCTATAAGATGGCAAGTCTCAATGCTTTACTGCTTGCCCTTGCGATACTTCTCATCATTCTGTCAATTGATTTTTATGCCTGGCACATAGCAACGGGTCTGAGTCATGCAGTTGATGAGCAGGTTAAGTCCGAACGTTTAAAGGCAGACCTTATCACCAATGTTTCCCATGACCTGAAAACACCTCTGACTTCCATAATAAGCTATGTAGACCTGCTTAAACGTGAGGAAATAGATAACCCGAGAGTTCAGGAGTATATAAAGGTTCTTGACCAGAAATCCACCAGACTTAAAACCCTGACGGAGGATCTTGTGGAAGCCAGTAAGGCAAGCTCAGGAAATGTTAAGATAGACTTTGCGGATATCAATTACAACGAAATAGTTGAACAGGCACTTGGAGAATTTGAAGACAAGACCCATGCCGCAAAGCTTGAAGTGATACTCAATTACCCGGAGCATCCTGTTATGATCTCTGCCGACGGAAGACATCTTTGGAGAGTTATCGAGAATCTCTTAAATAACTGCTGTAAATATGCTCTTCGTGAATCGAGAGTTTACGTGGATATCACCGAGGATGATGATTCGGATACAGCAACCTGCACCATAAAAAACATTTCCTCAAGACCACTTAACATTTCTCCCGAAGAACTCACGGAGAGATTTGTAAGAGGCGATGTAAGCCGTACAACCGAGGGTTCGGGTCTCGGACTCTCCATAGCAAAGAGCCTGACAAAGCTTATGAACGGAGAGCTTGTTATAAGCATTGACGGAGATCTCTATAAAGCATCCGTAGTCCTGAAAAAGGCTGTGAAAGAAGCAAATGATACAAAAGATTAAATCCTTTATAAACAAAAATAAGCTGTGTAAGCAGGTTTTGATGACCCTTGCCTCCGTCTTCATTATCACCTCAAGGTGCTATGCCGAAGGATGGCCTCAGGCTGACTTTGATATCGTATCAGACGGTGCAATCCTGATTGATGCCGATTCCGGTGCCGTACTTTATGAAAAGAATGCAACCACCGCCTATTATCCGGCTTCCATAACAAAGGTTCTTACAGCAATCCTGGTACTTGAGAATTGTGATAATCTGGAAGACAAGGTCACCTTTTCCTATGCAGCGGTAAATACGAATCTGGAACCCAATTCAACCATCATCGGTGCGGTTCCGGGTGACAAGCTTTCTGTGCGTGACTGTCTTTACGGCCTCCTGCTTCATTCAGCAAATGACTGTGCCAATGCTTTGGCCGAATATATTTCAAAAACCAATGAAAAATTTGCAGATCTGATGAATGAAAAAGCCGCGGAGCTTGGATGTGTTAATTCTCACTTTGTCAATCCATCGGGACTTAACGATCCGGAGCATTATACCTGCGCTTACGATTATGCAAAGATCATGCAGTATGCCATCAAAAATGATACCTTCCGCAGCATTGATGCAACCCAGGCCTATACACATGCACCCATAACAAAATATCCCAATGTTGATGACAGCGAGAATACCGTTTACGCCCACCATCATATGATGAGAAAAAGCTATTCGGACTACTATCCCGGAGTTTTCGCAGGAAAGACCGGCTATACAACATTGGCAGGTAATACCCTGGTTACGGCATGTGAAAGAGACGGCATGACTCTTATCGCTGTGATACTTAACGGTCATAGTGCACAGTACTCAGATACCAAAAAACTCTTTGATTTTGGCTATGATAATTTCTATTCCATAAGTGCCAGGAGCAATGATAAGAATCTGAACAAGCT
>DFGZ01000203.1 GCA_002371295.1 Oribacterium sp. UBA3737 | reverse complement strand
TCAGAAAAACTTGTTTAAACAACTTGCGGAATTTTTGTTGACATGTTTAAACAAGTGTGTTATAAATTTCCCAGAACTTGTTCAAACAAGATGATTTTAAACGGAGGTCGTTATGGGTAAGTATGCGGAGGACGCAAAGGAGCTTTTAAAGCTCGTAGGTGGAAAAGAGAATATTGCAGCGGTATCACATTGTGTTACCAGAATGAGATTTGTTCTTAATGATCCGGCAAAGGCAGATGTTCCGGGTATAGAGCAGCTCAAATCGGTAAAGGGAAGCTTTACACAGTCAGGACAGTTCCAGGTGATCATCGGAACAACAGTAGGTGATTTTTACAATGATTTCATCGCGGTATCAGGCATCGAAGGCGTGTCAAAGGATGCGGTTAAGAGTGCTGCAAAGCAGAATCAGAATGCACTTCAGAGAATGATAACAGCTCTGGCAGAGGTATTTGCACCACTCATCCCGGCCATCATCACAGGAGGTCTGATCCTCGGTTTCAGAAACTGCATTGACAGTCTGTACCTTTTCGAAAACGGAACCAAAACCTTATGTGACATCAGTGTATTCTGGGCGGGAATAGACAGTTTCCTGTGGCTTATTGGTGAAGCGGTATTTCATATGCTTCCTGTTGGTATCTGCTGGTCAGTTACAAAGAAAATGGGAACCACACAGATTCTCGGTATCATTCTGGGTCTCACACTTGTATCAGGACAGCTTTTAAATGCCTATGCTGTTGCAGGCGCTACTGAGATTCCGGCATGGAATTTCGGTTTCTTCAAAGTAAACATGATAGGCTATCAGGCTCAGGTTATACCGGCAATGCTTGCGGCATTTACATTGGCATACCTTGAAAAATTCTTCAGAAAGATCACTCCTGCGGTTGTTTCAATGATAGTTGTTCCGTTCTGCAGTCTGCTTTTATCGGTTATTGCAGCACACTTTGTTCTGGGACCTATAGGATGGAAGATCGGTTCAGCGATTTCAGCTGTTGTGTACGCAGGTATCACAGGTTCAATGAAGGTTATCTTCGGTGGAATCTTCGGTTTCGTTTATGCACCGCTGGTTATCACAGGTCTTCATCATATGTCCAATGCCATCGATCTGCAGCTCATCGCTGACTACGGTGGAACCATGCTTTGGCCTATGATCGCTCTTTCAAATATCGCACAGGGTTCAGCAGTCCTTGGAATGATCTTCTTACAGAAGAAGGATCCGGAGGCTCAGGAGGTTAATGTTCCTTCATGCATCTCCTGCTATCTCGGCGTAACAGAGCCTGCTATGTTTGGAGTAAACTTAAAGCATGTTTATCCTTTCGTATGCGGAATGATCGGTTCGGCATGTGCCGCTGTAATCTGCGTGGCAACAGGAACAACAGCCAACGCCATCGGTGTAGGCGGTCTTCCGGGTATCCTTTCGATACAGCCGCAGCATATGTTAAGCTTTGCAATCTGTACACTTGTTGCTGTGGCAGTTCCGTTCCTTCTCACTGTTGTGGTGGGCAAAAAAAGAGGAACCGTAAAGGCTATGAAGCCGGCGGTAAGCGTTTGAAACAGGTATAAGAGTTTGAAAGTAAGCATTGAAATCTGAAATGTGGGTCGGCAGCAGTCAGGATTAATCTGGCAGCTGTCTGATCCTCCAAATGAGTTTGACAGTAAACTTTTGAGATTATTTGGAGGGTGAGATTCGAGTTCGGATTAATTCGGCTCGTGCCTGACCCATGGAGGAAAGTTATGAAGAATTTTAGTAAGAGTACGATTTATCAGATATATCCGAAGTCCTTTTATGACAGTGACGGCGACGGAATCGGTGATATAAGGGGTATCATCGAGAAGCTTGACTATATCCGGAGCCTGGGAGTTGATTATATCTGGAGCACACCTCTTTTTAAATCACCCATGAATGACAATGGGTACGATATAGCAGATTATCTCGACATTAATCCTATGTTCGGAAATATGGAGGATGTTACGGAGCTGATATCAGAAGCTGGAAAACGTGGATTGGGGATCATATTTGATATGGTTTTCAATCACACATCAACAGAGCACGAGTGGTTTAAGCGGGCCCTCGCCGGTGAAGAGAAGTATATGAACTACTATATTTTCCGGGATGGTAATGCTGACGAGCCGCCAACCAACTGGCAGTCAAAGTTCGGCGGAAACGCATGGGAATATGTTCCTTCTCTCGGGAAATGGTATCTTCACCTTTTTGATGTATCACAGGCGGATCTTAACTGGGACAATCCGGAGGTGAGAAATGAACTGAAGAAGGTTATTCTCTTCTGGAAGGGTAAGGGAGTCCGGGGCTTCAGGTTTGATGTTGTGAACCTTATCTCCAAGCCGGAAATATTCCGGGATGATGACGAGGGTGACGGACGGAGATATTATACCGATGGTCCTCATGTACATGAATATCTCAAGGAGCTTGTGGCGGATACCGGCATAGAGGATCTGCTGACTGTAGGAGAAATGTCCTCCACCAGCATCGATCATTGTGTCAGATATACGGATCCCGGGGAGAAGGAGCTTTCTATGTGCTTTAACTTCCACCATCTGAAAATAGATTACAAGGATGGAGAAAAATGGGAGCTTCAGAAACCGGATTACGATAAGCTGAAAACCATCTTCCGTGAATGGCAGCTCAGTATGCAGGAGAAAAACGGCTGGAATGCGGTTTTCTGGTGTAATCACGACCAGCCGAGAGTTGTTTCACGCCTGGGAGACGAGCATAAATATTGGAAAGAATCTTCCAAGATGCTGGCCTGCAGTATACATATGCTTCGCGGAACGCCTTATATCTATCAGGGTGAAGAGATAGGCATGATGAATCCTCATTTTGAAAAGATAGAGGATTACCGTGATGTGGAGAGCATTAACTACTATAAGATACTTCTGGAAAGCGGAAAGAGCGAAAAGGAGGCTCTCCATATCCTTGGCGAAAGGTCAAGAGATAATTCCAGAACACCCATGCAGTGGGATAATACTAACTATGCAGGTTTTTCCGAAAGTGAACCCTGGATAGGACTTCCCAGGGAGCGGGAGGGTGTTAATGTTTCTGACCAGGAAGCGGATGAAGATTCTGTTCTTAACTTTTACAGAAAGCTTGTAAATCTCAGGAAGGAGTATGAGGTCATTCGGGACGGCAGTATCGAATTTATCTACGATTCTGTAAAAGAGATTTTGGCCTATAAGAGAATCGGAGAGGATGGAGATATCATAGTGCTCAACAATATGTCATCAGATGAAGTGAGTCTGCCTCAAAGTATAGATATGACAGGCAGGAAAATTTTACTCTCAAACTATGACCAGAAGCAGCTTTCAAGTATTGATGCCTTAAGACCATATGAGTGTATTGTGATCCTGTAAGTATTTGTAATCTAAAAACCGGAGGGTCTGTTCTGTTTTCGGAACAGACCCTCCGGTTTTGTTTGTGACTTTTGTAACATTATCTGAAGCAATCTCTAACTCATTTATATAATCCATTGATCCGGTCGATTTTTACTTATGATCAGGTAGTCAGAAAACTGCCTGATTGAAGGGAGCGAAAGATATGCCATGGATGAGGAAACAAAAGTAAAGTTAAGAAGATACCGGAAGAATATAGAATTAAACGGGCAGGCAATGTTGCTGATCGGACTATGGACTATACTGAAATATATCATTATCAATTACTTTGGCGACAAAACCATTTTGGGGTTAATTGAAGTAACAGAAGAAGAACTGAGGTTATGGGGTGGGGATATGTATGTACTTTTATTCGCACTCCTGGGATTCATGTATCTGATGTATCTGTATGTGGGAAGAGAAGCCATAAGCTTTGCAAAGGGTCATAGGAAAAGTATTGTATTTTTGATATTTGCCGGGCTTCATTGGTTTCTTCTCTTTATCGGAATTCCGGGATATATAATTGAAATTAAAGATAATCTTATGAACCTGGATGCCATATTGGCTGCGTTAATTGTGGACATTGCCACCTGCTATGTGCTTGGGGATATAATATATTCTGTCCTTCAGGTAAACAAACTTTTAAAAGGCATGGATTTAAGTGAGGTGTGATATGCAGGAAGATTTTCATTATTATGCCACCTACTGTGCGGCGTTCCTTGCCGGTTTCGTCCATGAAGAGTGCCTGGATATCTGCTTCAGTGCCCAGTTTGTAGATCTTTGTTCAAGAACGCTTCTTTTAAAGATAGGCGCCACTCAAGATGCGGCAACAACACAATTACAGCTTGAAATGATGGATGCAGGTACAGACATATCGGGGATTCAGGATATAACCAGGATATGGGCATCGTTTCATTTTTTGCCCAAGGATCTTTATGCGGAAAAAGCAAAGCGGACCAAAAGGTACATGGACAGGTACAGGCTGATCTGCGGTCCTAATGGGGAGCTTTTGAAAAAGACCGTGGAGCTTGCTAAAGGGCATGGTCTCCAGCATGTCGGGATAGCCATGCATGTTCTGGCGGATACCTGGGCTCACAGATATTTTGCGGGAACACCGTCTCTGGTTATCAATAATACAGATGAACATTTTTACGAGTTTCGAGAAGCGGCGGGAAGGGGGGAAAATGATTCTTCAGAAGCAGAGGGAAAATGGATGAAAGTAAAGTTCAGGCATAATCCTTCAGCTCCCGATGATGTTGAAAAGGGTCTGTATTCCAACAGCCTTTTTCAGAGTCGTGAAACCTCAATCATGAACCTCGGACATGGAAGAGCAGGACATTTCCCTGATTATTCCTTTGCGAAGTATAAGTATCTTCCGGCCTGGGGTGAATATCATGAGCTGATAAAAGATAATCCCGAAGATTACAGGAAGGCCTTCTCTCAAATGGTGTACGCCCTTAAGTATCTTAAGGGAGACAGTGAAGGCTTTGAAAAAAATCGGTATGATGAATCGGTACTTGAGATGTATGGGGGCCGGATCGATAAAATCCTACGGAAGAGACAGATCAATGCCTGTTCAGACTGGAAGGAGTTTGGGGAGGAGCTTTCAGGACGGGAAATCCCTGATTTTGATGTTGAAAAATATCAGGATGAGTACAGTAAAGCCGGTAAAGACGAAAAAGAAAAGACCTTTATCGGAAAATTTATAAAAGGAGCTCTTGCCCAAAAGGGTATGGTGACAAGCGAGATTTTTAAATCGGGAAATATGCTTGCCGGATTCTCAAAGATGGCGTGATGATTTGAGTAAAAATTCAGTTTTCAGACACTTTTTTGCCGGTATCGTACCGGAATGGAGTTTTTATATGACAAAATTTCAAAGGTTAAGCAGAATATTGTTTGGACTTATGATGATCCTTATTGCCGGCTTCATGGTGAAATATGCTAATGAGTCCTATATGGCAATTCTGGTGCTTATCGGAGGGGGATTTCTTGTCTCCGGGGTTGGTAAGCTGTTCTATTACTTCACTATGGCAAAGTTTATGGTGGGAGGAAGAAGAGCTCTTTATAACGGTATGGTACGGATGGATTTCGGAATCCTTACCATGTCATTGATTGATGTTCCCGGTATGTATGTACTGCTTTATCTTGCCATGTTACATGCCTTTTCGGGAGTGATAGAGATACTCAGGGCACGGGAGACAAGGAAAAACGGGTCGAAGCATTTCAAGCTGAAGCTTAGTCACGGAATCATAGATGTGTGTCTGGCTGTCTGCTGTATCATATTTTTAAGGTACACGAAGCTTGCTGTGTTCATTTATTGCATCGGACTCGTATATTCGGGAATAATGTATGTGATATCAGGTTTCAGAAGAACCGCGATGCTGCAGTATATACCATGAAATTGAAAAAACAGCCGGGGCATGAAAATGCTCCGGCTGTTTTGCCGTAAATATTCAGAAGCTTCCGCCCAGATTTTCAAATGTGTCTATAACGACTACACAGTCCCCGGTTACTTTCTGCATCACAAGCTTCATGATGTTCTCAGGAAGAGCAACGCATCCGCCGGTATAAGGCTTAAGCGGTCCGAAGCAGTGGAGGAATATAGCAGAGCCTCTTCCGGGAGCACCCTCTTCATTGAAGCTGATGTTGAGGCAGTACTGGTACTGATACTCATAATCTGTGATATGCTCGCTGTTGTCCTTTACAAGCTCAGGAAAATCCTTTATATCCACCATTTCGTTATAATGCATACCTTCGCGGTCATCACCTGACCACCAGGTATCGTCGTCTACCTTTACATAAGGAATCTGACATCCCGGGTCATCGGCAATTCCGAAGGCTTTATTGAAGTGGTAGGTGCCTATAGGAGTCTGTGCGCAGCCCTCTTTATGATCCTCATCAAGGCAGAGACCGTTAAGTCCTACAAATCCGGGAGTTGACAGAATCTGTATCCAGTTTCCGCTCTTATCTCTTTCGTGCATTGAAACAGTAGCGGTTGTTTTATCCATGCCCATTCCGGCAACAACGAAAAGCTGCTTGGTGTTTTCGTCCCTGGCAGCATCCAGATTTGTTATCCATTCAGGAGATGGCTGTTCCTTTTGAATATCTGCGTGGAGTTCAACATTAGCCTTGGCGTCCGGTTTAGCGCCGGAAACATCATCTTTCTCTGC
>DFGZ01000135.1 GCA_002371295.1 Oribacterium sp. UBA3737 | reverse complement strand
TAAAGACAAGTGTTTCACATAATATCGGAGTTCTTTTTATAGATGAAACAGCCTGCGGTCTTACACATGAATTCTTTTCTGAGATTCTTAACAGTGCAAAGACCGAAGCGGAAAGACTGGGATATGACATTACATTTATATGTAAGAACATCGCAGGAAGAGAAGCTTCATTTCTTGAACATGCCAGATACCGTAAATGTGACGGTGTACTTATAGCAAGTGTTGATTTCAAAAGTCAGGCTGTTCAGGAGCTTGTGTACAGCGATATACCGACGGTTTCCATTGATTATGTGTACAACGACAGAAGCAGCGTACTTTCGGACAATGTTGAAGGGGAGTATGAGCTGACAAAGTACCTTATCGATCATGGCCACAGGAAAATTGCTTTCATACACGGCGAGAGTACTTCGGTAACAGATAAAAGAATGGCAGGATTTTACAGAGCCTGTGAGGAAAACGGCATAGATATTCCGGACAGCTACGTTCTTGAATCCCGCTACCATGATATAGAAAGCTGCAGGGATACTGTCAAGGAACTGATGGATCAGAAGGATCGTCCTACGGCTATTATTTTCCCGGATGATTATTCCTATATAGGAGGTCGTCAGGGACTGGACGAGCTTGGACTCAGGATTCCTGAAGATGTAAGTGTGGTCGGTTATGATGGAATCAGACTGTCGAGAGCTCTGAGCCCGCAGCTCACCACCTACTATCAGGATACAGCTGAAATCGGTATCAGATCTGTGCAGAAGCTTATAGATATCATAGAGAACCCAAGAACAAGTATCGCAGAGCAGATAAAGGTGCAGGGCAGGATACAGGAAGGCAAAACCGTAAAGAGCATCTGAAGATACTATCTGTGATGAAATGAGGTGAGTGTCAAAAGTATTTGCCGCTCACCGACAGCGCCATCGCACAACTTCGTGTGCATGTGCTGCATGATAAAATAAACAACTCCTGCTGACTTGAAACCCGAAGATTCACTTCAGGCCCGGCAGAAGATGTAAGTGGGAAATAAATATGTACAACATATAAAAATAGGAGGTTGTTATGAAGAAATTAATGATGATTGGTTCAGCTCTTTTTCTTGGAGCAACAATGGTGGGACTGACAGGCTGCGGAGGTGGAAGCCATGTTCCTTCAGGTGAGTCCAAGGCTCCGGCTGCAAATGTCTCATCAGATGGCAAGGTACTTAACATCTGGTGCTGGAACGAGGAATTCCGTTCCCGTTTCAATGATTTCTATCCGGAGGTAGAGTCTGTGGCAAGCGATAAGGCTACCACTACACTTAAGAACGGAACAGTTGTTAAGTGGACCATCAATGAAAATGTCAACAACAACTATCAGAACAAGCTGGATGAGGCTCTGATGGCCCAGGATAATGCAGCTGCCGATGACAAGATCGATATGTTCCTGATCGAGGCCGATTATGCATTGAAATATGTAGATTCCGATTACACTCTGGATGTCAAGAACGATATAGGACTTACCTCAGATGATCTTGCGGATCAGTATCAGTACACAAAGGATATAGTTTCCATAGATGGAGTTCAGAAGGGAACCACATGGCAGGCAACACCGGGACTTTTCGCATACAGAAGATCTATCGCCAAAGATGTACTCGGCACAGATGACCCCGATAAGGTTCAGGAGGCTCTTTCAAGCTGGGATAAATTTGACGAGGTAGCAGAGAAGGCTCATGAGAAGGGCTACAAGATGCTTTCAGGTTTTGATGATTCTTACCGTACATTCTCAAACAATGTTTCCGCTCCGTGGGTAACAGGAACAACAGTAAATGTTGATAAGAATATAATGCGCTGGATCGAGCAGACCAAGAACTATACAGATAAGGGATACAACAACAAGACATCTCTCTGGGATGACGGCTGGGCTTCAGATCAGGGTGCTGACGGTAAGGTATTCGGTTTCTTCTATTCAACATGGGGAATCAACTTCACTCTTCTCGGAAATGCAGGAGAGAAGGGCTTCGGCGACTGGGCAGTATGCTACGGACCTGCACCATATTACTGGGGCGGAACATGGCTTTGCGCAGCAGCAGGAACTGACAATGCCGATGACATTAAAGACATCATGAAGCAGCTCACATGTAATCACGAGATCATGGAATCCATGACAAGAAATCAGGATATCCAGGACTACACAAATACCATTTCAGGTATGGAGGCAATAGCTGCCGATTCAAGCTTTGGTTCAGAGTTCCTCGGTGGTCAGAACCATGTCGCACTGTTCTCAAATACAGCAAAGGAGATCGATATGAGCAATATCTCTCCATATGATCAGGGATGTAATGAACTTATCCAGAGAGCAATGAAGGATTACTTTAACGGTAATGTTGATCTCGATACAGCAAAGCAGAACTTCGAGACTTCCATCAAGGAGTCCTATCCTGAAATCACAGAGGTTGTATGGCCGGAATAAACCGAATCTGCCAAGAATCAGGCGTGTCATAAATTGAATAGTGAATAGTAATTCAGGGTAGAGAGTAATCTCTGCCCTGAAAAAAAGAAATCTGGAGGGATATAATGACATCATCAGAAAAAGTTAAAAGTAAAAAAGTCAGCTATTCGAAATGGGGATATATATTTATCCTTCCGTTCTTTATCACATTCGCAATATTTCAGTTGATTCCACTCGGTTCAACAATTTATTACAGCTTTTTTGAGTATTACAGAAGCGGTCTCAAGGAAATAGGACCTGTATTTGTGGGACTTGAGAATTACAAAACACTTTTTGAGACAGATCTTCCCAAGTATATGGGAAACACATTTATCCTCTGGATACTTGGATTCATCCCCCAGATCACGGTTTCTCTTATTCTTGCGGCCTGGTTCACTGACGCAAGGCTTATGATCAAAGGCAAGCAGTTCTTCAAGGTGGTTATCTATATGCCAAATCTGATCATGGCAAGCGCATTCTCAATGTTATTCTTCGCATTGTTCTCCGATATAGGACCTGTCAATTCATTCCTTGTAGATTCCGGAATTCTTGCAAAACCATACCGTTTTCTTTCTGAGGTATGGGGAACCAGAGGTCTTATCGCATCCATGAACTTTCTTATGTGGTTCGGAAATACTACTATCATTCTTATGGCAGCTGTAATGGGTATCAACCCTTCACTCTTTGAGGCTGCGGAGCTTGACGGATGTAATCATGGACAGACCTTCTTCTATATTACATTACCAAATATCAGACCTATTTTAGTATATGTGTTCATCACTTCCATGATCGGTGGTCTTCAGATGTTCGATGTTCCGCAGATTCTTACAGACGGAACAGGAGGACCTGACAGAACCTCCATGACCATAATCATGTACCTGAACAAGCATCTGTTCAGCAGAAACTACGGAATGGCCGGTGCACTTTCAGTGGTACTGTTCATAGTATGCGCTGTTCTTTGCCTCTGCGTTTACTTTTCGATGAACAGTGCTGAAAACGAAAAGCCTAAGAAGAGGCACAAAGACAGAGATGCTGTTATGTAAGGAGGAAGAGCTATGAATGCAAGAAAGCAAAAAGAAATCACAGAGACCAATATAAGAAAAGTCATGGCATATATTCTGCTCTCGATACTGACATTTCTGTGTCTTTTCTTCTTCTATATACTTCTTATAAATTCAACGAGAGAGCATGTTGATATACAAAAGGGTTTCTCGGCTCTGCCTGGTGCGGCATTCATCAAGAATCTCACAAATGTGGCGAATGATGCCAATGTTCCTATCTTCAACGGTATCACCAACTCACTCATAGTATCGTCTTTCTCGGCTGTGCTTTCATGCTATTTCTCAGCATTGACAGCTTACGGTCTTTACGCGTACGATTTCAAACTCAAAAAAGCTGCATTTGTATTTATCATGCTTATTCTGGTAATGCCTACACAGGTGTCAGCTCTCGGATTCTTACGACTGATCACAAAGATGAACATGGCAGATACATTTTTTCCTTTGATTCTGCCCTCAGTAGCTGCACCCTCGGTTTTCTACTTCATGTACAGCTATATGCAGTCATCACTTCCCATGTCTCTTGTTGAGGCTTCAAGAATTGACGGAGCAAGTGAATTCAGAACCTTTAACAGCATTGTACTTCCCATCATGAAGCCGGCTATGGCAGTTCAGGCTATATTTGCCTTTGTATCTTCATGGAATAACTACTTTATTCCTGCACTGGTGCTCAGCACACAGAAGAAAAAGACATTGCCCATACTTATCGCTTCACTGAGAAGTGCCGACTTCCTGAAGTTTGATATGGGTAAGGTTTACATGCTCATCACCATCGCCATAGTACCTATTATCTTCGTATACATACTGCTGTCGAAGTTCATAGTTGAAGGTGTTACATTGGGAGGTGTAAAGGAATGATATCACTTGAAAGAGGTATAAATTTAGGTGGATTTTTATCCCAATGCACTCATGAGGAAAAGCATTACGACAGCTTCATAGTGGAAGAAGATATACGAAAGATCAGGGAAATGGGCTTCGATCATATACGTCTTCCCATAGATTATGAGGTGTTCGAAACCGAAGATGGTGTGCGTAAGAATGAAGGATTCGTGAGAGTACATGATGTGATCTCCTGGTGCGAGGGACAGGGCCTGTCTGTCATCCTCGACCTTCACAAGGCTTACGGCTATGATTTCAACGATGCAGGTGATACGGAAAAGAATCGTCTTTTCACCGATGAGAAGGTTCAGGGAAGATTTTTGAATCTCTGGGATACGATAGCAAAGGAATATTCGGTTTATGAAAGTGTGGCCTTTGAACTTCTTAATGAAGTTGTGGAGGATGAGAATGCCGATGCATGGAACGCTCTCATAAAGAAGGCCGTTTCCGTTATCAGAAATCACTCAAAGGACGCCTGGATAATTTACGGCGGTATAAGGTGGAACAGTGCCGATACCATAAAGTATCTCGAGAAACCGGCAGATGACAGAATCCTTTTCACCTTCCATTTCTACGAGCCTCTGGTATTCACACACCAATGGGCACATTGGATGCCCGTGATGAAGGAGATAGAGACTGTACATTATCCTGACAGCTATGAGAAATACAGGGAAAAATCCCGTATATTAGGAACTCAGGGACAGACAGTTGTGAATCGTCAATACGATGAGATGGATATCTCCTTCCTGAGAGAAATAGTGAAGGTGGCGGTGGATGCCGCCAAAGAAAAGGGTGCGCCTCTTTATGTCGGGGAGTTCGGAGTTATAGATCAGGCGCCTGAAGAGGATACGCTTCGCTGGTTCCGGGATGTTATGACCATATTTTCAGAAGAAAATATAGGTTGTGCGCTATGGACCTATAAGGATATGGATTTCGGAATCAATCAGGAGCATTATGCCGGAATTAGAAATGAACTTTTGAAGCTTCTTACGAATTAAAAGCAGCATGCACATAATCGTGAGCATAGAGCAGGAATCTTTACAGATTCCATTGAAACACTCAAAGCTGCGTGCTGCGCATCATCAGTGAGTGGCAAATACTTTTGACACTCATGTCATTAAATGGGTATAGCTCAATGAGGGGGCTGTTTCACTATTGAAGTGGACAGTCTCCTTTTTTGCACTAGACCGACAACGCGAAATCGACCATCTCTGATGGGAGAT
>DFGZ01000112.1 GCA_002371295.1 Oribacterium sp. UBA3737 | reverse complement strand
CCGAGCTGCATTCCGTATACCGGATTTCCTTTTTCATTGAACAGATATCTCTTGTTGTTTACAGAGCATACCTGATAAGCACTGCTGTTTCCTGCTGCAACGTATCCTGAAGGCTTGAAATAGAAATACTCAACATCTCCTGTTGCAAGATCCTTATCGAAGGATCCTGAACCTGATGTCACAAGAGGACCAACCGTTGTATACCATGTTCCGGATATCTGCTGTCCCTGCTTGAAGTTTCCGTCTGTCTTCTCGGCAAAGAACATATAACCTGCAATCTCCGGTGTTGTATCCTTAACCTTGGCCCAGCCAAGCTGCATCACACCATTCTCATCAAAGCCATACTTTACACCGTTTATGGTCTTTACGGTTACATTTTCACTATCAGCAAAATACTTCTGTGAATTACTGGTGTTAAAGAAGAACCATGCATAGGCACCTGCGGAAAAATTCGCATTATCTGAATAGTAATAGGAAAAATCATCAGGAATAGGAAGATATTTCCAGCCTGTCACTGCGGCACCTGAGTTGGGATCGCAATAATACTTGTACTCATCGATCCATCCGGTCTGCATAACACCGTTTTCATCGAAATAATATTTATTGCCGTTTACTGTCTGCCAGCCACCCTTACGTAAGGTTCCG
Organism: Oribacterium sp. UBA3737; assembly: GCA_002371295.1. Next base: position 2,030 of record DFGZ01000112.1, on the reverse strand, counting down.
TCCTGAGTAGCGTAATACCATATAACCGATCCGTTGTCATTGGCCTTTATCCAAGAATTGGTAACAACATTTCCTGTATCCTGGACATACACCTGATCGCCTTTTGCGTTTGTTGTCCAGCCTGCTGCCATGACATGGATGGCAGAAATCGCTGCCAATGCTCCGGTCATCAATGCAAGTTTTGCAATTTTTCTTCTTAACATATAACACCCTCCTGATGATCCTCCGAAAGTTGTCTCCTGCCGGAGTCATCAATCTCCAAAAAACTTGTCTGTTTCACAAGCTATCTTTTCTTGATTTAATAATAGCTTTCAGGGATGTTAATTGCAATTTCTATTCCATTAATAATCGACGTGATTTAATTACGATTATCTTACATCAACCGGTTCACGGAAGCGCCCTTTTCCATTGATTATTTCGTATTTCTGACCCACCTTCCGGAACATCCGCAGGGAAGTACCATCCCGTTTTCGGCCACCGGAAGTCCCACTTCTTCCGAATGTATCTCTCCGCCGAACCTGTTTTTGATTATAACTCCCAGCATATAACTCATAACCGCAGGCTGAAGTCCGGTGGTGTATGAATTTATAAGGAAGAAAAGGCTTTTATCGGTAAGTAGTTTTGAAGACAGCTCTATAAGCTGATAAACAGCATCCTCTATCTTCCATATCTCGCCCTTTGGACCCCGTCCGTAGGATGGGGGATCCATAATGATTGCATCATATTTATTGCCGCGGCGGATTTCTCTTTCAACGAACTTTGTACAGTCATCCACCAGCCATCTGATGGGGGCCTGTGAGAGTCCCGAGGCATCGGCATTCTCCTTTGCCCACTGAACCATACCCTTTGAGGCATCCACATGAGTAACATGTGCGCCTGCTGCGGCTGCTGCCAATGTTGCTCCCCCTGTGTAAGCAAAAAGATTAAGCACCTTTACAGGTTCTTCCGATCCCTGAGCCTTACGTCTGTTGACTTCACCGAGGATCTCATCGGAAAACCAGTCCCAGTTTGCAGCCTGCTCGGGGAAAAGTCCGGTATGCTTGAAGGCAAAGGGCTTTAAGTGGAAGGTTAAGGTTCTGCTCTTTTCAGGCAGCTTTTCAAGATTTCCGTAAACCGGCGCCACCGGTCTGTAGGTTTCTTTATTCTTCTCATCAAAATTCGAAGGGCGTGCTGCGGTTCCTCCCAATACATAAGAAATCTTCCACTGCTTAGGGAGATCAAAGAACTCCCACTCTCCACCGCCTCTTTCCGAACGATGATAATGTCCGTTCAGCTTCTTCCAATTCGGATTTTTAAAAGGAGTCTGCCAGATTACCTGGGGATCCGGTCTACGAAGGATATACTTACCCCATCTTTCCAGCTTATCTCCGGAACTTGTATCTATAACTTCATAATCTTTCCAATGATCCGCAATAAACATTATCATCTACCTCCACTGAATATCTTCCATATAAAAGGAGTTTTCCTCCTGAGCATTTTTTTCATCATGTAAGCGGCGGAAACGCAAAGGGCCGGTGTTACGAGATACACCAGAAGCCTCAAAGCCTGCTCCTCCGCTCTATGGTAACCAACGTTCATGTACTCTAACATATATATACCGATTCTGGCAATCGGATAATGTATGGCATATAAAAAGAAGCTGTTCTTCATGAAATCCTTTGCCAAAGGAAGCTTCAGGGACAGTATAAACCAGATTCCAAAACAAAGAAGGAGTCTCCGGATCACATTTATCAGCACCTGTCCGCCTACAGAAAGAATGAGGATAAGCCAATGCTTAGGCCACCGGGATATCAGCACCCCCATCATCTTCGATATCTCACCGCCGACATACCAATACTGAAGAATACCCATTTTCTGGAAATCCACCGGTGCTATAACGAACATCTGCATTCCTACAGTGGTGAAAACCTGGGTAATCCATGACGCTGTGATCAGTAAAAGTCCGCAGATCATCTTTCCGGTACTATGGGTCTCGAAGTTTTCTTTAAACCACCTTGCAGTGACGACTCCAAGAAAATAGTAGTACAGGG
>DFGZ01000250.1 GCA_002371295.1 Oribacterium sp. UBA3737 | reverse complement strand
GCCGCAGGTTCACGTTCTATTGAGTCGATTAAAAAAGGCCCACGCCTTCGGCATGGACCTTTTTTAATCGATGCGACAGGATTTGAACCTGCCACCTCTGCGTCCCGAACGCAGCGCTCTACCAAGCTGAGCCACGCATCGCTTTTTTATGCAAGTGAAATATTAGCAAACAGAATAAGACATGTCAAGTTCAATATACAATTAAGCTGTTAAAAAAATCTATGCCTTACAGGAGTCTTAATTATTGCTGAAAAACAGAGTATCTCATGATGATCATGAAATACTCTGAAAAGATGAATCAAATAGAATGCTGATTACTGCTGCTGATAGTCATCCTGAGCGGTTGGATATGAATCAGTATACTGAGTATCCTGAGGCGCATTTAAAGCTCTGTTGAGCTCTCTGCGGTTTCCGGTTACCAGGTTATAGGTGTTCTGCATGCTGTCAAGTAAAGACTGATATCTTGTCTGCTGCTCTGAAATAGAGTTTCCGACAAGGGTTTCTATTGATGCAAGAATGGAATCTGTATAAGTAATCGCACTGGCTTTTACGGAGTTCGCTTCTGCGTTTGCCTCTGCAAGAATCTGATCGGCCTTTGCCTGAGCCTGCTGTACGAGGGCATTGGCCTCGTTATAAGCCTGCTGCATGATCTCGTTTTCAGAAACCATCTCTTCTGTCTGCTGTCTTGCATCCTGTATCATGCTCTCAGCCTGATTCTTTGCATCAGCCAGTATAGCTTCCTGCTGTGAAATGATCTTCTGATACTTTTTGATCTCATCAGGTACTCTGAGACGGAGCTCAACAAGAAGCTCCTCCATCTCCTCCTTGTTCACAAGGATCTTTGTATTTGAAAGAGGCTGGTACTTGCAGCTATCTATATATTCTTCGATCTCGCCGATTAACTGTTCAATTCTGCTCATTTATCTAATCCACCTTATAATAACTAAATTTTTACTTTTTATACTTTTCTTTCATCTTCATCTCCACCTCGGCAGGTACAAATTCGTGGATATCGCCGTCAAAGCTGGCAATTTCCTTCACTGTACTGGAGCTGAGATAAGAGAACTTAAGATTTGTAGTAAGAAATATCGTATCGATATCGGGGGCAATGACTTTGTTTGTCTGAGCAAGCTGCAGTTCGTATTCAAAATCCGTTACTGCTCGCAGACCTCTGACAATAACTGTAGCGTTGCACTCACGGGCAAAGTTGACAGTTAGACCACCGAAGGATTTAACCTCTACGTTTCCGTAATTTTTGGTCAAATCTTCAATCATTTTAACACGTTCCGACATGGAAAACAACGGGGTTTTTGCACTGTTCTGCAAAACTCCGACAATCAGTTTGTCTACCATCTTAGAAGCTCTTTCGATTATGTCAAGGTGACCGAATGTGACTGGATCAAAGGATCCCGGATAGATACCTATTATCATAGTATTTCTTCTTTCTCGGTTTATATTTATAGCACGTTCAATATTGTAATGTAAATATATGGAAGCTTTATTCTGTAATTGTTTTTTTGAAAAAAACATGTTTGTTGGTTTTGTATGTTTTTTCTCTCTGAAGAGTATACCCCATCGCTGATATCTCATCTGCCAGGTCATCATTTATATCTGCTTCGATAACAAACAGAGTATCCTCATCCACGTAGTCCATGTCATGAATAAGCTGCATGGCTTTACGTTCAAAACCACGATTGTAAGGAGGATCCATAAATACGATTCCGAATCTGTAGCCCTTGCCGTTAAGTCTGTTAAGTGCTGACATGTAGTCTGTTGACATCACTAAAGACCTGTCGGCGAACTTGCAATGCTCGATGTTATCATTGATACAGGCCACCGCCTTCGGATTGTTTTCTACGAATACTGCTCTTTTTGAACCTCTCGAAAGAGCTTCAATTCCTATGCCACCGGAGCCTGAAAAAAGATCGAGGAAATCAACTCCCGGAACTTCAAACTGAAGCATATTGAAAAGGGTTTCCTTTATTCTGTCTGTTGTTGGTCTTGTGTCTATGGAATCAATGGTTTTAAGTAGAAGTCTTCTTGCACTTCCGGCAATTACTCTCATTTTTTTCTCCTTGCTGAATTTAGTGTTTAAAGTACATAGCTCTCTTCCAGATATCTGTTTAGCTGCTGTTTTAGATTCAGATTGTCCGCTTCCTTAAGTTCAGGATCGGAACGAAGTACATACATGGCATCTTCGGATGCTTTTCTGAGAAGCTCTTTATCCTGATAAATATCGGCTATGGTGAAGTCCAGTGCTCCGGACTGCCTGATTCCGAATATATCTCCGGGACCTCTTAGCTTAAGGTCCTCTTCTGCTATATGGAATCCGTCGTTTGATGATGCAAGTATCTGAAGCCTCTGCCGAGATTTTTCGGAATTGGAGCTGTCAACGAAAATACAGTAGCTCTGATGCTCCGATCTTCCAACACGGCCTCGTAGCTGATGGAGCTGTGAGAGACCGAAGCGTTCGGCATTTTCTACCATCATGACCGTGGAGTTAGGTACATCCACGCCGACCTCTACTACGGTTGTGGAAACCAGAATATCTATTTCCCTATGGAGGAATCTGTCCATGACAGCATCCTTCTCTTTGGGCTTCATTTTACCATGAAGCTTATCGATCCTGACTTCCGGCGGAAAGAGCTTTCGTATTTTGGATGAATAGTCAGTTACATTTTCAAGATCAAGCATATCATTATCTTCGACCATAGGACAGATAATATAGGCCTGTCGGCCTTTTTTTATTTCATCATATATAAATTTATATGCTTTGTTCCTGTAGCTTTCATTGACCACCGCGTTCTTAATGGGCAGACGATTGGAAGGAAGGCCTTTTATCAGGCTCACCTTCATATCCGCATAAAGAAGCATGGCCAGGGTTCTGGGAATGGGTGTAGCGGACATAACAAGAGTATGGGGGCTTTGTCCCTTCTCCCCGAGAGTCTTTCTCTGATTGACCCCGAAACGGTGCTGTTCATCCGTCACCACAAGAGCAAGGTCATCATAGATCACATTCTCCTGGAACAGTGCATGGGTACCTATGATTATATCGACTTCATGGTTCCTGATGGCTCCATAAAGAATTTTTCTCTCGGAGGCTTTAAGTGAGCCTGTGACGAGCGCAATCTTAAGGTCGTAAGCAGAGTCAGAAACTATCTTTTTTAGCTTTTCGTAGTGCTGGGATGCCAATATCTCTGTCGGTGCCATTATGGCTGCCTGATGTCCGTTGAAGGCTGTTTCCAGTGCCGCTATAAAGGAAACTATGGTCTTGCCGGATCCTACATCTCCCTGAAGGAGCCTGTTCATGATGAAACCACCTGTCAGATCCTTTCGTATATCTTCCACTGCGGCTGCCTGACCTTCTGTCAGGGTAAAGGGCAGATTTGAAATGAAGGTATCTATCCGGGCATCTCTTTTAAGGATGAATCCGGACTTTTGATTATCAGTGTTCTGTTGCTTTTTCACCAGTGCCATGGAGAACAGGAAGAGCTCGTTGTAAGCCAGGCGCTCACGGGCATGCTTATAATCCTCCATGGATTCCGGAAAATGAATATGGAAGATCGCTTCATTCATACCGGGGAGCTTCCTGTTGTAAAGTATGGCCTGAGGGATGAAATCAGACTGAGCTTCCGACACATCCATGGCCTGCCTTATGGCCTTTATGATGGTTGCATTTGAAAGACCTTTTGACTGTCCGTATACCGGTTCAAGGGTATCTGTCTTTTTTGAGTACTCCAAAACCGAAAAGATCTTCGGATGGTTCATGGTCTTCTGACCCTTGTAATCACTGACTTTGCCGAAGAAAACAAAAGCTGACCCGGCTTTCAGTGTATTTTTGAGAAATGGTGCATTGAACCAGGTGAGACGCAGTTTTCCTGAAATGTCACGGACGTATGAGCTTGTCATCATCAGGCCGTTCAGCCTAAGTAAAGAGGCATCCTTTTCGAGCATACCTGTAACAGCTCCTGACTCGCCCACGGAAAGATTTCCTATGGGCTCAGGCTTTTTATAGTACAGATAGGTATGAGGAAAATAATACAAGAGATCACTTACCGTATATATCCCCAGTTTGTTGAACAGTTTTTCTGTTTTTGGTCCTATTCCCTTTAAATCTGTCAGAGTCAT
>DFGZ01000362.1 GCA_002371295.1 Oribacterium sp. UBA3737 | reverse complement strand
ATGAGCGGCCAGATGAAGACTCTTTTGGACAGGCTCAATCCTCTGTATCCTTCAGACTATAAGTTCAGGAATGTATATATGCTCTCTGTTGCGGCTGAGGATGAAGAGTTTGTGCCCCAAAAGGCTGAAAGCGGACTCCAGGGATGGGTTGATTGTTTTGAAAAGGCAGAATTCTCCGGTTCCTTATTCTGTGGAGGCATAGGCGATATGGGAGAGGCTTCAAGTAAATCCGAGGAATTAAGTGAAGCCTATGAGTTTGGAAAGGCATTAAAATAGAATGGGTTTGCGATGAAAACGAAATTGATCTTGACGACGTTTAGTGTGTTCATGATGCTTTTGGTCAGCGCCTGTTCAGGTGATACTAAGACAGCATATGCAAATCATGATTCGCCAGCTGCCAGTTATGCATCGGAAAATCTAGAAGAAACTGTTTTATCAGAAGACTCAGAAATATATCGCACAGAAGAAGTTGATAATCAGGCTGCTGAGAATAATACTTCATCTGATGAAACAGGTATTGGAGAAACCACTATGATAATGAAAATCGGTGATACAAAAGTAAATGTGGATTGGGAAGACAACCAGGCTGTAGCAGCACTACGGGATATGGCCAGAGAAGGTGATGTTACAATCCAGATGTCAATATATGGAGGTTTTGAGCAGGTAGGCTCATTAGGACAGAACTTGCCGCGAGATGATAAGCAGACAACAACGACATCAGGTGACATTGTACTATACTCCGGAAATCAGATGGTAGTGTTTTATGGTTCTAATAGCTGGTCATATACAAAGCTTGGTCACATATCTGATAAGAATGCGGAAGATATAACTGATCTTCTTTCTAATGGAGATGTTACTATAACCGTTAGCATTGAATAAAACGGACTTTTTTTAAAATGTCTGCAAAATGTCCGCTTGCCGTCTGTTTTCGGGCGTTTTTGAGTGTGTTATATTTACAATGGACAAAGAAATGAGGAAAACAAAAAACACCTCACCCCCGAGTTCATTTCTTTTGCAAAAGAATAAAGGCATATTGAGCGTCAGCCCATGAGAATTAAAACTCATGGGTCTGGTGCTTTTTTTAAGGTGGCTTATGGCGAGTATATGAAGAATGTATACATGATAATCACAAAGTACTGTCCGGAGAAATCGGTTCAGGAGATTCAAAATTTTGTATACATATTTTTCCCATTTATGTTTGGAATATATCCTTACACCTCAGTAACGGATAAACAGAGACAAGCCATGAAGAGGCAAATGTAGACTATGTATACCAGTCCGTTTTTGAGATAACAAATAACTGTCTGCTGAAGCTCTTATAAAGCGAGGTGGACTAATAAAAACACTAATTCTAAGGAGGCATATAAAATGAGCGAGAAGATAGTACAGACAGCCGGAAGAGAGCAGCTGGGGGAATTTGCGCCAATGTTCGCACATTTAAATGATGACGTACTCTTTGGTGAAGTATGGAATGAAGAAGCAATAGATGTAAAGACAAAATGCATCATTACGGTAGTTTCACTTATGGCTTCCGGTATTACAGATTCATCGCTTTCATATCATCTTCAGAATGCGAAGGCTCATGGAGTTACCAAGGAAGAGATTGCAGCCATCATAACACATGCCACCATGTATGTAGGATGGCCAAAGGGTTGGGCAGTATTCCGCCTGGCAAAGGAAGTATGGAATGAAACGTCAGAGACTGTTACAGAGAAGGATAAGTATCAGAATACCATTTTCTTCCCTATCGGAGAAGAAAATCCTTATGGAGAGTTCTTCGTAGGACAGAGTTATCTTGCTCCTGTATCGAAAGAGCAGGTGCCGGTGTTCAATGTAACTTTTGAACCGGGATGCAGAAATAACTGGCATATCCATCATGCAAAGAGCGGCGGCGGACAGATGCTGATCTGCATTGGCGGAAGAGGATATTATCAGGAATGGGGTAAAGAAGCCGTGGAGATGACTCCCGGTAAAGTAATAAACATTCCTGCGGAAGTAAAGCACTGGCACGGAGCGGCACCGGATTCATGGTTCTCGCACCTTGCCATCGAGGTTGCCGGAGATGAGACAAGTAACGAATGGCTTGAAGCCGTGTCAGATGAAGACTATGGCAAATTATCATAAAACAGGACGGGAGGAAATAAAAGATGTTTAATAATACGATCACATTATCAAATGGTGTTGTTGTTCCGCAGCTTGCACTTGGAACATGACTTATAGATAACGATAAGGCAGCCGATGCTGTGAAGTCTGCAATAGAAATCGGATACAGACAATTGGATACGGCCAGCCTGTTCTCAAACGGTACGAGAATACAGAGATCGTGACAATCGAATTGTGCGATCAGCGATTGCACAATTGCCGGATCTTCAAGCAAGCGGAATTTTTTGAAATGTGAGGCGGCTAACATGAAATACGGAATGAGAAAACCCAGTTTAAAGAAATCATTGAGCGCCAGGACGAAGGGAAGAGCAACCCGTGCTGTGAAAAAGGCACTGATTCCGGGCTATGGTAAGAAGGAAATGGGGATTTTACATCCGAAGAAGGCAATCTATAACAAGGTCTATCGGAAGACCACCTTTGGATCAGGTGATTTGTTCAAACTTTTTAAATAACCCGGCGAGAATATGAAGACTTCTATCAGTGAGATAAAAGAGGAATCTGGATAAAAATAAAACGTTACGTTGAAGGTAGTGTCAAATAACCTATG
>DFGZ01000243.1 GCA_002371295.1 Oribacterium sp. UBA3737 | reverse complement strand
ACCCGCAAGAAGTGAGATTCCGAGAATAGCCATCGAAAAATATTCAACCGAAGTGAACTTTGAAACAAATGCTGCTATAGGAGCCGCAAGAACAAGAAGTAAAAGTGCTCCGATGATACCACCGAAGGATGACGCAAAAAGAGAAGTATCAAGCGCCTGAAGAACTCTTCCCTTCTTAGCCAGCGGATAACCGTCAAATGTTGTGGCGATAGCCGAATTGGTTCCCGGTGTGTTCAGTGTGATTGCACTTATGGAACCGCCATACATTCCGCCTACGTAAACCGCAAGGAGTGAAATAATTGCTGTACTTGGATCCTTGATCCCGTATGTGAGCGGAAGGAAAAGGATGATTCCAAGTGTAACGCTCAGACCCGGTATGCAGCCGATGACCATGCCCATGAGCATTCCACCGAATATAAATACCAGGTTTCCTAATGTAAATACCGCAGCAAATGCGGAAGAAATATAATCAAAATAACCCATATCCATACCTCTTTAGATTATTCCCTTGAGTATTCCGGCCGGAAGATCCACATGAAATACATTCTGGAAAAGGAAGTAAACTATCACTACCATAGCCAGTGTATAAATGTAAATGAGCGGCTTTCTTTCGCCTTCAAACCATTGAATGGCACAAAAGATAAGTATTCCGGCAGGAATAAATCCAAGCATCTTTGTAAGTGCAACAAACACTACCAGTGCACCGATGAGCAGTAACTCTTTTCTTTCATTTTCCCAGACGAACTCATAAATATGCTCTTTATGAAACACCAGGCTCTGAACTATAAGAATAATCGAGCAGATAAGTATCCCGACGAGACATATGCCGGGTATGATACGCGGGCTCGGTGCTCCTGAATCCCACATGGGAAGACGTACCTGTGTAGGCATTATCAGAAGCATGATGGCTGAAAACAGTCCCATTACGATACCTGCCAGAAGGTTGGTTTTGATTTTAATTGTTTTTTTCATAAGAAAATCTCCAAAAATAGACCAAAATACCCGGCACTGCACTAAGGCAATGCCGGGCAGCTCTTAAGTTTTTAACTTATTAATAATTCAATGAACAACTGATCGGTAACTGTGTACCTTTCCGGGTCACATTTCTTAGTTCTGACCGCTGAGAAGCTTGAATGCCTCTAATGCTGCCTTACAAGCATCCTCATAGTGCTGAACATCATCCTGTCCGTAAATCTCTGTGTCGTTAAGCATGATGCTTGCAATGAAATCCTTGTACTCATCTGTTGCCCAAACGTCCTTGGCAACCTGTACAACTGCATCCTGCCACTCCTGAGAAGCGCCCTTACGTGTTGCAAGAGAACCGCCTGCAGGAAGAATTGACTTTGTGTAATCCTTTGATGCATCAAGATCAGCTGACTTTGCATCGCCTGCAAGTGAAGGAACTGTTATATCACCCTGAGGTCCCTTGAAGCCTGTGAATGCCTTGTCTGAGAATGCAAGTACAGGAATGAGGTTACCTGCCTCAACGTCTTCCTGAGCAGCCTGTGTTGTACCTACGAAACAATCAACCTCACCGTCTGTAAGACCCTTCTTCTGAGCAGCACCACCGTCATAAGGTACTACCATTACCTTGCCGCCTTCCTGAGCAAGAAGTGAACCTAAAGCAAGATGTGGATCTGAAAGAGGGTTTCCACCGGACATCTTAAGTCCGCCTGTCTTTGACTTCTCAATAAGTCCTGCAAGTGTCTGATCAGGTGTTGTGTAAAGGATCCATGTTCTGTCATCTACTGTTGCAAGCGGAAGGATCTCACTTCTGTCGAACTCTACGACCTCAGTATTGAACTGCTTTCCGAGATCATGACGATAAGCTACACCGTATCCGTAAACCAGAAGATCTGTTGTGCTTGGGTCTTCCTGTGTAAATGCTGTTGCTGCTGCAAATCCGTCACCGCCTGTCTGCTGCTCAACGATGAAGTTATACTCAGGATGAGTCTTTGTTGCGACCTCTGCGAACTTTCTTGCGATGATATCTGCTGTTCCGCCTACGCCGTAAGGGCAGATAACCTTAACTGTCTGGCCGCTTCCTGCAGTCTTATTCTCTTCAGCCTTTGTCTCAGCAGCTGCTGCCTCTGTCTTGGCCTCAGCCTTTGTCTCGGCTGCTGCAGCTGCTGTTGTTGTAGCCGGTGCTGATCCACCGCATGCTGCAAGTGTTGCTGCCATTGCTGTTGCAAGAATTCCTGCCAATAACTGTTTTCTCATAGTAACTTCCTCCTGTTTACTATCATGTGTTTATTTTTTACGTGGTCTCTTTTCGACCCATAATTCTGTTTCCATGCCGCTTAGAGAAGCAGCTTTATGCCCATGATAAGAAGCAGTAAATAGCTAAGTATCATGAATGTTCTCTGGCTCATCCTCTTATAGAGGACAGAACCTATCTTAAGTCCCGAGAACAAGAACGGTGCTGCCACAAGAGCACTGATCACAAGTGACTGATTCCAGTAGCCCGACCTTATGTCATCGATAAGAACCATACTGTTAAGAAATATCCAGACCGTGGAAATGGTCGTTCTGAACTGATTCTTATCAGGCAGCCTTTTTGTGAGATAACTGATGAGAAGCGGACCCCCGCTTACAAATATTCCATGGACTATTCCGGCTATCGGAAGGAGCAGATATATAAGTCTGTCCCTGATTTTTCCTTTTTCGGAAATCTCCGAATAAGCTTCCCCTGCTTTTACATCCCCTGTGAAAGCATCCTCTTTTAATTTGTCCTCTTCTTTCTTTCCGGTCCTTCCGACTGAAAGTTCCTTAAAAAGTCCGTGTACCGAAACAGCTATAACGAAGATACCGAGGAAAAGATAAAGCATCTTTTCTTTACCGAGAAGCCTGTCCTTAATGAGAATACCGAGAAGTATTCCGCCCCCCATGATCCCGACTATCTTCCATAGTTCTTTCCATACTACGTGCTTTCTGTTTCCAAGGAACACATAGATGCCGCTTGCCATCCCCAGTACATTCAAAACAGGTTTTGCCACCGGATATCCCACCAGCATAAGCCCGAAGGGCATCGCCAGCACAGTTCCCGCAAATCCTGTGACCCCATGCATGATATGGGTCACAAATATGGCCAGAAAGAATAAAATGTAATTTGTATTTAACATCAGTTTTTATTTTCCATATTTAGCACGTATACTCTCGAACAATTCTCTGTACTTTGAAGACTTTCTGTAAAATACAGGAGTGTCACCAAGCTCTGCTTCTACGACATTGACACCCGCTCCGTAGCTTCGTCCTGTCCAGAGGTGGATCCACTCATCATCCGGAAGATATACCTCCCGCTCTGTCTGCCCTGCTGTATAAACCGGTGCCACCAGCACATCCCTTCCGAGAAGATATTCGAACTGTTCCGTATAGCACCTTTCTTCTTCGTAATGAAGGAAAAGCGGTCTCTGAACCGGCATTCCCTTTTCATGATTTTCCTTTACCGCATCCCTGATATATGGCGACATCATGGTGTAAATGTCTACAAGCCGCGCCATCCTCACGATTCCGTCCTCGTCATCATAGAACTGGTAGCAGTCATCGGGACGATTGCCCTCATGGGTTCTCATGACCGGTGTAAATGCTGCCATCTCGGCCCATCTCATGAATACTTCCTTGGTTCTTACATTACCGAAAAGTGAAGTATATCCACCTATATCGCTGTGGCTGATTCCGCATCCCATCATACCGGTTCCGAGAGCCGCCGAGATAACTGTGCAGAGACCGTCATGCCTTGAGAAATCCACCGACTGGTCACCTGCCCAGAGCAGTGTGCAGTACTTCTGGCTTCCGTTGGCACCCGCTCTCATGAAGTAAACGATCTTTCCAAGATTGCCTGACTCCTTTACAGCTTCATAGTTACATTTAGCCCAGAGAAGCGGCCAATGATTATGCTCAACCATGGCTGACTTTCCGCTGTAGAGTACGATATCGTCAGTAGGAAGATATTCACCGAAATCCGCCATCCAGCCGTCTATTCCTATATCAATGCTGTACTTTTTGATGATTCCCTTGAACCACTCGAAGGCCTCAGGATTTGTGAGGTCAACCGCACCGCAGTAGAACTCGCCGAAGTCCACAAGATAGGTGGTACCGTCATGGCGCTTTGCGAAGTATCCCTTTTCTTCGCCTTCCTTAAACAGCTCACCGTCATTTACAAGATAGGGATTCACATAACTGAGGAATCTGACTCCCTTTTTGTGAAGCTCAGCTATCTTCTCGGGAAGGTCCGGATACATCTCTTTATGATAATGCCAGTCCCACTGAAGTCTCTTTCCGAAGCTGGTAACTCTCTTGCCGCACCAGTCCTGACACCAGATTCCTGAAAGCTTTACGCCCTTTTCACGAATCTTTTCAGCAAGACCGAAGGATCTTTCATTTCCACCCTGAACACCGAAGATAAGTCCGTTATATACCCAGTCCGGAAGCTCAGGCTGTCTGCCGAAATAAGCCGTTTCCTTTAAAAGAAGCTCCTGAAAATCCTTTGCCGCCTCTATACGGACAGAAGCAGGAACCTCCCAGATCTCAAGCTCGTGGAATTCCTCATTTCTGAAATCAAAATCCGCATAAGCTGTAGAATCAACATGGAGATAATATCTCTTTGATGAAACGAAAGTAGGCTCAGGATAATTCGTATTGTAGTAATCACCTCCTGCCTTGTTCTCAACATCGGATCGCCATGTAACGTATGTTGTTTTGTCTCTGCCTACTCCCGGCTCAGATGTCCAGAGAGGAAAATGTCTCCCCCGGAGATCGAAATACGACATCTGCTCTCCGCAGCCGTAAATGTGTTCATCCTTATCAGCTGCAACTCTTAACCAGAATCTGTTTACTGCAGGATCATTATTCCGGAATTTAATTTCCGCACATTCACCATTTACAGTAACCGTGGCAGTTATCTTTCCCTCAAAATCAAGAACTGTTGTTCCGTCCTTTTCCTCTGAACCTGTAAGCTTCAAAGGCACCTTATCCTCCACATAATCCTCGATCTTGAAGTTGCCTCTGTACATATCAACGGATTCTTTTCCGTGGCCCACGAAGATCATAGGCTTATCCGAATCCGCCGAAAGGATGATCCTGTCATCCTCTGTAAGTTTTAATGTCTGACCAATAACCTGTAATTCCATGTCAATAATGAAGCTCCTTATTTGGTCCGATGACTCCTGTTACAGCTCCCTGCTTTACCAGCGGCTCTCTCTCAGGATGACAGATCACCCATTTATTCCTCTGGAGGAGAAGCTCGCTTTCCTTATCTACAGGAGCAAGCTTTTCAAGTGGTGTATTGGTTCCTTTCGGAAGGATAACAACTCCCTTGAATCCTTCATCAGTCACTCTGCATGGTGACAGATGAAGTGTAGTCTCATACATCTCTATCACTGTGCCCTTCGGTACGAAAAATACCTGCACATCCTTTATGTCGTAAGTATTGTCCTTTATGTCCCAGACATGGCCGAGACACAGCATGAAGTCTGTGACGGCAATGTTTATCTCACTGCCCTTGTGATATTCGAAACCGTTGTATGTTGTGTTTCTTCCGTTGCAGTATCCGATCTCGATCGGCATGCCTCCGTAAATCAGGTTTTCTACCTTATCCTTTACGGAAAGCTTCTCCATCTCCGGAACCGAGGCTACATAGACATTGCCCTGTTCAGGGATGGGCGTTTCCTTTTCCATGTAATCCACCACTTCGGAAAAATCATATCCTGTGACCACACGTCCGTAAGTCTTGAATGCTTCATGATCAAGCACTGACTTGATGGAAACATCATTTACTTCATTTAAATGCTTTAAAAGCTCCATAATATTTCATAGATGAGCGGTCATTCCCATGTCGCCATTTTCCCGGGCCGGTCAGTGACCCTCATCCTCCATTCCCCTTATAAAGTCAAATCTCTTTATGCCTTTTCAGCTCTTACTACCTTGATGGTGGCTGAGAAGTCTTCCTTTGCATATCCTGCTTCCATAGCCTTGTCGTAAACTCTTACAACATTCATCTCGCCCGGCATCGGAAGTCCCTTCTCCTCTGCAAGCTTCTTGCAGATATTCACATCCTTGTACATATTCTCAACTGAGAATGCTGTTGTGAAATCGTTCTTCTCTATAACATCCTTCTTGCTGTCCAGATAGAAGTTCTGTCCGCCGCCATAAGAGATGGCTGTTGCGAAGGTCTGAATGTCTATGCCGCAGACTGCTGCAAGATTTGAAACCTCATTTACGCCGTTCTGGATCTGACCAACGAGAGCGTTATGAAGGATCTTCATGGTGATACCTGTTCCGTTCTCACCCATGCGGATGATGTTCTCACCCATGTATGCAAGAATCGGACGAACTGTGTCATAAAGCTCCTCGTCGCATCCAACGTAGATTCCGAGCTTTCCTGCTATAGCTGCAGGCTTTGACTTTACAACCGGAGCATCTGCGAACTGAGCACCTGTCTCCTTGACCATCTTTGCGATCTCAACCGATACGCTTGGATCGATGGTACTCATATCGATACAGATCTTGCCTTTTCCGAGTTTTGGAAGGATCTCGGTATAAACCGATCTTGAATGCTCCGACTTGGGAACCATGGAAATGATCACATCCGCTTTCTCAGCGAGGTCAACATTGTTTTCCGCAGCAACTGCACCGAGCTTTACAAGCTCCTCAACCTTTTCCTTTACCATATCTGAACAGTAAACCGTATCGTCATGCTTCTTTACTATATTTGCACACATTGACTCGCCCATTATTCCGAGTCCGATAAAACCAATCTTCATTACTTCCTCCAAGGACCTGTTTTTATGATCAGATCTTCTAATTTTTGATTTTCCCGATGATAATGTCTAATTGTTTATATTTCCTGTCCATCAGCAACAGTTATTCGCTTCATGCCGATGGACAGGCGCTGTTCTCTGATCTTAACTTTATGAAATCACTCTGTCTTTGTGTTGTCCCATGCATCACAGAATGTTCCGATACCCTGTGTTGTGTAAGCGTGGTGCTGAGCGCTCTTGTAAATTGCAAGTCCTGCTGTGATGATGTCTGCACCTGCTACCGCACAGTCAACCATCTGCTTAGGTGAACGAAGTGCTGCACAGATGATCTGTGTCTTTCCGTAGAAACCGTAGTTCTTGTAGATATCAACGATGTCCTTAATGTACTGCTTGCAGTCCTCGCCGTTGTCCTCTTTCCATCCGATGAAAGGTGAAACAAAAAGTGAACCGTTCTTTGCTGCGAAGATTGCCTGTGCCGGAGCAAATACAAGTGTAAGGTTTGTTCTGATGCCTTCCTTCTCAAGCTGTCTTGCTGCAGCAACACCTGCCTCTGTTGCAGGAATCTTGATTGCAAAGTTTGGAGAAACCTTGGCATACTTTCTTGCCTCTTCAACCATGTCCTCTGTCTTGTCAAGATGCGGGTTGATTTCGATGGATACAGGGAACTTGTCGATACCCTCAAGGCCGTTTTCCTTGATCCAGTTTGCGATGTCTGTAATAGCTGTTACGAATGGCTTTCCGCTAAGCATGATATGCTTTGGATTTGTTGTTACACCATCGATTCCAAATGTCTTGTACGCATAGTCAATCTCATCTAATTTTGCACTGTCTAAAAAGAACTTCATTACTTCCTCCTCTTTGACGAGAACTCTGTCCCATTAAAACCGTTTTTAATGGTTCGGCTCTGTCTCACCTGCTGCTTTATTTAAGCTGCATTAATTAGTTAATTCAATTAATTAATTAGTATTATAGTTAGTATTGCACAAATGTAAAGAGCATAATCGACCATAAGTACATCACTTTATGATTTTTGTGAATTATATATCAACCATGGACTTAATTTTATCTAAATTGTCAGCTATTTAAGATTGCGTTTTTGTGGCATATGTGCAGCGGCGTCATCAGTAAAAATCGCACAAAAATACCACCCTTAACTTCCATGGTCATAAAGACCTCCTGAAATATCAAGGGTGGTTTCACTGTCGTACTTCCCACATTAATGTTGGAATCGCATCTATTTATATCTGAATGTCAAGTATCTTATCACAAGCTCTTCGCACAAGAATGTGTTATGGCGTCATCAGTGAGTATCAAAGCAGAGTCAATTTTCCAGTTTCCAGAAATCGAGATTCATCACTGCGCTTCCTTTGGCTGAAAAACTAATTTTTTCGGCTTCTTCAGGAGCATATACAGTTGATGAACATACACTTTCTCCGTCATTGACGAAAATTTCCGCAGAAAATCTGTCCAGGAGTACACGAAGTTTAAGCTTGCCGGCATTATACCTCACAGGAAACTTTCTTTTGTTATTTATATCGTAAGGGAATCCGGAATAAGTTCTGTCAAAAATAGCTATACCTTCTTCCGGCCTGTAAATAAAATCAGTATGATAATCAGAATCAGCATGGAACGAGATCTTAAATTCACCAAAACTCTGCCCGTTTGGAACAAGCTCAAGCTCCATATCACATACTTTACCGGAAACCCTCGGAAGAGTTGTCTCATTAAACAGAGCCACATCCCTGTAGGAGACATGCTCCTTTCTGTAATTCTCTATCTCTCTCACCGGTCTCTGATAGAGTCTCCCGTTTTTAAAGCTCAGTTCTCTCGGAAGTATCATCTGACCGAACCACTTCTGTCCCTCCGGCACAGCCTTACAGGACTCCCATGACTGCATCCATGCTGTCATGATCCTTCGGCCATCATCGGATTTAAGTGTCTGCATGGCATAGAAATCCAGACCGTAATCTATGGCAGATACACTCTCACGCACAAAGCTGTGGGTTTTCCTGTCATAGCTTCCCACAATCATGATATTACCGTTTCCATTGTGAAATTCCAGTGTTCTGGCCTGCATGAACTGAGGAGAGGTAAATATAAAGTGTTTACCGTCAAGTTCAAAAAAGTCAGGACACTCCCACATCTTTCCGTATTCATTTCTGGAGCGGTCAAGTACAGTTACAAACTTCCACTCTTTTCCGTCCTTGCTTTCAAACAGAAGTATGGCACCGCTTCCGTCATCGGTTCTGTTTCCGGCCACTATATAGTAGCAGTCATCCTCTTCATCAAACCATATCTTAGGATCTCTGAAATCCACAGGGCTCCAGCCCTCCGGAATACTTTTATGATCTATTACGGGATTCTGCTGAAATTTTTCATAATCAGCCCCATCTCCGAAAGCCAGGCACTGCGTCTGTCGTATGATTTCTTTTCCTTCTTTTACTTCCGATTTTACTCCGGTATATACCAAAAGCTGCTTTCCTTCTTTTGTCTCAACCGCTCCTCCTGAAAAGCATCCGAAATTATCATAACTTTCATCCGGAGCAATAGCCGCAGGGAGATAATCCCACTTCACATAGTCCTTTGATACCGCGTGTCCCCAATGCATAGGACCCCACTCTGTTTTATATGGATAATACTGGTAAAACTGATGGATCATCCCTTTGTAAATGGAGAATCCGTTAGGATCGTTCATCCATCCTGCCCATGGCGAAAGGTGATATACCGGTCTTTCACCTTTATCTATATATCTTCCTGTTTCAGTCTCCTGTTCTCTGGCTTTTTTCAGTAATTCACTAATCATACTATTCCCTTCACTTCCGTCGACATTCCCCTCTTTAATTTTACAGGCAATGTAATGACTTTTTTCTCCGGATCCTTTCCTTCTATTCTCATCTCAAGCTGTTTGAAGCACTCTCTTGCAAGCTCCTTGATGGGCTGCTCTATAACAGTTATGGTCGGATATGACGTCTCTATGATATCTGTTCCGTCATAGGAAACTATCTTCAGATCCTCCGGTATACGCTTTCCTGACTT
This sequence comes from Oribacterium sp. UBA3737, assembly GCA_002371295.1. The sequence continues at coordinate 4,266 of DFGZ01000243.1, read as the reverse complement.
AAGGGCTTCCTTTTCGATATTAAGTGCTATAAGATCTGTTCCAAACACTCCGTCTATATCACCGTGCGTTGCAAAAAAGTCCTTACACAGAATTTTGTTATACTCATAGCCCAGGCTGTTCCACCTGGTGTAGACATTGACCACCTCGACGCCCCTGTCTCTCAGTACCTTTTCAAAAGTATCATGCCTTATGACAAAAGGTGCCGAGGTATTTTCTTCATTTCTGAATTGAGCTACTTTTCTGCAGCCTGCCGCTATCAGTTCCTCTGCAGCCATCCTTCCTCCGGCTTCATGATCCGATCTGACGCAGGGGATCATATCTCCCAGATCCCTGTCCAGTGCTACAACCGGACGTTCAATAGTGGCATACCGTTCCAGATCCAGTGTGTGAGACGCAACAACTATCCCATCCACCAGTTTTTCCTTAAGCATCTTCAGATACTGATACTCGTAATTCTCTTTAAACCAGGTATTGCAAAGCATCATCCTGTATTTATGCTCTGCAAATATCTCCTCAAGCTCATTGACAAAGGCGGAAAAAAACGGGTGATCTATCTCAGGGATGATAACAGCAATTATACCATTTTTATTACGATACAGATTTCTGGCCACAGCATTGGGCGTATAATCAAGCTCACGAATAGCTTTTTCTATACGCTCTCTTGTCTCTTCCTTTACGTAGCCTGTATCATTAATGACTCGTGATACTGTGGCAACTCCGACACCTGCCAGCTTTGCCACTTCCTGTATGGTTGCCATAGATCTTTGATTCCTTTCTTCCGTCCTGATTTATGGTAAAAAACGCACACACATATTTTTGCATATTCCCTGCGCATCATCAACCTGCATCTTATCATCCCTTTATTCCGGAGGAAGCGATACCTTCCACATAGTATTTCTGCATAAATATGAACATCAAAATCATGGGAACTGCAGAAATGACAAGAGCCGCCATGATAGCGCTGTAATGAACAGGCTGTGTTCCGAAGAACACCTGAACAGCCAGCTGGATAGTTCTCTTTTCCTCTCCGGTCATAACAAGAAACGGCCACATAAAATCATTCCAGTGCGCTACAAAATCAAGGATAAATACTGTCGCATAAACCGTTTTTGAAATAGGAACCACTATGCTGAAAAAGGTTCTTATATGACCACTTCCGTCGATGTATGCAGCTTCGATCAACTCATCCGGAATATCGGAAAAGAACTGTCTGAACATATATATCGAAAAGCACTTCGGGATGAAGGGGATAACCAAAGCCTGTAACGTATTAACCCAGCCAAGCTGTGACATCTCGATGTAGAGAGGAAGCATGATAGCCTCCATGGGAAGTACCATAAGTGCTATGACCAGATTAAGTATAAGTCCCTTACCCTTAAAATGAAATTTTGCAAGTGCATATCCGCAAAGTGAATTCAGTAACAGGTCTCCCACAAGGATCAAAGCGATATAGCAAAATGTATTTTTCAGAACATTCAGGATATTAAGTCGTGTAAATACCTCTATATAATTGTTGAAGGATGCGTGTGTAGGTATAAATGTCCTGATGGAATTCATATTGGCAAATATCTCCGCCTCAGGTTTCAGTGAAGCACATAACATCCAAAGCAGAGGTGAAACAAAGATTATTCCGATGATAAAATTCCCAAGATAAAATAGAATTTTTCCTATTAATTTTTGTCTTTCAATCGAACTGGTTCTGCTGCTCATGAAATACCCCTTTCAGTCTCTCAGTCTTTCGGCATGGTCAGACGTTTCATAACAAGTGACATCGTTACAACGATGATGAAAAACACAGCTGCCGCAGAGCAGGCATATCCAAAATCACCTTCCTGAAAACCTTCGGTATAGATATAGTAGACCAGTGTTTTTGTAGAGTTCTGCGGTCCACCCTTAGTCATGACATAAGGCTGTGTGAAGAGCTTCATAGCCTGTATCATAGTTATCATCACAACATATTTTATGGTGGATTTCAGCCCCGGTAATGTGATGTAGACAAGTTTCTGAAATGCTGTCGCACCGTCAACCGCTGCAGCTTCATACTGTGATGCCGGAATAGCCTGAAGTCCTGCGATGAAGATCATCATCTGGTATCCTGCTCCCTGCCATGCAGACATGAAAATGATTGAATTCATGGCAGTCTTTTTGTTGCTCAGGAAATTGATGCTCTCCATCCCCAGACTTTTAAGCAGTGAATTTATGAGCCCTGTGGAAGGATTTGAATTATACAGGATGGTCCACAGTATAGATATGACGACCATCGATGTCAGCTGTGGAGCAAAGTACATGGTTCTGAAAAAAGCAACTCCGCGTGTTTTCTCCGCAACCAGAAGTGCAAGTCCTAAAGCCAGAGCAGTCTGTACAGGAACTACAACTACCGTAAAGTAAATTGTATTTTTAAACGCCTGCCAAAAATCTTTGTCCTGAAAAAGCTTTATGTAGTTTTCAAAATTTATGAAAGTCATGTCCTGCGGTCGCATTATCTGATACCGGAAGACCGAAAAATACACGGTGTATATCATCGGTACAAGAAGAAATGCTATGAGCAGAAAAACCGATGGTGTTACAAGCACTGCGGCTGAAGTACCTTCATTTCTGTTTTTTACATTATTTACCTTTATCATGGTATAGTTCCTCTTATGCAGTCAGCGCATAAGCGCCGACTGCCATTCTTTACATATCTGATGCTTGAACATCATTTTGCATAGTAAGTATTGTAGTCCTCGGCAAAATCTGCTGCTACACTGTCAAGCTGCTCCTTGATGTAAGCATCATCAACCTTATGATCTGATGCCGCTGCTGAGAAGATGTTTGACATCGCCTCTGCATATTTTGTTGAGAAAGACGCATAGGACGGAGTACGTGGACGAGGTACTGCAGTATGATTGAGCTGCTCAACCATCAGTGAAAGCGGGTAATCCTTATAAGCAGCCATTGACTCGGTATCATAAGAAGAGTTTCTGGTGGCAGGCTTTGCAATCGCTGCTGCATATGTAGCAACATTGTCTGTATTCATAAGCCACTGTAAGAACTTTCCTGCAGCGTCAACATTCTTGCAATCCTTTGAAATAGCTGCTGACCAGTCGCCGCAGGGTGAAACTGCCTTCTTTGTATCATCAGAAACCGGATAGTAGGTTACTCCCCAGTCAAAGTCGGCATTCTCTGTTAATGTTGCCACATCCCATGAACCGCCCAGCATGGTCGCACATGCCTTGTTAAGGAACTCATCTGTTATGGGCTCAATGTTTGCATATCCGTCTGCAATAAGCTGTGCAAGGAAAGCGCTAGTCTTTACTGCTTCATCACTGTTCACATAGCCCTCTGCCGTATCTCCTGTTTCATTGATATAGTCTTTACCCTGTGAGATATACATAGGTTCCAGTGCATAAGGAATTCCTTCACCATGATCCATGATGATATGTGTTCCCACATGATCCTCAGTTGTACACTTTTCAGCTATATTACGAAGCTCTGACCATGTAATAGGGTTATCAACAGTTCTCTTATCGATGTCATCTACATCGATTCCTGCTTCTCTGAGCATATCCTTGTTATAGTAGAAGGCAACAGAGGATTCCGTTGCGGAAATGGCATAAGTCTTTCCGTCATATGTGCACTGGGCAACTGTTGAAGGAACAAAATCCTTTAGATCTTCTGCCGTAAAGTATTTATCCAAAGGCACTATGATTTCATTTGCTGCATAGTAGGAAACCTGAGGCCCGTCCACGAAGAAAATGTCCGGAAGAGAATTTGATGTGACAGCTGTTGCAACTTTATTGTCATAAGCGTATGAATCAGAACGATCTATAGCATCTCTTTTTACCTGTATATCAGGATTTGCCTTGTTCCACTCATCAATCTTTTCTGCCCACCACTTTTCCACTGATTCCTTGTCTGTAGGGCTCCAGATTGTCAGGCTCGCTGCTCCGTCTGCCGTCTTTGATTCCGCCTGGGTTGACTGATCCGGCACTGTTCCTGTAGTTGAGGCTCCGCCGCATGCTGTAAGTGATACGGCCATAACTGTTGAAAAAATGGTTAATAGGTTCTTTTTCATTGAATCTCCCTTTCTCTGCATTACATATACAGTAGTAACGTCATTTGTGGAACCCGTTCCATATGTTGCCTTTTATAATGCACAACCAAAAAGTTGTGCATTATTTCCGTCCGTCCATTAGTGGAACCCGTTCCATATGTTGATTTTAACTATAGTCTCATTTTCCATTTCTGTCAAGCCATTAATATACCTGAGATAGAAAGATACTGAT
>DFGZ01000083.1 GCA_002371295.1 Oribacterium sp. UBA3737 | reverse complement strand
ATAACAGATTTTATCTGATATTTACAGTAAAAGATATTGAAATGAATACTTTATCCTGTCTTTGACAGTGTTTTGATGAAAAAAGTCTCGTAAGCCGCTCTGGGAGCGGATTTCGAGACTTTTATATATTTTACGATTGCACGTTACGCTATCTGCTTGTTGGTCGTATCCTGCTTGAAAAGGAAGTCCGACCTCCGCTGTGCTACGGTCGGCCCTTTATTAGGTCAAAGCACCTTTCATTCAAGGGCAGGGGCGTAAGCCCCTGGCTTCCTTTGTTACTTCTTTGTCTGAGAGATGATATTCCTCATTTTTGCGATCGGGATTATTTCCTTCGATGTACAGAATCCAAATGCTTCGTGAAGGGCATCTGTCAAGGCTGTCCTTGTGTATACAGGTTGATAGCCTTTACCTTCATACTTCATGAAATCCATTTCCTGCAGAACCGGGAGTATCTGATCAATCGTATATTTATTGTCGAGTTTCTTCTCCAGGTAGCGGTATACTATCAGTGCGATGAAGCAGGAGATGAAGTGGGCCAGTATTCGGTCTTGACGATTCAGATATACCGGACGGGCTTCAAAGTCAGTCTTCATGATCCGGAAGCATTCCTCGATTTCCCATCTGCGTTTATTCGCTTTGACGATACTGCTTACACTGTCATCAAGATTCGTGCAGACGGCATAGAAACCGTCATACTTTTCTTCATCAGCGATCACGGATTCGTCGATGTAACTGACAGACAGATTTGCAACCTCGCCATCACTTGTCGCGTGATCCGTCTTTATAAACCTCTTGGGGTCGTTTTGTTTTTTCTTGTTGATCGTTTTCTCTCCGGATTCAACCATTTTTATTGCTCGTTCGATCTGCCCTTCTCTGACGTGACGCATAAAGTTGCGATACTTTATCGAGTATGAAACGATGAGTTTCTGCTCGATGATCTGTTTTTTATCACCTTTGTCCGTATGGACGATTCCTTCTTCTTTGATCCATCTGGTCTTATAGAAGATCTTGTCCTTATCCTGTTCGTCGTCAAGTTCTGATATTTTATACTTCTTACCTGAACCGTCTCCATCGAGTGTCCATCCGTCATCAGCCATACACCATTCCTGCAGGAATCCTTTCAGTGTCTTGATTGGCTGTGTTGTGATATAGGCCCGCATACCGTCCTCTCCATCATAGGAGTTAAACACACGGTTGGTCGCAGAAGAGAGTCCTGCATCGGTGCAGACAACAAACTTTGACATATCGAATTTCTCAAGCATCTTCTTTTCTAAAGGAATCATCGTCATCTGCTCATTTCTGTTGCCGGGATAGATTGAGAAGGAGATCGGGATGCCATCCATATCCATGAACAAACCCATGCCTACTATCGGAAGAGGCCGGTTTTCTTTGCTCTTACCGAACTGTTTGTCATCTTCGGCAGAATCAATCTCAAAATAGAAGTTGGTGCAGTCGTAGTAGATAACCTGCGTGTTCCGCTTTTGAATAGCGGTGCTGTTCTTAAACAGGCGGCTTTGGATGTAGTCGGATTCTTCTGCAATGACAGACAAAGCACGGTAAATATCATGCAGTTCAAAAGAGGGCTGTTCTATGAATCGTTTTGATTCCTCAAAACTGCTCTTTTTTGATGAGGGATAAAGGATCCTTGTATAGATCAGCCTCGAAAGAATATCGTTAAGGTCATACTCGAAAAGATGTCTTCCAGATATCGCACGGCATATCTTATGAAGTCCTAACTCGTAATAAACATCCTGAAGGAAAAGATACCCTCCGTTGAAGCGGCGCTGTTCATCTATGACCAGATCTGTGCCGGCACAGAGTTCTATGTTGAACTTGGCAGAATCTTCTTTCTCTGCCTCGTTCAGTAAGCGCACTTGTTCCTTGGCCCAGGCTTTTGCATCGGTTACGCCGTATGTTTCGCAGATGAATTTATCGGAGCCAAAACGCTTAACTACCTTTGACTTATTCTTACCATTCACATATATCGTTTTCTGAGCGTAATAGGATATTGAATTTTTACTGGTTGACCATCCCAACCTCATATCACATCACCTCCTTATCCATTATAACACAACGTGGTAGTAACGGGCAAGTATAAATTTGAAATTTGACAAAAAAATAAAGCCATTACAGGCTTCAGAGATGATAAACTATGATTGAGCTGTCAAACTACCGAGAAAGCTGAAACTAAGGCGCCATGAACATGGAATGTCTTGTTATATAAACGTTAGTTGCGATTGATAAGTAAGAGTGGTACAATTACTCTGTATACTCATTTATTGTGGGAGAGTATGCAAAAAAGAAGGGTATATAGTATTTTGGGAGATAAATTATGGATAATAGGGATGAAAACAGAAAAATAGGGGTCGACAGACGTTTTTATTTCTGTGTGATAATCACCGTGACCCTTCTTTATCTGATCCTGGATACGATGTTTCATATGAACAGCCTCGATAAGGAGGATCAGACAGAGGATTACAGCGAGAACTGGTTTTATGAGGACGGGACAGCTGTCGATTTTGATAACCTCAGTAAGGGGGAAGAGGTTGTCATACATAAGCGTGGTAATATGGAAGAGGTCAATGATCGTATGATCTGCTTCCATAGTAAGAATGTTTACTTCTCGATTTACCTGGATGATGAGCTTATCTATGATTTTCATCCGGATGCACCGAAGATATTTGGTAAAGCATATGGAGTCTGTCCTCATTCCGTAAATATACCTATAATGAATAAGGATGGAGTGCTGAGGATAGTACTTAATAACATTTACCCTAAGGAGCCGGGCTTTATCAAGGATATCTGTCTTGATAACGGAAATCAGTTCCTCGTGGAGAAGATGCAGGATTCTGCACCTGATTTCCTGCTTTGTCTGATAGTTTTTGTTTTCGGTATAATACTCCTGACAATAGGCTTTGTGGGAAGATACTTTAAGGAGAAGAGAGGCGAGATCATAAGTGTTGGTACCTTTGCCATGGTTTCATCTCTGTGGGTTGCCTGTGAAACCGATATTTTCCCGATGATCATCAGAGCACCGGTAGCGGTGCATTTTATGGAATATATGGCGCTGGATCTTCTGGGAATTTCCGGAATAATGCTTGTAACAGCCGTTACGGATTGCAGGAGATTCCATATAGTTGATGTTTTTGCGGCGCTTACGGCAGCCAAGATAGGCTTCTCAATCTTCTCTGTTCTGTCGGGAGGACTGGATTATCATCAGCTGCTGATCGTTTCACACGTGCTGCTTTCTCTGGCGGTAATTATCGTTTTAACTCTTGTTGGTTATGGGATAAAGAGGCATATGCTTAAGCTAAAGCATATGAAGATACTCTTTGCCGTGCTGGTCTTCTCGATAATAATGGGAGTAATAGATATCATACGTTATGTGGCACTTCCTTATGAGTATAACAGACCATCATATTATAAATATTCGATGTTTCTGTTCATCATAGTTCTCGGAAGCTATGAGTTCTATGCAATATCCGAGATGAGCCGACGTGGTCAGTATGCCGAGATCATGGAGGATCTGGCGTATAAGGACGGACTCACAGGGCTTATGAACCGTATGGCTTACAACCGCGAGATAGAAAGAGCAGGCATGTCGGAGGAGCCGGTTGCATGTATCATGCTGGATATGAATTATCTGAAACGCGTGAATGATGAGATTGGACATGATATGGGTGACAAATACATCCTTAAGGTTGCTGAGTTTATGAATGCTGTCTTC
>DFGZ01000136.1 GCA_002371295.1 Oribacterium sp. UBA3737 | reverse complement strand
TTCACAAGAACATGTCTATCGAGCAGCAGGCTGAAGAGGTCGACATGGTTAAGCGTTCAGAGAACGGTGTAATCACAGATCCGTTCTTCCTGAGCCCTGAGCATACACTTAAGGATGCTAACGATCTTATGGCCAAGTTCAAGATCTCCGGTGTGCCTATCACAGTTGACCGTAAGCTTGTAGGTATCATTACAAACAGAGATCTCGTATTTGAGGAGAACTTCAACAAGCAGATCAAGGAGTGCATGACTTCCGAGAATCTCGTTACCGCAAAGGAAGGAACAACCGTTGAGGAAGCCAAGCAGATCCTTGCAAGAGCAAAGGTTGAGAAGCTTCCTATCGTTGATGATGATGGAAACCTCAAGGGTCTCATCACGATAAAGGATATCGAGAAGCAGATGAAGTATCCTAATTCCGCAAAGGATTCACAGGGAAGACTGCTCTGCGGTGCTGCTCTCGGAATCACTGCCAATGTTGTTGATCGTGCAGCTGAGCTCGTAAAGGCGCATGTTGACGTAGTTGTTCTTGATTCTGCTCACGGACACAGCGGAAACGTTATCAAGTGCGTATCTCTCCTTAAGGAGAAGTTCCCTGATCTTCAGATCATCGCAGGTAATGTTGCAACTGGCAAGGCTACCGAGGATCTTATCAAGGCCGGCGCTGACTGCGTTAAGATCGGTATCGGACCGGGATCTATCTGTACAACTCGTGTAGTTGCAGGTATCGGTGTTCCTCAGATCTCAGCAGTCATGAGTGCCTATGAGGTATCTTCAAAGTACGGAATTCCAATCATCGCAGACGGTGGTATCCAGTACTCAGGTGACGTTGTCAAGGCTATCGCAGCCGGCGGCAACACGGTTATGATGGGTTCTGTATTTGCAGGCTGTGACGAGGCTCCGGGTGAGTTCGAGCTTTATCAGGGACGTAAGTACAAGGTATACAGAGGCATGGGATCAATGGGCGCCATGAAGCAGAAGAACGGTTCAGCAGATCGTTACTTCCAGGCCAATGCCAAGAAGCTCGTTCCTGAAGGTGTTGAGGGACGTGTTGCATACAAGGGCAAGGTAGAAGATACAATCTTCCAGTTTGTTGGCGGACTCAGAGCAGGTATGGGTTACTGTGGTGCCAAGGATATCCCTACACTCCAGAAGACAAGCGAGTTCGTTAAGATCTCAAGTGCTTCACTCAAGGAGTCACATCCGCACGATATCCATATCACAAAGGAAGCTCCTAACTACTCAGTAGAGGATAATTAAGATTAATTAAAGTTTTTCAAGGCTGTTCCGAAAGGAACAGCCTTTTATATTAATGTCTATTTCTGTGTGATATAATGATGCAGGCAAATATTTCACTGGGAGGTTTCCATGGTAGAAGGATTTATAAGAGTGGCATCGGCAACACCGAAGATAAAGGTTGCGGATGTTTCGTTTAATAGAGATGCTGTTTTAAAATATATTGATGAAGCGGAGAAGCAGGGAGTCAGGCTCATTGTATTCCCGGAGCTGGTGCTGACAGCATACACCTGTGCAGATCTGTTCCATCAGACGGTGCTTATTGACAAGACCATGAAGGCACTGGATGAGATTGCGGAAGCAACAAGAGGAAAAGGTATGGTCGCAGTGGTGGGAACGCCGTATCTCATGGATCATAAGCTTTATAATTGTGCAGCGGTTCTTCACGACGGACATATTCTGGCTGTTATTCCAAAGAAGAACCTTCCGAATTACGGTGAGTTCTATGAAAGAAGATGGTTCACGCCGGGCAGAGAGGAAGTAAGATATATCACCCGGACATCCGCAGTGACGAAGGAGGTTTACACCATTCCCTTCGGAATGAACATCCTTCTTGAAGCGGAGGATTTTCCAGAGTTCATACTTGCGGCTGAGATCTGCGAGGATATCTGGGTTCCGAATCCGCCGTCAACCACCCACGCTCTTGCGGGAGCTACTGTTATTGCCAATACTTCCGCATCGGATGAGACCGTCGGAAAAGACAGTTACCGTCGTGAGCTTATCCGTTCCGCAAGTGCCCGTCTTGTAGCAGCCTATGTTTACACCAATGCCGGAGAAGGTGAGTCCAGCACCGACCTTGTTTTCGGAGGACAGGATATAATCGCAGAAAACGGCACCATCCTTAAGGAAGGAAACAGATTTGAAACAGGACTTTATATAGCCGATGTGGATCTTCAGAAGATAGTTCAGGAAAGAGCACGTATCACCACATATCCGGATATCGATGAATGTCTCAGAGACAGGTATGATGTGGTGAAATTTACATTTGCGGCTTCATCTTTCAACGCCCATCAGGACGAAAACTCTGAAACCGGTGGTGAAGCATGTGTAACAGTCAGGAGTGAGACTTCTTTACAGACAGGCTGTAAGTCAGGAACCTGTGACTCCCTCAGAGACAGGCTTCTCCTTGATGCTGCTGATCTCAGAAGATTTGTGGATCCGAAGCCCTTCGTTCCGGGAAATGTGCTGGAAAGAAATCAGCGCTGCGATGAGATCTTTACCATTCAGGCCATGGGGCTTAAGAAGAGGCTGGAGCATATCGGCTGCAAGAGCGCAGTGATCGGAATATCCGGAGGACTCGACTCGACCCTGGCCCTACTCGTAACAGCGAGAGCTTTTGACATGGCGGGGATTCCGAGAGAGAACATCATTTCGGTCACCATGCCTGCCTTCGGAACCACTGACCGTACCTATAACAATGCTGTTACCCTGACAAACAGGCTCCACGCAACACTCCGTGAGATAAACATTAAAGCTGCGGTTCTTCAGCATTTTAAGGACATAGGGCATGATCCTGAGGATCACTCCGTGACCTATGAAAATTCCCAGGCCAGAGAGCGTACCCAGATTCTCATGGATATCGCGAATCAGACTGACGGAATCGTTATCGGAACCGGAGATCTCAGCGAGCTGGCTCTCGGATGGGCAACCTACAACGGAGATCATATGTCCATGTATGCCGTTAATGCCGGCGTCCCGAAAACATTGGTGAGATACCTGGTAAAGTTCGTTGCAGACACTTCGGATGACAAGGATCTGAGCCAGTGTCTCAATGATATCTTTGATACACCGGTAAGTCCGGAGCTTTTGCCGCCCACAGGAGACGGTCAGATTTCCCAGAAGACAGAGGATCTGGTGGGACCTTATGAGCTTCATGATTTCTTCCTGTATCAGATACTTCGTTTCGGATTCAGTCCGAGAAAGGTGTATGCCCTTGCGCTTAAGGCTTTTTCGGAGGAAGCCCAGAAGGATGCAGGTATCGTGGGCGGAGATGTATATGATCCTGAGACTGTTCTTAAGTGGCTCAGAAAGTTTTATTGGAGATTCTTTTCACAGCAGTTCAAGAGAAGCTGTCTGCCTGACGGCCCCAAGGTCGGATCGGTCGCAGTATCGCCCCGAGGAGATTTAAGGATGCCGAGTGATGCCGTAGTGAAAATCTGGATCGAAGAGCTTGAAGAAATTTAAAAAGTTTTTTTGTTTTTAGTTGAAAAAGTCTAAATAGTGAGCAATATTTATAGTGCACACTTTTTAGACTTTTTTTGTCTGTTTTATTTTTTCGGGGTAAAAATTGGAAAAAATCACATCTACCGGTAACAGGTACATAAAAGAAGTAAGGGAACTTGAAAAGAGAACCAGAGCGAGACGTGACAGCGGTCTTTTTGTTGCCGAAGGCGAGAGGCTCTGCAGTGAGATCCCTGCGGAAGAGATAGTCAGGGTATTTGTGACTTCCGGGTATAAGGGACGTCTGCCGGAGGGCATGACGACGGATAAAAAGGTTAATGCTGCAGGCTCTGCATCGGGAAAGATTCCTGTATTTGAAGTATCGGATCAGGTCATGGAGTATATGTCAGATACCAAGACCAGTCAGGGCATACTTGCAGTTGTAAGGCAGAAGCATTATACATCTTTATCCGGCGATTTCTTTATCATTCTGGACACTCTACAGGATCCCGGCAACATGGGGACTATATTCAGAACGGCCGAGGCAGCAGGTGTTGATGGCATAGTCATGAACCGTAACTGCGTAGATATTTATTCGCCTAAGGTCGTGAGAGCAACCATGGGAGCCATGTTCCGTATGCCGTTCCTTATCTGTGATGACCTTCCAGCCGAAATAAAAAGAATGAAGAGTCGGGGTGTTTCCGTTTATGCGGCTCATCTCAAGGGAGAAAAGAACCATTGGGAGTTTGATTACAAGGCGCCTACAGCATTTATGATAGGAAATGAAGGCAATGGTCTTTCTGATGAGATCGCGGCATTATCGGATGAGTATCTGAGGATCCCTATGATGGGAAAAACAGAATCATTGAATGCAGCTGTTGCAGCAACTGTATTGATGTATGAGGCAGTAAGACAACGCGCATAAATAATCAGTATGCAGGAAAGGTACCTGTCACGAGGCATCCATGGTGATCGATCATATATGGAGTGCCATCGTACAAGTGAGGAGGAAGCTATGGTAGATTTGACCGGAAGAGATTTTCTGAAACTTCTTGACTATTCACCTGAGGAGATAAATTATCTCCTTGATATATCCGCTCGTTTAAAGGCTGAGAAGAAAGCGGGTTCGAAGGATGGAAAGCCGCTTCACAGCGGTGATTTTGCAGGAAAGAACATTGCCCTTATTTTTGAGAAGAATTCGACGAGAACCAGATGCTCTTTTGAGGTTGCTGCATTTGATCTCGGAATGGGCGCGACTTATCTCGGACCAAGCGGTTCACAGATAGGCAATAAGGAATCTATTGCCGATACAGCGAGAGTTCTTTCCAGAATGTATGACGGAATAGAGTATCGCGGATTTGAACAGTCTATAGTTGAGGAGCTGGCAAAGTACAGTGATGTTCCTGTATGGAACGGTCTCACCAATGAGTTCCATCCTACCCAGATGCTGGCTGACATGCTCACTATCCGTGAGCATAAGGGAGATCTCAAGGGACTTAAGCTTGTATTTATGGGTGACGCCCGTTACAACATGGCTGATTCATACATGGTTACCTGTGCAAAGCTTGGGATGCATTTTGTGGCATGTTCTCCTGAAGAGTACTGGCCGAACAAGGAGCTTATAAAGACCTGTCAGAAGGTTGCGGCAGAGAATGGCGCGATTCTTGAATTTACGGAGGATGTAGAGAAGGCCTGTACCGATGCGGATGTTATCTGTACCGATGTATGGGTATCCATGGGAGAGCCTGATGAAGTATGGGAGAAGAGAATCCGTGATCTTGGCCCGTATCAGGTAAATGCAAAGGCTTTTTCATACGCAAAGAAGGATGCTATATTCCTGCATTGTCTTCCTGCTTTCCATGACACCAACACAAGGATCGGAAAGCAGATATTTGAGAAATACGGACTCAGGGAAATGGAAGTTACAAATGAGATCTTTGAGTCAGAGCATAGTGTTGTATTTGATGAGGCTGAAAACCGCATGCATACCATCAAGGCTGTGGTATATACAACACTCGGCGGAAAATAAGGAGGTCAGATGGCAAAAGTAAATACCGTATCACGAGGTACGTCAAGACAGCTTGATATAGTTCATATCATACTGGGTGTGATAATCGTTGTTATGGCGATTATGGCATTTATAAATCCGGTTGAGAACATGGTTTTGTTTCCGCTTATTTTTTTCGTTGCGGCTGTTTTGAAGCTGATATCCGGGGTTGCGGTGATTATGAATGCCAATTCTGAGCATGACCGCAAGGTTCATGTTAAGGGATCCTTACAGATTATTATCGGGGTGATCATTTTGGGGATAGGGATCATTTCCGCAGTATCGATCTGGTTCTGAGTTAGGGACTGAGCGTTACTGTTCCGATAAATGGCATAAAATATCCGGGTCACAGACATTAAGCTTTCTACGTGTCTCTGATCTAAAAAGGAGTAGAGGATGGCTAATAAAAAAACAATAGACGAGGCTGCTGCCAATGTTTCCGGCAAGAAGGAGCTCAGCAAAGAGGAACTTGTCAAGAAGATCGAGATTCTTTGCAAGAAGGCTCTGAAGAACAAGAATTCCATCGATCAGTCTGAAATCAATGAAATGTTCGCAGAGGACAAGGTGACTGAGGAGCAGATGGAAAACATCGGCAGACTGATTGAGAACCGTGGAATAGAGATCAATCCAATCGTTGACGAAAGTCTTTTGAAGGTTATGGAAGCAGGGGTGCTTTCGGTTGATTCGGATGACGATATCGAACCTATCGATGATGAACTGGAGAAGGAGGAAGAGGAAAGCGTCGATCTTGATGCGGTGGACCTCCTGGATGGCATAGGAACAGAGGATCCTGTCCGCATGTACCTTAAGGAGATTGGTACCGTTCCGCTTCTTACCGCGGATGAGGAGTACAGTCTTGCCATGCGTAAAGCCAACGGAGACGAGGTTGCCAAGCAGCGTCTCATCGAGGCCAACCTTCGTCTGGTAGTTTCCATCGCAAAGAGATATACAGGCCGTGGCATGAGCTTCCTGGATCTTGTTCAGGAGGGAAATCTGGGACTTATCAAGGGCGTTGAGAAGTTTGATCCTGAGAAGGGATTTAAATTGTCAACCTACGCAACCTGGTGGATACGTCAGTCGGTTACCAGAGCCCTTGCGGATCAGGCCAGAACTATCCGTGTACCTGTTCACATGGTCGAGACTATCAATAAGATGTCCAAGATGCAGCGTAAGCTGACACTTGAGCTTGGTTATGAGCCAAGTGTCAAGGAACTGGCAGATGCTCTTGACATGACAGAGGAGAAGGTTCAGGAAATCATGCAGATAGCCCGTGAGCCGGCTTCACTTGAAACACCTATCGGTGAAGAGGATGACTCAAACCTTGGTGACTTTGTTGCTGATAACAACATCGTATCTCCAGAGGGTAATGTTGAGTCCGTGATGCTTCAGGAACATATCAAGACCCTGCTTGAGGATCTTAAGGAGCGTGAACGTCAGGTCATCGTTCTGAGATTCGGTCTGGAGGACGGACATCCGAGAACTCTTGAAGAGGTTGGAAAGGAGTTCAATGTAACCCGTGAGCGTATCCGTCAGATAGAGGCAAAGGCCCTTAGAAAGCTTCGCAATCCTGTTCGCTCAAAGAGAATCAGGGATTTCCTGCAGTGAGTGCTTTCTTGAAATAACGAAAATATGTAGTGTATAATGGCAGCCGGCTCTTTTTGAGCCGGCTTTATAAGTCGTTGTATGCGCAGCACATTGCACACAAATGTGTGCGTTAGCGCTAATAAGTGAGTGGCAAATACTTTTGACACTCCCATCATTGTATGCAATGTAAAGGAAGAAAAGTGGAATATATAAAACCTGAACCAAATACAAAAAACTATCAGCAGATGCTGGATAAGATCATAGAATCCTGGCAGAAAGATCCGGATAAAAACGGAAGAAGACCGAGACTTCTTATGCACAGCTGCTGTGCGCCCTGCTCCAGCGCAGTGCTTGATTATCTCTGCCGGTACTTTGATATCACCCTGTTTTACTATAATCCCAATATATCCACCAGAGCGGAGTTCGATCACAGAGTTTCAGAGTTAAAAAGGCTGATACATGAGATGGGGATAGATGTGGAAAGAACCGGCGAAGACGGAGTGAAGCTTGGAGCGGTTTCCGTAGTGGTTCCGGACTATGACCATAAGGAGTTTCTGAATATTGCAAAGGGCCATGAAAAAGATCCGGAGAGAGGCGAAAGATGCCATCTCTGTTACCGCCAGAGGCTGGAGAAAACGGCGGAATATATGGATGAAGTAAGGATAAAGGCATCCGGTGATCCTGAGGATTCGGATCGGATATATGATTATTTTTGCACCACTTTGACCATATCGCCCATGAAATCAGCGGAAATCCTTAATTGTATAGGTGCTGAGGTCGGAGAAAGACATGGGGAGAATTTCCTTCCTTCGGATTTCAAGAAAAAGGGAGGATATCAGAAGTCGATAGAATTATCAAAGGAGTACGATCTTTACAGGCAGGATTTCTGCGGCTGTGAGTTTTCGAAGGCTGCAAGCGAGCGTGAAAGAGCAGAGCGTGAGGCATTGAAACAACAAAGCGTATAGTGGAATTAAATTTCTTACTATAATGATATTTTTTACAAAATAACTTATAATGTTTATATCAGATATGTACGTGTGAAAATGATTTTATAAATCAAAAAATGGATAGTAGGAGGCGAATTTATGTTACATGAAGTTACTTTTCAATCCTTTAATGAGCGTGACACCGTATATGGATGGATTTATGTTCCCGCAGCAAAGCCAAAGGGAATCGTGCAGTTGATCCATGGTTTTGGTGAACATTCCCGCAGGTATCTCCATATGATCGCAGCATTTGTGGAAGCCGGTTATATAGTGAGTGCAGATGACCATGTAGGACATGGAAAAACAGCGATTGAGAATAACAGCTGGGGAGACTGGGGTGATAAGGGATTCCATACCATGATGGAGGATGAGCATAAGCTCCATGATATTACAGTTGAGAAATATCCGGATCTTCCATATTTTATTTACGGTCACAGCATGGGATCATTTATTGCAAGAGACTATATGTCCAAGTATGGTGAGGAACTTGATGGTGTAACACTTTGCGGAACCATGGGAATCTGGCCGGATCTTAAATCTGCTCATGATTATGTTGAATCAATTGTCAACAGCGGCAAAGCTAAAGACGCAGATCCTGAAATTCCGCAGAAACTTTTGGGATGGATGTTCGGCCGCTGTTCTGAAGGTGTAACCCGCGGCAACGAGTGGATATGTGAAGATCCTGAAGTTCAGCGTGATCATGCCGAGGACCCGTTTGATGCATTTACAAAGCCCTGTACGAATCAGGCTTATCTGTATTTTACACAAATGATGGATTACATCACAGGACCGGAATGGGCGGAAAAGGTTCCCAAAGAGCTGCCTGTTTACAATATAGCCGGTGATCAGGACCCTGTAGGTCAGTATGGTACAGGTGTTCTTCAGGTTTCCAACTGGCTTATAGATGCAGGTGTAACTGATGTATTTACCGAGTTATATCCGGGATATCGTCATGAGATCCACAATTACAGTGATATAAAATATGATGTGGAAGAGGGTATCATCGACTTTATGGATACAAACCTTCCGGAGTAAGAAATAAACATGCCTGATTCAAGAAAGAATCGAGAGGAGAGATATGCAGCCGGATAAAGACTATGATGGAGAACTAAAGAAAGTGACTGTCAACAACATTACTCTTTATTATGCTGTTGCAGGAGAAGGCAAGCCTATAGTAATGGTTCACGGAAATGGCGAGGATCACCATTTGTTTGATACTGAGATCCGGCAACTGGTGGATGCCGGATATAAGGTTTATGCTCCGGATTCCAGAGGACATGGAGCAAATGAACCGCTTTCGGAGTATCACTATAGTGATATGGCAGAGGATATGTTCGGCTTCATAAAAACACTTGGTTTAGACAAGCCTGTGCTTTACGGACACAGTGATGGTGGAATCCTCGGACTTATGCTGGAAATCAGCCATCCGGGGACACTTGGAGCATTGGCGATAAGCGGGACAAATTTGTCCCCCGAAGGACTGGAACCATCATTCATAGAAGAGTTCACTGCAAAGAATCAGGAAGAGCCAGATCCACTGGTGACACTTATGCTGACAGAACCTCACATTGATCCTGACAGCCTGGAAAATATAACGATTCCGGTTTTGGTAACAGCCGGTGAAAACGATCTTATTCTTCGGTCGGAAACTGAACTTATAGCAAAAAAACTGCCGAATTCCACCATGGTTATTCTCGAGGGACAGGATCATGGAAGTTATATAGCAGGCAGTGAGATAATGGGAGAAATGCTGATTGACTTTCTTAACAAGGAATATATTGACGTTAGTTAAAATATTGATTTGTTGCGCAGGCTACAGTTTTCCGGGAATCAGTGGTGTATGATTTAAGAAGACGGGGGACAGGGTATCATGAGTAGAAACCCTTGTATCCCCGTTTTTTTGTTGTTGAAAATATGTTTAGGATAAAGTGACAGCTATGACGGTAGAAGAATTAACAAAAGAACTTGAGAGAGATCCACGAAATGCAGGATATACGGAACGAAATATACCACCGGTCTATCAGATCAATAAAAGGGCTAAAATATTGATCATCGGTCAGGCTCCGGGAAAAAAGGTTGAGGAAACTTTGATTCCCTTTAATGACAAATCCGGAGAAAAACTCATGGAATGGATGGGCGTAAGCCGGGAAATATTTTACTCTGACAAGATAGCCATAGTGCCCATGGATTTTTACTATCCGGGAAAGGGAAAAACCGGAGATCTGCCTCCGAGAAGATTTATTGCGGAGGAATATCATCAAAAGATTCTGGAAATGATGCCGGAAATAAATATGACGATACTCATCGGGCAGTATGCCATGAAATATTATCTCAAGGATTCCATGAAACAAAATCTTACGGAAACAGTAAAAGCATATAGGGACTATCTTCCGAAATATTTTCCTATCGTGCATCCAAGTCCGTTAAATTTTCGATGGCAAAAAAATAATCCGTGGTTTCAGGATGAAGTCGTTCCTACACTCAGAAACTCTGTGGCAACGGCAATTTATAAAGACGGTAACTGAGGAAGCTGATATGAGCGTCAATAGTTGATATCGGACCGAAAAAAGGAAAGGATATAAACAGTATGTTATATGATTCAGAGAATTGTCCTTGTTTAAATACTGATTGCGACCTTTACAGGAAGTGTGATGAATGTATAGAGAGACACCATTCTTCCGACAGGTATCCGTTGACTGCCTGTGAGATATGCGATAGAGACGGCTGCGAGTATGCGATTCTCTGCGGCTTTGGTTATCCCTCCGCAATGAGCAACTTCAAGAATGTAATCAATGTTTTTGTCCATAAAACTCCTTTTATTTCCTAAAAACTATATCAGCTGCATCTCTTTAGTAAGCCAAAAAACACTGATGGGTTTAATGCCTGTCAGTGTTTTTTGATTTCTAAAATAATTATAAAATGCTATTTCGATACATATATTTTCGTAGTTCCTCGAGTAAAATTAAGATAATAATTGACAAGTTAATAACAAGAATTGTTACTCGGATGAATTAATAGTTGGAAAGCTTTAGGGAGGATTCGTGATGAAAAGAGGCGAAAGAGTAACTGGTAAGCTTACAGCCCTTATGCTGGCTGTGATTCTTTGTTTTGGACTGTGTCTTACAGGCTGCGGCGGAGGGACTTCGGCAAAAACAAAGGATGATGATCCGTTGGCAGGTAACTATATCCCTGTGGTGGGAGAGATGATGGGTATGGCCCTGACCGGTGATGACCTTAAGGGTTTTGGATTCGAACTGCAGAGCGGGGGTAAGGCCGTCATGACGGTAAACGGGGAAACACACGATGTCAAATGGACCAGTGATGACACTACCATAACCATTACGGTAGATGGAGAAGAGATCACGGGTGAACGTGGCGAGGATTGTTTTGCTGTAAAAGACATGCTTGGCCTGGGGATGGATTTTACCTTTGCAAAAGAAGGTACCCCTGCCGCAGATCCGGCACAGTATCTACCGGAATCCGAGAAGTTTATGCTGCAGGACTGGCAGTCTGTTTCGGTTACGGATATACTGGGAGACCCTACTGATGAGATTGCACCGGATGCCCTTAAGATGAGTTTTCGTGGAGATCACACCATGGATGCTGTGATTGAAGGTAAAGAATTTAAAAACCTGAAGTGGTCCAATCTCAAGGATTACGGTTCCGTTGATTCCGAGGATGTCAAACTTACATGGAACATAGAGGATGATGGACTTAAGGCAGATTATGTGAAAGACGGTGAGTATTACACCTTCTTTTGTCCTAAGAATCCCTCAGAAAATAAGGTAACTGCCGAAATCAAAAAGGAATCGGAATCTGAAACCGAATCTGTAACAGAAGAAGCATCAGAAGCAAAAACCGGAAAAACAAAGGAAAGCGGTGATGCTAAATCTGAAACAACAGTCAAAAAAGTAAGTTCTGAAGCCAAGGCGGTCTTGGGAGAACATGGTAAGGCTGCAGCTTCTATTTATACTGACTACTGGGATCGGGACTGGTTCGGCTGGTATGTGATAGAATCCTGTCACGGTGATTACGAGGACATGGAAGACAGCATACATGATGTTTGCGGGTCTATATTTGTAGAAAGTGATAATTCCGGTCGAATCGTCCTTTGGGATGACCAGGATTCTGCGAAATCACTTATCTGTGAAGCGGAGGTCAGCTTCGGTCCCGGAACAACAAGTGCGGGCTGCATGAAGAGTGAGAAGGGATATTTCCTGCTGGATGGTGAAAATGTTCAGCATGCGGACTGGATTGTGGATCCCGGTGCTTCTGACGTAAGTGACTATGATCATATGATAGAAGTAAATTGCAGATACGAGGATGAACATGGAAGCTTCAGGTACTATATTTATCTCCGGCCATGGGGCATGGACTGGGAGGATGTCCGTACTTCAAATGTGGATTTTCTTCCGGTGTCCTATGATTACTGGTACACAGATGTAAAGGATGGGTCTATGCCGGAAAGTATCGGAAAAGAAACAGATGTAGGATAAGAGGAAGTTTGATTCCTGTTTTTAAGAGAATCGCCATATTCAATACTCATTAAGGGGATATTAAATTATTAGAAATAACGAATATATATAATGCGTTGATGAAACATCAATAAGTTTCATCAACGCATTTTTGTTGTAATTAGGATAAAAATCGTTCTGTGCTGCATTGGCTCAGGGAGGAAGGTTTTGAAATCGAACTTCCGGCGGCAGGGCACAGAACAGGTTTTGCAGCTTCATACAAAAGCGGAAAACCGGGACCTGTAGCGGTTTTCCTTGCTGAATATGATGTCTACCCACGATTCGCACTTTAATCGTGGGAGCCACGCGGCTTTGAGCGGTTCAAAAGAATCTGTAAGGATTCTTTCATGTCTACCCACGATTCGCACTTTAATCGTGGGAGCCACGCGGCTTTGAGCGGTTCGAAAGAATCTGTAAAGATTCTTTCATTTTTATAGGAACGAAACAAACTGATGAATCAAGAAGTAATAAGTTCATATATCCCTCTGTACATAGAGGCCTTTTTTTTGACTGTAAAGATAGGATGGCTTGGCATAGTGCTTTCACTGATGATTGGTGTTATGACAGCATTTGTCATGTATTTCAAGGTGCCGGTGCTTTCACAAATATCAAAAGTATATGTTGAGTTATTCAGAAATACACCGCTGTTGGTACAGTTGTTCTTCATTTATTTCGGACTTCCCAAAATCGGAATATCCGTCCCGGCAGAAACCTGCGGATTTATAGGTTTGGGACTTTTGGGCGGCAGCTACATGACGGAAGTTTTCAGAAGCGGTCTTGAAGGGGTTCCGGTATCCCAGACCGAGGGTTCTATGGCACTGGGGCTTACAAAAAAGCAGATGTTCATCTATGTTATGTTTGCAAGAGCAGTTGCCGACAGGATGATATTTCTTGAAGGTGGAAATATAGTAGAGGAAGGAACTGCAAAGGAATTTTTCGAAAGACCAAAGACCGAAAGATTAAAAAAGTTTCTGGAGACATTTTCTTACGAAAAGTAAGATAGAAAGTGAAGGTGTTAATATAAATAAGGGTCAGTCGAAGAGATCGATATTGGTGGAAATTTGGTTGAATTTGATGTACAATGCACTTTAATGGACTGTATGTGCATTAATTTATATTGTTTTTAGAAGAGGAAGGCAAATGGTATCAGGAGAAGTATCCGTAGTAAATGAATCAGGATTACATCTTAGACCTGCAGGAGTATTGACACAGACCTGCATTAAGTATAAAAGTAATATATATCTGTATAACGGAGATCGTAAGATCGTTGCAAAATCTGTTCTTAACGTTATGGCAGCAGGAGTTAAACAGGGAGCTCATCTCAGAGTAGAGTGTGAGGGACCTGACGAGGCTGAAGCCCTTGAGGCTGTTATAGAAGCGATATCTTCAGGACTTGGAGAAGGTAAGGAGTATAACAGTTCCGACAGATTGTATTGATTGAACGGCTTTTTGGCCGGGTATATGACAGACTTTTAAAAATCAGGTTAATAAAGCAGATAACGGACACTTTAAATGGGGTGTTGGCTGTCTGAATTAAAAAAAGCGCGGCTGGGAGTGAGCTCCCAGCCGCGTTCTATATTCGCGATAAAGCCGTCACGCGGGCGTCGTG
Organism: Oribacterium sp. UBA3737; assembly: GCA_002371295.1. Next base: position 4,549 of record DFGZ01000136.1, on the reverse strand, counting down.
CTTGCACAAAAGCAGGTGGGAACTCCAGCCATTAGAATGCGCATACGCGCAGGCTGGAGATATATGGCAGGTCTCCGAGTAGACCTGCCACGAGACATGTGACGGCTAACGTGTAATCGAGTAGGGCGCTTTCCTCTACTCGATTACGATGAAAGTGTTGCGCTGCAGCCCCGAGGTGCGAAGCAATCCGTACTTTCTGTTTATTTACAGTTCTTCAACCGCCTTTACAGCGTCCTTTATTTCAGGGAGGTCGATGGCCTCAACGGCACCGGCATCCATGTAAGCTGAATTCTTAGGATCCATAGGTAACTTGGCAAGTACCTTCAGGTTGTTCTCGGCTGCAACCTCATCGATATGGCTCTCGCCGAAGACCTGGATAGTCTCACCGCAGTGAGGGCACTTGAAATAGGACATGTTCTCAATGATTCCGATGATAGGTACATTCATCTTTGTAGCCATGTTAACAGCCTTCTTTACGATCATGGATACAAGCTCCTGAGGAGATGTAACGATGATGATTCCGTCAACAGGAAGTGACTGGAAGACTGTAAGAGGAACATCGCCTGTTCCGGGTGGCATATCTACGAACATGAAATCTATATCCTTCCAGTTTACCTCTGACCAGAACTGTTTAACAGCCTGAGCGATGAGGGAACCTCTCCAGATGATAGGATCTGTTTCGTTCTCAAGTAAAAGATTGGAGGAAATGATCCGGATTCCGTTTGCGGATCTGTCAGGGATCATCAGCTTTCCGTCTTCCGTAACACCTACACCGTCATTTGAAAGGCCGAATGCCTTTGGGATGGATGGTCCGGTGATGTCTGCGTCTATGATAGCGGTCTTGTATCCGGCTTTGTTAACGCCTGAAGCGAGGAGAGAGGTAACGGTTGACTTACCGACTCCGCCCTTTCCGGAAACGATTCCGATAACCTTCTTTACACTGCATCCATCAGCAAGCTTTGCCTTGAAATCAGGTGTTCCACCGTTTCTTGATGGGCAGTTGCTTCCACAGGTACTGCAATTTGAATCGCAGGAACCGGGTGTTTTGTTCTCTAATTCTGCCATATATAAACTCCTTCTGAAAAACCGTCACAGGTTATCTGTTTTATCATGCCAATGTCTATTCCTTAGAATATGGCATAGTCCTGAAACTTGATTTCTGAGCGGCAGTGTTCGATTGCGCTCAATGAATGATTCTACCACAGAAAAAGGCCATCGTCCATGAGACGATGGCCTAAATGTTATACATAAGCATTGCGAGAATTTGTGGCAAGTTTTCGTAGAAAACTTGTCATGTAGCGTCAGCCCTCGCGAAGCGAGTTAAATTGGCGGACGTTTCCGGAACGTAAGCGAATCAATGCGCAGGACTTATGTTAAAAAGCAAGGTCCGGTGTCAGGCGGCTGTGTCAATATCTTAATCCAGAACACTGAGGAATGCATCAAGAGACTTCGAAGTATTTCCCGTATTGAAAACGAAACCTATGTTTCTTGAGGGGATAGGAAGCTGTAATGGAAGCTCCACGAGGGTTCCTTCATCAAGTTCCTTCTGAACCAGCTCTCTGATTACGCAGCTTACACCGATTCCGATCTTGGCAAACTCTATGAGGAGATCCATGGTTGTGACCTCGAGGATCTGTGCAGGTTCAATGTTCATGGCCTTGAAGTAGTCATCTATATGACGTCTTGTCATGTTGTTCTGATCGAGGAGCATGAGGTTTGCTTCTTCAAAAACATTGAAATCAGGGCCGCAAATGGACTTAAGATTGTCAAGGTACTGCGGAGTTGCCACAAATACGTCATGAATCTGTCTGGAGTGAACAAAACGCATCTCCGGACGTCTGGACTTCGGCTCGGCTGTGAGACCGATATCGATTTTCTTGGCCTCTATAAGGTTGAGAGTCTGGGCAGTGGCCTGAGTATTGATGGAAACGCGGATGTTCGGGAAGCGCTCCATGAATTTCTGAAGATATGGAAGAAGGATATAACGGCAAAGTGTAGTAGAAACACCGATCTGAATATGACCGATGTTGAACTCCTTCATACGCTTCAGCTCAACTTCCGCATTGTTGATGTTGTCAAAGGCATCTTTTATGTACTTATAAAGGATCTGTCCTTCTTCCGTTAATGTCACTCCCCGAGAGTTGCGGTGGAACAGCTTGGTGTCGAGACCGTCCTCAAGTTTAACAATAGACTTGGAAATCGCCGGCTGTGAAATATAGAGCTTCTTGGCGGCCTTTGAGATATTGCCGCAGCTTGCAACTTCATAAAAAATCTTGTAGCCTGATAAGTTCTGATCCATCTGGTATCCCCCTTCATCTTGACGATACGTCCGCAGCCTGTGGTACGTAACATGATATTCCTTGTGTTAATCGAAATTATCTGTAATATAACACAAGTGACTGCCATAACACAAGATTATTTGTTGCGTGTGTAAATATAACTATGAATCCTTTGAGCTGATTTTTACGAGTGGTATAATAACTATAGAGTATGATAATCATCATAAACATATATTAGAATTATATGACGGCGGATGTTATAGTTGATTTAACTGAGTCAGATAATTTTTTTTGATTAAAATTTGTTAAGTTTTCTGCATAAGTCCAGTATCAGGCGGCTGTGGTGCTGATTTTTCAGAGTCTATAGAACAGGAGATTTATATGGGAAAAGTATTTAAGTACGGAAAGGACGTGGATACAGATCAGATAATAGCCTCGCAGTATCTTCTTTATCCTACTATAGAAGAGATGAAGGAGCATACCTTTGAGTCGTTGGATTCTGAATTCATAAAAAGTGTGAAACCGGGAGATTATATCGTTGCAGATGAAAATTTCGGCTGCGGCTCATCAAGAGAGCAGGCTCCTGCAGTGCTTAAGGCATGCGGAATCAAAGCTGTGATTGCAAAATCATTTGCAAGGATTTTTTACCGTAATTCCATAAATCTCGGTGTTCCCGTAATTGTATGCAGTGATATTTATGATCATGTAAAGAACGGAGACGAACTCGTCCTCAATATGGATGAGGGCTACGCTGAGGTTTCGGGAGTGAAGTACAGCTGCACCAGGGTTCCGGAATATATGAAGAATATCCTGGATCAGGGCGGTCTTCTCGCATCACTTGACAAGTGACGGGACACATATAAAAGAAACATTAGGGTTCGGAACGGAGAAAAATATGGGAATGACTATAGCTGAAAAGATAATAGCAAGAGCCGCAGGTGCCGAAGAAGCTCATGCAGGCAATATTTATGTGGTGGAGCTTGATCATCTCATGAGTAACGATGGAACCACACATCTTACCATAGATATGTACAACAAGTTAAAGAATAAGAAGATTCATGACAAGAACAAGCTTGTATGGATCATGGACCACAATGTTCCCTGTGACAGCCCGAAGACAGCCGCCTCACAGAAGAAAATGCGTGATTTTGCAAAGGAGAACGGCATCACGCTTCACGAAGGCGACGGAATCTGCCATGAGCTCATGATTGAGAAGTATGTGAATCCAAAGGAACTTATATTCGGAGCAGACAGCCATACCTGTTCTTACGGGGAACTTGGGGCTTTCGGTACCGGAGTAGGATGTACGGATTATCTTTATGCCATGGTAACGGGAAAATCATGGGTACTCTGTCCTGAGACCCTGAGATTCAATCTTACAGGTGCGCTTACAAACGGTGCAACCGCAAGAGACCTCATACTTACCATCATAGGAAGGATAGGTGCCAACGGAGCGAACTACAAGGCCATGGAATTTGCAGGACCCGGAATGAAGAATCTCACCATGTCGGACAGGATCTGTATCTGCAATCTCTGTGTTGAGGCAGGTGCAAAGACTGCTCTTATGGAGGTTGATGATACAGCAAAGGACTACCTCCGAGCGCATGGAAGAGAAGCAGCTGACGGTTTCGTAAGTGATCCTGATGCGAAGTTTGAGAAGGTCTATGACATTGATCTTTCGGAGATAGTACCGGTTGTGGCAAAGCCTCATTTTGTTGACAATATTTCTCCCGTTGAAGAAGTGAAGGATGTGGAGATAAACGAAGCATTTTTAGGCTCCTGCAATAACGGCCGTATCGAAGATCTGAGACTGGGGGCATCCATCATCAAAGGAAAGAAAGTTGCAGAGGGCGTGAGGTTTCTGGTATCACCTGCCAGCCGTGACATCTATGATCAGGCTATGTCCGAGGGAATCATCGAGACATTTATGGAGGCGGGCGCCATAGTTGTGAACCCGAACTGCAGTGTCTGCTGGGGAAGCTGCCAGGGCGTGATCGGTGAGGGCGAGGTTCTCATCAGCACCGGGACACGTAATTTCAAGGGCAGAGCCGGCGACAAGAATTCCTTTGTATATCTTGGGTCAGCGGCCACAGTTACAGCTTCGGCTATAGCAGGAAAGATTGTCAGAGCAGATCAGGTTTGAAATCAAAGATTGAGATTTGACGAGATATATAGTTAGTAAGACCTGATTTCAGAGCCGTATAGTTTGCATCTGTATGTCAGATATAAACGGAGAAAAACATGCGTTTATAGGTGTTATAAGGTTTTCT
>DFGZ01000174.1 GCA_002371295.1 Oribacterium sp. UBA3737 | reverse complement strand
TCGTTAGCACTCAATTTAATTGATTGCTAACAAGAATAGACATTAGCCCAAGGGGCATAGTTCCTGAGAGGAACAGACAGGAGTATAAATGAAAGTATTACCACTCTATAATGTGTTGGTCTTACCAGATTCAAATATTTATTTTCAGACTCAGGCGTTTCGTGCTATAGCAGGGAACAATGTTTATCAGGGTGATTCTGTGACTATCCTTGTAATGAAGGAGCAGCAGAGCCGGGACCAGATAACAGAGAAGAGTTTTTATCCTATAGGTGTCGAGGGAAAGATCGAAGAGATAAGCGGCGAAGGTTACGTTATCATCAAGACCGAGAATCGTGTGGATGTAAAGGAAATTGCCATAAATGATCAGCATGAGATATTTGTGGACACAGCTAAGCGTGACAGCATCAAGGATATGGATGTGAATGAAGCCAGACAGAGACTCCTTAAGATCAAGGTGGATCTGAAGGAACTTGTATCCAGATTCCGCTGGGGTTCCATCATGGAGAGTCATATCGACCAGTACACTTCCATTGAGGAGGCTGCAGCTGTTCTCAGCTCATGGATTTCCATTACCAACGAGGAGAGATATGCCGTACTGGAGATGGATTCCGAGAAGGAGAGGTTCGAGGCCCTCGAGAAGATAATTTATGAGTATGCGGAAGTTACAAAGGTAACTACCGATGCCCAGTTCGCGCAGCAGGAGGACTATCAGAAGCTGTACAAGGAGAACGCTCTTAAGAAGCAGATCGACTATCTTCAGAAGGAGCTGGACGAGATGCATCCTGAACAGGTGACTGAGGTAAGGAAGTTCGAGCTGAAGATTCAGGAATCCGAGATGAACGATGAGGCGAGAAGAGAGGCCGGCAAGGTCCTTAACCGTCTGAAAAATGACGGAGAAAATTCCGCTGAATCGGGAATGCTTTACGATTATCTGGATTTTGTAACGGGACTTTCATGGAAGAAGGAGGAGCCTGAGCAGATTGATCTGGATGAGGCACAGAAGATACTGGATGAGGATCACTTCGGAATGAAGAAGGTGAAGGAGAGAATCATTCAGCAGATCGCGGTGATGAACCTTCGTAGAAAGCAGTCTGGTTCCATCCTCGTATTCGTTGGAGCACCGGGAACAGGAAAGACATCCATAGGCAAGTCCATCGCCAAGGCCCTTCACAGAAAGTATGTGAGAGTTTCTCTCGGAGGTGTTAAGGATGAGGCCGATATAAGAGGTCACAGACGTACATACATCGGCGCCATGCCGGGACGTATCATGGATGGAATCAGCAAGGCAGGAGTATCGAATCCGGTTATGGTGCTGGATGAGATCGACAAGCTCTCAAGCTCCTACAACGGAGATCCTGCAAGCGCACTTCTTGAGGTGCTGGACCCTGAGCAGAATAACACATTTACAGATCATTATATGAATGTGCCCTATGATTTAAGCGATGTGCTTTTCATCTGTACCGCAAACACTCTGGATACTATCCCGGGACCGCTTCTTAACCGTATGGAGGTGATCCAGTTCCAGGGATACACTCCCACAGAGAAGTTCCAAATAGCAGAGAAGCATCTGCTCCCGAAGGCTCTGAATGCAGTAGGTCTCGAGAAGGGTGATATAAAGGTAACAGACGAGGCTATGGAGACCATTATCTCGGACTACACCCGTGAGGGCGGCGTACGTGGGCTCAAGAAGAGACTGGATACTCTCTGCCGTATTGCGGCTGTGAAGTTCGTAAGGGAGAATGGTGTACCTGAGGATACGGAAAAAGATCATGAAAAGAATGAATCAGATGCAGGAACCGTTTCTACCGGAGCCGGAGAAGAAAAGACAGGGTATGATCCGGCAGGAACCTGTACGATAGATTCGGCTGATTCAAATAAGGATAAGTCAGAGTGCAGCGAGACAGAGCCTAAGATAGTTGTAACAAAGGACGAGCTGAGAGAATATCTCGATATGCATGCCCTCACTCACAACAAGGTAAAGGATGAGGCGCGTCCGGGTGTTGTCACAGGCCTTGCATGGACTCAGGTTGGAGGAGAAATTCTTTACATCGAGTCACTGTTCACAAAGGGTGAAGGTAAGACTGTGGTAACAGGACAGCTTGGGGATGTGATGAAGGAATCAGTTCAGATAGCTCTGTCACTGGTCAAGTCAAAATTCCCGGAGCTTGCTTCAAAGTTCAAGGAGAACGATCTTCATATCCACGTACCTGACGGCTCAACTCCGAAGGATGGTCCTTCAGCGGGAATCACCATGACAACGGCTCTTGCATCCCTTGTAACAGGACGTCCGGTTTCTCCTCACATCGCCATGACAGGTGAGATTTCCCTTGAAGGTACTGTCAATGCCATAGGCGGACTTCCCGAGAAGCTCATGGCAGCAGAGCGAGCCGGAGTCACAAAGGTATTTATCCCTAAGGACAATGTTGAAGACCTTCGTGATGTGGCTTCCGAGGTAAAGGACAAGCTGGAGATCATTCCTGTGGAATATGTTGAAGACGTACTAAAGGCTGCAGGGATTATGACTGAAGATAAGTGAATATGACAAAGAACAGGCGAAAACCGGAATGAAGGTTTTCGCCTGTTTTTTTAAAATTTTAATTATTAAAGAATAATGATTCTGTTTTTAAATAGTTCTCAGATTCCTTTATCAGGTGATGGGGATTCCTGCATTCCAGAACTTAGGACCTGTGCCGACCATTTCGATGCCTGTAAGCTCCTTCTTCCATGCATAGTTTCCAAGATAATGTCCCGGACAAATGATAGGAAGGTACTCCCAGCTGTATTTTTGAAGTTCAACCCATGCAGTCTGTGCATCTTCTTTTGTGACTGCTCCGGTCATGGAATCAAAAAGCTCGGTAAGCTTAGGGTCATCTGACCAGCCCGGATATTCCTTGCCATAGTATAACTTGAGAGATGGTGTAGGAACGGTTGCGAAGGAAGTGATATAGAGATCGAATTTGTCTGGATCTTTTCTATAGTCGGTGAGAGTCGCCCAATCAACGATACTGAGCTCGACATTTATGCCGATGGCCTCAAGCTCGGATTTCATCGCTACGGCCATCTGATCCATGTGGTTAAGAGTTGCTGCCAGTATGGTGAATTTTTCACCGCTGTAGCCGCCTTCAGAAAGCAGCTGCTTTGCCTTGTCAGGATCCTTTATATTATAGTTTTCAGCTCCTGCGTCGGTGAGCCATGCGTCCTGTCCGGCATCCATGTAGCAGCTTCCAAGCTCATAACCTGCGCCATAGGCTGCAGTAAGGATCTCATCACAGTCGAGGGCAGTGTTTACGGCAGTACGGAAATATTGTTCGGCCCCCGGACCTTTTTTATGGTTAAATACCAGAGCCACCTGACCCTGCTGTGAGGAAGTTACGGAAAGAGATGGGTTGGATTCAAGCCTCGGGAGGTCATCGGATGTTATATTGAAACAAAGATCGTACTGACCGGATTCAAGACCTGCAGTTGATGTGGACTGATCAGGAACGATGTCATACTCCAGCGTCTTTGTTAATGCGGCTTTATAGCCTGCTGTGCCGTCCAGAGGCTTCGTCTCATCACCATAGGAAGAGTAGTCATCGAAACGATCGAGTTTTATATACTGATCCTGTACCCATTCAGTGAATACATATGGACCGGTTCCGATATATTCCTTTAAGAAGCCGTTCTCATCTTCGCTTTCGCAGGCGGCAACCGTGGTGATGGCGGCAGGCTGAGCAGATCCCGCTATCATTTCAGGGAGAAGCAAAAGTGAGCTGTCTGAGCTTATTTTCACAGTGCTGTCATCCACTTTCTCGAATCTTGCGTCACCGAGCATGGTCTTTGCCGTGCTGAAGCCTTCTATCCATCTGTTCATGGATGCAACAACATCATCCGCTGTCATGATACTTCCATCATGGAATTTTACATTTGATCTCAGTGTGAAGGTCAATTCCTTTGCGTCCTCACTCAGGGAGCAGCTTTCACATAATTCCGGGACAGCTTCACCGTTTTTATCAAGAGTTACCAGTTTCTCAAATACAGAACCATCCATTATCTGTCTTGCGATAAGAGAACTGTTCTTATGGAGATCAAGAGAAGGCGCCTGCTGAGTGACTGCTATATGGAGTGTGTCCTGATAAGATGTGGCAGCGGGGGCACCTGCTTCTGTAGCTGCAGATTCAGATGCAGATGTGGAAGTGGATGGTGTCTCCGGTGCACTGCCGGAACCGCAGGCAGCCAGGTTTGAAAGTATCCCTAGCATTAAAAGCATAGTGATCAGTTTCTTCTTTTTCATAATGACCTCCTTTTAAAACAAAAAAGCAGACTCCGGGGGGAATCTGCTTCGTTGCAAATAGATTTGTTTGCCATAACATAACTCGATTAACCTGAGCTTACAAATGAATTTCTGTTATGGCTGACATCAAAAACAGGCAGTTGTGAATTAAAAAACAGGGTGATACGGTGTTAGGAGACAAGATGTTACTGATAATGAATGCGACGGGGCAAATGATCTGATCATTTGCTCCGTTTTTTTTGTTCAATAGAAGAAATATTGTAATTTGGAGGATAGATATGAACGTAGCGGAGATGGTTGTAAAAGCCCTTGAACACGAACAGGTTGAATATGCCTTTGGTATTCCGGGAGAGGAAAATCTGGATCTTGTCAGAGCACTGGATAAATCTGAAAAAATAGAGACCATCATAGTCCGTCATGAACAGGGAGCTGCTTTCATGGCGGATGTGTACGGAAGACTTACAGGAAAGGCAGGAGTCTGTTTCTCTACCCTCGGACCGGGAGCAACCAATCTTATTACAGGTGTGGCAGATGCAAACGGTGACGGTGCACCCCTGGTGGCCATCACCGCACAGGTATCAACGGACAAGATCCCGCTTACTTCTCATCAGTATCTGGATTTGGAGGCATTGTTCCAGCCCATCACCAAGCGAACCAAAATGATAATGTCCAGAAATTCTGTGAATGAGATCGTGCGTCTCGCTTTTAAATACGCAGAGGGTGAGAAGCCGGGAGCCTCTCATATCTGTATACCTCAGGATGTGGCAGAGGAAGAGGTCCCTGAGGGCGTTTCACAGAAGCTTCTCCACATACCCGTGAAAGGTAAGGAGTATGCGGATAAAAATGAGCTGGAGGAGGCTGCAGCCATAATAAACAGATCCCAACGGCCTGTTATCCTGGTGGGGCATTCTGCAGTACGTTCCCATGCCGAGAAAGCTCTTACGGCATTTGCGGAAAAACTACATATTCCTGTTATAAATACCATGATGGCAAAGGGAATAATTTCATATACAAGTGAGTATTTCCTTTCCACTATCGGAATCCCACAGAGAGACTATCCAAACATATGTCTCGACATGGCGGATCTCGTTATATGTGTGGGCTATGACATAGTGGAGCTTGCGCCCTCAAAGTGGAACGTGGATGGTAAGCATACCATCATTCATATGGACTCAAGACCTGCTCACGTAAACAAATTGTATCAGCCTGAAGTAGAGGTAGTGGGAGACATAGAGAATTCACTGGAGGAGCTGCTTCTCTATGTGGATGCAAAGAAAAAACCGGAAGCCTTCTTCGAAATAAAAAAGTCCTTTGAAACAGAAAATGCAGTGTATAAGACAGACGATTCCTTCCCTGTGAAGCCACAGCGTCTTTTAAGCGATGTAAGAAAGATCCTGGGCCCCGATGACATAGTTTTATCGGATGTGGGAGCCCATAAGATGTGGATCTCGAGACATTATGAATGTTATAAGCCTAATACCTGCATCATATCAAACGGCTTCGCCACCATGGGCATATCTCTTCCCGGAGCTATCGCCGCAAAGCTGGTTCATCCGGAAAACAGAGTCATAGCCATAACCGGAGACGGCGGATTCATGATGAATTCTCAGGAACTGGAAACGGCGGTGCGCCTTAAGCTCAACATAGTTGTTCTGATACTTAATGACAGCAGCTACGGGCTCATCAAATGGAAACAGAATGACCGATTCAATGAAAGCTTCTGTGTTGATTTTACAAATCCTGATTTTGTAATGCTGGCTGAAGCCATGCATGCAAAGGGATTCAGAATAGAAAGCACAGATCATCTTATAGAGACTCTGGAGGAAGCGTTCCACTGTGAAGGACCGGCGGTTATCGACTGCCCTGTTGATTACAGTGAGAACGAGAAACTAAGCGAGCACCTCAGGGAGGTCATGAACAGATATCAGATGTAGTGAAAGGGGAGGTAATTATGAAACGCTTTATAGTTAAAAGAATGCTGTCAGTTATTCCAGTACTGTTTATTGTTTCAATAGTGGTCTTTATGCTAGTGCATCTTGTGCCGGGAGATCCTGCGGCAGCTATGCTCGGAGATATGGCATCCGAAGAGGATATAGCAGCTCTTCATGCGAGACTGGGGCTGGACAGACCGTTGCCGGTACAGTATGGAATATGGCTAAAAAACGTACTTACCGGGTATTTCGGTGAGAGTGTAGCCAACCATCAGCCGGTTACCGGGATGCTCCTCAGTCATCTGGAACCTACCATACATCTTACCTTACTGGCGCTTTTGATAGCGGTTATGGTGGCGATCCCTCTCGGAATGATAGGAGCCACAAATAAGGGCACAGCTGCAGATCATTCGGTTACAGTCATTTCCCTTCTCGGAATATCCCTTCCGGGCTTTTTGCTCGGATTGTTCCTGATACTGATTTTTGCAGTGAAGCTAAAGCTGCTTCCATCATCGGGATATGCCGGAATGAATGCAGGATTTCTGGCCCATTTAAAATCCATTCTGCTTCCTGCCATCGCCCTTGGATTCATGAATGCAGCACTTATGATGCGTATGACAAGAGCCTCCATGCTGGAAGTTCTGAACAGTGATTACATTCGTATGGCCAGAGCAAAGGGAGTAAGCGGATTTTCAGTCATAACCAGACATGCCTTCAAGAATACTCTGGTCACAGTGATAACCGTCATCAGTCAGGCATTGATTCAGTCCTTGTCAGGTGCAGCTGTTATCGAAAGCCTGTTTGCTATTCCGGGTCTCGGACAGCTTATGGTGAACTCCATCGGAAGAAGAGACTACTATGTCATACAGGCGATAGTACTTCTGATAGCAGTGTTCAATGTCCTTATCAATATGTTTGCAGACCTCTTATACGGTGTGGTTGATCCGAGAGTAAGGGTCGGATGATATCGGAGAAAGGAAACATTAGCATGACAAAGACTATAGATTCAAGTTTTGAAAATGTATGTGCGGATGACAGGACGGATATGAAAAATGAAGAGTTAAAACAGCTGAGAAAGAGGCTTTCGAAGGAGCAGCAGGAAATAAAGTTCAGGAGATTTTTCGGAAATAAAGCAGCTGTTTTGGGCCTGATAATCGTTTGCACCGTGATCCTTCTTGCGCTTTTCGCACCTGTAATAAGCCCCTATGATCCGTTGGAGCTTGATACGGTAAATCGTCTTAAATCCATGAGCACGGAGCACCTGTTCGGAACGGATACCATGGGAAGAGATGTGTTCTCAAGGGTGATGTACGGTGCAAGGATCTCATTAACAGTAGGTTTTACAGTGGGTATCCTGTCAGGATTTTTCGGTATGGGCATAGGACTGTATGCAAGTACTAACCCATATGCCGACAACATTCTCATGAGGATCTGTGACGGACTTAAGGCTATACCGAGTACACTTCTCGCCATAACTCTTATGGCAGTCCTTGGGGCAGATCTGAAAAACGTCATTATCGCCCTGACTGTTGTAAATATTCCCAATATGGCGAGGCTTGCCAGATCCAGAGCTCTCGTTATACGGGAGCAGACCTATATAGAAGCCCTCAGGTGTCTTGGGGCGGGAAGACTCAGAATAGTCTGGAGACATATAGCTCCGAATATTATCTCGCCCATCATCGTTCAGGTGACCTTTGTTTTTGCGTCATCCATCATTACAGAAGCTGCCCTCAGTTTCCTCGGTGCGGGAGTTCCTGTTCCTTTACCGTCATGGGGAAATATCCTGAATGAAGGTAAGGGTGTCATATATCAGGCATGGTGGATAGTTCTTTTCCCCGGACTGTTTACAGCACTGACAGTTCTTGGACTGAATCTTTTGGGAGACGGGATCAGAGACTTCATCGATCCCTCGTCGAAGTGAAAATGGAAACAGGAGATAGTTATGGCAGAAAGCATTTTAAAAGTCAAAGATCTGTGTACCTCCTTCAACACTGAAAGGGGCAGATTAAAAGCTATAGACGGAGTGAGCTTTGAAGTTCACAAGGGGGAAATGCTGGGGATCGTAGGTGAGTCAGGCTGCGGAAAAAGTGTCACCTCCCAGTCGATCTTACGGCTTTATGATGAGAAATCCCTGGCGAAGTATACTGGAGAAGTAAGGTTTCATGATTCAAGTCTTCTGGATCTCCCGGAAAAGGAAATGCGTCATGTAAGAGGGGAAAAGATCAGTATGATCTTTCAGGATGCATTATCTTCACTGAATCCGGTATTTACAGTAGGAAACCAGATAATGGAGTCCCTGCTCATCCATAAATCCATCACAAAGAAAGAAGCCAAGGAGAAGGCTATACAGCTTCTAAAGGATGTAGGAATACCGGATCCTGTGAGAAGGTTCTATCAGTATCCCTTCGAGTTGTCGGGAGGAATGAGGCAGCGTGTAATGATAGCTGTTGCCCTGGCCTGTGAACCGGAGCTTCTCATAGCGGATGAACCCACAACGGCACTGGATGTGACCATACAGGCACAGATTATGGATCTGATAGTGGAAATGAACAGGCGCCGCGGAATGGGGGTAATGCTCATAACCCACGATCTTGGTGTCGTGGCAGAGACCTGCTCCAAAGTGATAGTTATGTATCTCGGGCAGATAGTTGAGGAAGGACTGGTGACGGATATATTTGATCATCCAAAGCACCCATACACTAAGGGGCTTATGGAATCGGTACCGAGGCTGGACTCAAAAACGGGAGAAAGACTTCATCAGATAAAGGGCACGGTGCCGCTTCTGAATCAGATTCCCGAGGGCTGCAGGTTCGCACCCAGATGCCCCTATGCCACAGAGCTTTGCAGGAAAAAAATGCCGGAGTTCCATGAAGTGAGCGATACACAGAAGGCACGCTGTCACAGGATGCTATAAGTGTCATAAGTGTTCCTTCACTTGTGCTTGAACAAAGGCGGAGGATAGAGTTCATGACATTCACATCACAGGACATAGAATCGGAATCAGAAAAATCAGTGAATCAGCAGAATGTCAGGTAAAGTAAAGGGAGGTACTGTATGAGTCAGGTTACAGAGGCACCGGTAGTGCTGAAAGCTACAGGTGTAAAAAAATATTTTGCGGCTAATGCAGGACTTGGAAAAAAGAAATATGTTAAAGCCGTAGACGGAGTTGATATAGAAATACATAAAGGAGAGATTTACGGGCTTGTGGGAGAGACCGGCTGCGGAAAGAGTACTCTGGGAAGGACACTTATGATGCTGACGGAACCCACGGCAGGAGATATAGAGATCCTGGGGCAGAACGTCACTGAGCTCAGGGGCAGGGAACTAAAGGACATGAGACGAAAGATACAGATGGTCTTTCAGGATCCCTATACTTCACTGGACCCCAAACAGAAGGTAGGGGACATACTGATGGAGGCTCTGGAAATCCATGGCATAGGAACAAGAGAAGAAAGACTTGAGATAGCTATGGATATCATGCACAAGATGGGCCTCAGGACAGAGCATTTTTACCGCTATCCCCATGAGTTTTCAGGAGGCCAGAGACAGAGAGTTGGTCTCGCAAGGGCACTCATACTGAACCCTGAGATCATAGTCTGTGATGAGCCGGTTTCTGCACTGGATGTTTCCATACAGGCACAGATAATCAATCTTCTGCAGGATCTGAGAGAGAAACAGGACATATCGTTGCTGTTCATCGCCCATGACATGAGTGTTGTGAAGTATATTTCTGATCGTATCGGGGTCATGTACCTCGGACATCTCATGGAGGAAGCAGAGGGAGAGGCATTGTTCGCAGATACTCTGCACCCGTATTCACAGGCGCTGCTTTCCGCGGTGCCGGAGGTGAATCCCCATGTTCATAAAGAGAGGATAATGCTGGAGGGAGACCTTCCGTCACCCATGAATCCGCCTAAGGGCTGCGTGTTCCACACGAGATGCCCCTACGCTGTTGAAAGGTGCTCGGAAGTTACGCCGACCTTGAAAGAAGTCAAAAAGGGACACAGGGTGGCATGCCTCAGGTATGAAAAGGGATGAGTGTGGACAGGCCGGCTGAAAGGGCAGGTAAGAAGAGGAGGTAAAGATTGTTATCCGGTGAAATATTGAACTATATAACGAACCATCAGGAGGAAGAATACAGGCTCCTGAAGACGCTTTCCAGGATACCGGCTCCTTCAAATCATGAGGAGAAAAGAGCTGAATTTATCAAGGCTTATCTCGAAGATCTGGGGGCGGAAGGGGTATATATCGATTCGGCACTTAATGTCGTTTATCCCTATGAGCTGGACAGGCATGAAAAGCTTCATATATTCATGGCACATACGGATGTGGTGTTTCCCGACACCACGGAGCTCCCATATGAAGAGTCCGGGGATAAAATGATGTGTCCCGGAATCGGGGATGATACTGCCAATGTTGTCGCCATACTGATGGTGATAAAGTTCCTTCTTGAACACAGATTTCACACAAAGGATGCGGGAATACTGTTTGTTCTTAATTCGGGAGAGGAAGGCCTCGGTAACCTGAAGGGGTCCAGAAAGATCTGTGATGACTTCAGAGACAGGATTCTGACATTTACAAGCTTCGACGGAACCATGGAAGGAATAGTGGAACGTGCTGTAGGCTCCAGCAGATTCAGGGTTAATGTGAAGACCCAGGGGGGACATTCCTATGGGGATTTCGGAAACAATAACGCAATTCATATTCTGGCTCTGATGATACGGGACATATACGAAATAAGAATACCGGAAGAGGGCAAGACCACCGTTAATGTAGGTGTCGTTTCCGGAGGTACTTCGGTTAATACCATAGCGCAGGATGCAGAGATGCTGTGTGAATACAGATCTGATTCGAGACAGTCTCTGAACTACATGAAAGAACAGTTTCAGGGGATCTTTGAAAAGTATCATGGCGGAAGAGTAGAGGTCACAGTGACTCAGGTGGGTGAGAGGCCCTGTGAAAATCTTTCGGAAGAGGCGGAAAGAATACGTGAAGAGCTTATTTCAGCAGCGTCAGGAGTGATATCCAAATATAACGGAAAGCTGCCAAAACGTCAGCCTTCCTCAACGGACTGCAACATACCCCTTTCCCTCGGAATACCGAGTGTCTGTTATGGTGTGGTATCCGGGGGACTGGCACATACCAGAGAGGAGTATGTACTGAGATCTTCTCTTGAGAAGGGGCTGAAGGTCGCCATGGACAGCATACTGAAGTATTTTGAAGATGCGTAATTGTATTTAAAGCTAATCAGGCTTGCGTCTGTAAGGCGGGCATGGAACAGGTAAAGCTATAGCTGCAGAGGAGATCAAAAGGGGCTAAAAAGACAAAGGAGAATGGGCTATGGATTTTGAAAAGTATTTAGGGGAGATAGATCACAAAGAGGAAGAATTATGCGGGCTTGCGGACAATATCTGGGGATTTGCGGAGACAGCATACAACGAAACCAGGTCGGTGGAAGCCATGACGGAATTTCTCAAAAAGGAAGGCTTTACAGTAACGAGGCCGGCCTATGGAATAGAGACGGCATTTACCGCAAGTTTCGGAGAGGGTTCGCCACGTATAGGAATACTTGGAGAATATGATGCTTTGGCGGGACTCAGTCAGAAATCGGGTGTTCTTGAAAAGGATGCGCTTATTCCCGGTGAGAGCGGTCATGGCTGCGGACATAATCTCCTGGGTGTCGGTTCAGTTTCTGCGGCTCTTTCCATAAAAGCATATCTTCAGGATGGACATAAGGGGACTGTTATATTCTATGGATGCCCTGCGGAAGAGGGAGGCAGCGGAAAGGCTTTTATGGCAAAAAACGGTGCCTTTAAGGATCTTGACTGCGCCCTGACATGGCATCCGGGAACAGGGAATCGCGTGGTTACTCAGAGTTCTCTTGCAAACTTTCAGGTGCTTTACAGTTTTGAAGGGATCAGTGCCCATGCAGCGGGTTGTCCGGAGCTGGGAAGAAGTGCTCTGGATGCGGTGGAGCTCATGAATGTGGGATGCAATTTTCTCAGAGAACATATGATCGATGAGGCAAGGGTGCATTATGCCATAGTCAATGCCGGCGGATTTTCACCAAATGTGGTACAGAGCAATGCCAAGGTCCTTTATCTTGTGAGAGCTCCGAAACAGCAGCAGGCCTTTGAGCTTCTGGCGCGTGTGGATGATATAGCAAAGGGTGCCGCCCTTATGACGGGCTGCAAGCATAGCAGGCAGTTCATAAAGTCCTGTGCCAATACAGTTCTCAATCCTGCACTTGAAGAGGTTCTGTATCAGGCCATGCAGGATGTGGGGGTTCCTGAGTATACAGACGAAGAGAGGGAGCTTGCAAAGAAATATACAGAAACTGTACCGGAGGGCTCGGACAGAGAGTACGAGGCATTGGCAGCGGCATGCCTTGAGCCTGAAAACCGTAAATTCATGGTGGAGCATAAAACGGATGCGCTATGGGATTTCATCATTCCATATGAGAAAAACCATCTTGTGAAAACCGAGGCGGGTTCTACGGATGTGGGTGATTGCAGCTGGCAGACTCCGACGGCCCAGATAAGGACAGGAACATTTGCACCTATGTCTCCGGGGCATTCCTGGCAGATAGTTTCACAGGGCAAATCTTCGGTAGCCCATAAGGGTATGCTGTTCGCCGGAAAGAGCATGGCACTTGCCGGAATGCGTCTGATGGAGGATCCGGAACTTCTTATGAAGGCTAAAGAAGTCTTTAAGGAACAGACTGCCGGACAGAAGTATATACCTATACCGGAGGAAATAGAGCCTGTGGCACTGTCGTCACTGTATTGAAAGGAGTGCTGAATGAAAAATTATGTCATTACCATTGCGAGAGGCTTTGGTACAGGCGGGAGGCAGATCGCGGGGATGCTTGCGGACGAACTGGGAATACACAGTTATGAGCACAGGATCATGACATTGGCAGCGAATCTCGCCGGACGGGATGAGTGTGATTTTGAAAAGCTGGACGAGAGGCTGGATGGTTCCTATCTTCAAAATGAACTCAGGAGACTTGAGAAGCGCCTGCTACCAAATCCTGAAATGAGACATTTTAAGTCTAACGACAGGCTCTATGAGTTTGAGGCTGAGATCATCCGCCGCCTTGCGGATACCGAGAACTGCATAATCGTCGGAAAGGCTGCGGACTATGTGCTCAGGGACAGGGATAATGTGCTTTCAGTGTACATCGAGGCACCGAGACGTTTTACCCGTAAGATGGTGATGGAGCGCATGAACGTTGACGGGAACAAGGCAGATCAGATCATCACCAAGACCGACAAGTACAGGGCGGATTATTACAAGTACTATACCCACGGTAATTACTGGACCAATCCGGTGAATTACGATATAACCCTGAACAGCGAGAGATTCGGGCTTGAGAAATGCGTTCAGGTTATAAAGGAGACCATGAAGATTAAATTAGGGGATGTAGTTTAGGAGTGAATCTGGAGATTGAACGCAAAAAACATGAGAATTGACATTTTCTTTCAGGTCATCAAGCAAGGTGCTTGGTGACTTTTTTTATTTTCATGTTTTTTTGGGGGGGAGTATCACGATAAATACGGTAAATAATATTACGGCAAAGCATAGATAACGTAATATGTTATTACATCGCGTCGATATATCTTTTGGTTTACATTGCCGGCCATATGTTTACCTTCGATAATGAAGGTATCATGCTTGGCGAAGAGTGATATGGATCAAAGGATTAGAACATTTACACATTTTTGTAAAAAAGCTTATTCATTTAGAAATGAGTGAAATGGAGATTGCCATGAGAATAAGACATAATATATCTTCGGTAACTGCATTAAGACATTTCGGCAACAATCAGACGGAACTCAGTAAAAATCTGGAAAAACTATCCTCGGGATACAAGATAAACAAGGCGGCGGATGATGCTGCAGGTCTTGCTGTCAGTGAGAGTATGAGGGAACGTATAAAAGGGCTGGATCAGGGACATAACAATATCAATGATGGTATTTCTCTTATCAATACAGCTGACGGAGCCATGGCGGAGATTACAGATATTCTTCAGCGCATTAATAAGCTGTCCGTTCAGGCTGCCAACGGTACTTATGATGAATTAAACCGTCAGGAGATACAGCAGGAAATCAAGGAATTGAAAATTGAAATACTCAGAATCACTGATGAAACTGAGTTTAATGACATCAAAATCCTAAAGAAGAGTAGTGAGGATAAGCTGATAAATTATACTAAAGATCTTCCAAACTGGATGAAAGCAGAGTCTTCATCGTCTATGGCTGTGGGTAATGTCTCAGATGGATATACTCAGGATCAGGATGCTTATTTTGTAAAGCGGACAAATAACAGCACTCCGGAAACCTATGATTACTATGGACCGGATGAAAAGTATGCAGGTGACAGTAATTACACATATAAAGGTACATGGTCAGCAGGGCTGGGTGATAATTTAAGTGCGGTGATAGACTTCAGTGGTCTGATATCAAAGTATGACGGTTCAGGGTCAGCAACTGCGAAAGATCTCTATAAGGATGTTTATGAACTCATGGGGACAAGCATAGGTATGTCCTGTGCAACATGTAATGAGACAGGAGTGGCCCATCCTCAGTATTATGGTGTGGCATTTTACGGAAGTGCAAAAGATCCGGACAGCGGAGAGATAGATGATTTTTCACTTGGTTCTATGAAATATACCGGCGGAAATAAGGTTACGGGTAATGCCATAGACCTTGGAGCATTAACATTGGCAGATGACAGTTCAACTACCATATTTGATTACTTGTCGAATCTCATAAGTATCAATGCTGATCCTGCGACGCTTTCTGATGCGGCAAGAACTGTGGCCAACAGACTGTACAGCAAGACCTATAATACATTGGCCAATTATGTTGAAACCACGGATCACTATAACAGGATGCTGGATATGAATACGGATGGCAACACCCCTGCCATCGCCATATATGATTACAGAGATGCTGGAAGTCTGAACAATTCATCATCTGTGACCATCAATACCAGTACCAGAGGAACTTATATACAGCATCCGGAAAAGTTTTGGATTCAGTGCAGCAGTATCAGGGAGGATCGTATCCCGCTGGATCTTCCATACCTTGACCTTGATGAGCTGGGGATCAGTGATTACAGAGTAGATACATATAAGACAGAGAGCACACCGGTGTACTCTGAGGAAGATCTGGCACAGCTAAATGATCCTGCCAATTATGAAACAGTACATCATTCTGCAACCTACAGACAGAAAGTGGGGACAACCACAAACAGTAACGGTGAAGAGGTTAATGTTTACGAAGAAAAGGTTCGTGAGTGGGATACTCAGGAGTATATTGGACCGACGTTGAATCCGACATATAAAACAACGTCAGTTTATGCTCCAAGTGATATAAACAAGATAAAAGATGCCATCTCCAAGGTTTCGGCTTATAGGGCAAAGCTCGGGGTACAGCAGAATCGTCTGGAACATACCCGAAATAACAATGAAGTTCTCGATGAAAACATCACAGCTTCTGAGTCTCGTATCAGAGATACGGATATGGCAAAAGAAAAGTCGAAATATGAAAAGAACACTATTCTTATGCAGTCAGCGCAGTCGGTACTTGGGCAGATTGAAAAGGTTACACAGGGAATAATGCAGATGCTGGATAAAGCCTGAAGAAGACACTTATATTATGAAGTGAGTGTCAAAAGTTGATATCGGACCGCTTCGCGCTTTGCGCTCACGCGTTCCTCCCATATTCCGCACTCTCGGGCCGCAAAATGCGTCCTTGCGTGCTCCATATGGGGCGTGTCATGAAGTCTATCGCCCACTTTTGTGCAAGCACAAGTGGGCGATAGACTTATGACACTTATATCATTAAATCGTAAGAGGGTTTCATAGAATCTATACTTGTTTTGGCAGGGCTATGAATCTAAAATAACTGTTAAGTTATAGAGATATTATGAGGAAGGTGAATATGAAACTTATATATAAAAGATTTCGTGATCTTGTTAAGGCAGCTGTCCTTATGACAACAGTTCTCAGTGTGGCCGGAGGATGTGCCACTACAGCGTTTGCAGGAACAAAGGTGGCCTGCATAGGAGATTCACTTACCAGAGGATATCTTCTTGATAATGAGGCCGATTCCTACCCGGCACAGCTTCAGAAGCTTTTGGGAAGTGACTATGAGGTTAAGAATTTCGGTCAGACGGCGTCCTATGTTATCGATGACGGTCCGCTGGAGTATGTGGACACCGAACTTTATCCAAAGAGTGTCGCTTATGATGCAGATATACTGGTGTTCATGTTCGGTGCCAATGATATCCGCGCCTATAACTGGACGCCAAAGTATTTTGAGAACCAGTACGCGGAGGTTGTTGAGACTTATTTACGGAGTAATAAGGCCAGGAAAATTTATTTCATAATTCCGCCTGAGGCCAGGGATGAGTATTTCGGTCTTCAGAGAAATGCTGTTGAGCCTACTTTGAAGCTTGCCGGAAGGTTTGGCGCTACGGTAATAGACAGCTATAATCTTGCAATCGGACATCCTGAGTACTACATGCCTGATAAGGTGCATCTCTACGGAGAGTTTTACGGTAAGCTTTCAAACCTTGTGGCTTCTGCCATAAAGGGAGAGGCCGAGGCTCAGGAGATATCAGGAGTTAAATATATCAAGGCACCAGAGGAAAACATAACTCAAGAAGTAAGTCAGGAGAATAATGAGCTTTTTGCAGCAGCGGAGAAAGCAAAGGCTGAGAGAGATGCGGCCAATGCCGAAGCGCTGAAAGCTTTGATTGAGGCTCATCCTGATTACGAGACCACAGGACTTTGGGACTGAGCTTTTATCGGAGACAGTTTTCGACAGCTTGTGACAAGTTGAACGTGAAATAGTAAAAACAGATAATATATTTCGAAATATTCATGGAGAACTTTGATAATAGCATTCATCAAGGTTCTCCTTCATTATATTTATAAGCATGTTCAGATGAAAGAGATATGGTGCTATCATAGGAAAGATTGCATGAGTAAAATTTATAAAGAATTTAATTGTGCAAAATACAGTTTTATATTACCTTATGAATGAAACGAGATAGTATATAGATAGATGAGAGGATGTCTGCTCATTTTCGGGCAGTGAAGCATACATGAGTTTAACTTACGAAATCAGAAACGATAAAGGAAATACCATAGCCTGTGTAACCGGATATGAGGGAAGCATAAAGAATCTGAATATCCCGGAATACATGGTCATTGAAAAGAACGATAGTGGTGGTGAAAAAATTTTTGAAGCTGCCGGTACAAAGGAAGGCTCAGCTGACTCTTCTGTTAAGGGAGAAGTAAACAGGATTCCTGTCACTGAAATCAATAACAGGGCATTTGCATCAAGAAGTGATATAGAGACGGTTATGCTTACGGATAGGATAAAAAAGATCCGGCCTTATGCATTTCACAGCTGTCATCATCTTCATTATCTGAGCCTCACAGACAGTGTGGTGGATTATTACGACGGGGCTCTCCGGCAGTGTCAGGAGCTTCAGGAAGTGGAAATAAGTTTTAATAAGAAGAACAGTTTCAGACTGCTGAAGGAAATGATAGGAGACGGTGATGCCATGATTCCTGTACTTATTCACTTTCCTGTAGATGAAGAGCTCCAAAATGTGGATGAACTTCTGTCAGAGCTTCCTGAGAGAGCTGTGAAGAGGGTCAGTGCAGAGCTTCCGGATGGAGGTTCAGAAATAAGGACTATTGTTACAGCAGCGCTTACATTTCCATCCTATGCTGATAACTATGAGGAGGATACCTTCAGCAGAGCCTTCCATGAGCACATAGAAGGGTCCGGTTATGTGACGAGACAGCTGGTTACCAGAACAGACATTGATTTCACAGGTTATGACAGATTGTTTTCGAGATTTATCTATGATGAACCTGCCAGCGCTGTCAATGCAGCTTTCGGCAGACTTATGTATCCCTACAGACTTAGCGAAGAGTTCAGGAAGCAGTATGAGGATTATCTGAGAGAGAAGAGTCCGGAGATACTTCCGAAGCTCATAGCGGGATATAATGCACCACGCTTCGGACATGAGGGAGAGCTCATATGGATTCCTCAGGACAGAACAAGGACCGAGGAGAGGATAATGTTCATGGTGGAGCAGGAACTTATTTCGGAAGAAGCCCTGGCACCGGCTCTTGAAGCAGCGGCGAAGGAAGGGGCAGTGACCACCAGCGCCATGCTGATGGACTACCAGAACAGGCATTTCAGAAATGCGGATTCTGGAAATGTATCCTTTGGACCGGAGATATTTGAACTATAAGAGAAAAGATTTATGGCAGAGAAAAAACTGATGAAGGCCCATCAGGACCTTAGGGATTTCGGGAACAGAATACTGACGGAGACAAGGACAGAGCTTTATCTTGCCATGCGGTTCATGGGGAGAGCTCTGGATAGTCTTTCGTATACGCTGGATCTAAGTACACAGAGGATGGGAACTGATGCGAGGACTATACATTATAATCCGACCTTTGTGTTTCACCTTTTTGTGGAGAGTCCCCAGAAGCTGGACAGACTGTATCTTCATATCATCCTTCACTGTATCTTCAGACATATGTTCACATCTGATCAGTACGAGGATAAGGAACTTTGGGACCTTGCGGCGGATATACAGGTGGAGTCGGTGCTGGATTCCATGGATTATGACATTATCAACCGTCCGGCATATCCCTTCAGGGAGCAGTGGTACGAAAAGTTAAAGGCTGAGTGTAAGGTACTGACGGCTGAGAGGATATATAATTATTTTAAGCTTAACAATATAGATCTGGATACGAGGCTGAGGCTTCATGAAGAGTTCTACAGATGTGACCACCAGTTCTGGAAGAGACTGGAGGATCAGGATGAGGAACAGGATGATGCCAATGCTTCTCCCGGGGGTGATATGAATTCTCCGGAGAATAATTCATCTGAAGACAGGGATGATTCGTCGGAGGCTGAGAATCCTGATGGATCATCTCAGGGGTCCGAAGAAGGACCCGATGCTTCAAAGGATGACAGAGATGCTTCGGGAAGATCTAAGGGGGATAAGGGAAAAGAGTCCTCGGGGGCTGCGCCGGAAGAGTCCGGAAATCCCGGAGAGAACAGACGGGAGGATGGTGGCGGCAGAAGGCCTCCGCTCCATAATATTTCTCCCGACGAGCTTTCGGAGAACTGGAAGGATACAGCGGAGAGACTGAAGACTGAGCTTGAGACATTTTCGAAGGATGCCTCTGATGAGACGGGAAGTCTCGGATGGGTGCTCTCTGCCCAGTACCGTAAGGAGACCGACTTCAGGGAGTTCCTAAGGAAGCTTACGGTTGTAAGAGAGGAGACAAGGGTGGATCCCGACAGCTTCGACTATGGCTACTATAATTACGGTATGGAGTTTTACGGTAACATGCCGCTTATAGAGGAAAACGAATTCTGCGAGGACAGGAGGATATCTGATCTGGTTATCGCCATAGATACTTCAGCCTCCACGAAACAGGAGCAGGTTCAGAAGTTCCTGAATGAAACGGCGGCACTTCTCAGGAACAGGACCACCTTCTTTAAACAGATAAGAGTTCACGTAATTGAGTGTGATGACCGGGTTCAGAGTGATGTGACACTTTATAAGCCTGAGGAAATAGAGGAGTACGCCGGGCATTTTCAGATGCGTGGAGGCTACGGTACGGATTTTCGTCCGGTATTTGAGTTTGTCGAGGAGCTTCGGAAAAAGAGGGAGCTTCCGGACATGAAGGGAATGCTCTATTTTACAGACGGCTACGGTAAATATCCGGAGAAGCAGACGGACTATGATACAGCCTTTGTCTTTGACCCTCTTTCGGATATCAATGACAAGGATGTGCCGGACTGGGCCATGAAGCTGTATTTGAAGGAATAGATTACTGATTTCCGAAAACAATGGAATTGAAAATAATAGATTACCGATTTCCGAAAAAACAGAATTGAAAAATAGATTACCGATTTCCGAAAAAGCGGAACTGAAAGAATAGATTACTGATTTCCGAAAAAACGGAATTGTATTTTAGAGGCGGAGAGAATATGAATATAAAAGAAGCAAAGCAGGAAGTTGTGAATACAGTTAAAGCCTACCTTATGAAGGATGAGACAGGTGCCTACAGGATACCTGTGGAGAAGCAGAGGCCGGTGCTCCTTATGGGACCTCCCGGAATCGGTAAGACTGCCATCATGGAGCAGATTGCGGAGGAGCTGAACATTAACCTGGTTTCCTATACCATCACGCACCATACGAGACAGTCGGCCATAGGTCTTCCGTATATAAGCAAGAAGAATTACGGTGAGGAGGAGTATTCGGTTACAGAGTACACCATGTCTGAGATAATTGCGGCTATCTATGACCAGATTGAAAAATCCGGAGTAAAAGAAGGCATACTGTTCCTGGATGAGATAAACTGCGTTTCAGAGACATTGGCACCTACCATGCTGCAGTTCCTTCAGTACAAGACCTTCGGCTCACACAGGGTTCCTGAGGGGTTTGTAATCGTGACTGCGGGAAACCCGCCGGAGTACAACAAATCAGTTAGAGATTTCGATATAGTGACTCTCGACAGAGTGAAGCGTATCGATATAGCCGAGGACTATCCGGTGTGGAAGGAATATGCTTATAAAATGGACGTTTCAGGAGCTATCCTTGCATACCTTGAGATAAAGAAGGAGAATTTCTATTCCGTAAAGGCAGGAATCGAGGGAAAGCACTTCGTTACCGCAAGAGGCTGGGAGGACCTGAGCCGTATAGTCAAGGTCTATGAAGACATGGGACTTCCTGTGACGAGAGACCTGGTGGGGCAGTATATAGGAGATCCGGAGATTGCAAGAGACTTTGCCACCTACTACGAGCTTTACAACAGGTATCGCGTGACATATCAGGTTCCGGCTATACTTGAGGGTAATTTCCCGAAGGATCTTTCTGCCATCATTTCTGCATCCTTCGATGAAAAGCTGTCGCTTCTCGGACTTATGGTGGATACGCTTAATCACGAGTTCAGAAGTTATGCGGAGCAGCTGGACATACAGAGAGCGGTTTTCGCTGAAGTGAAGAAGCTCAAGGAGCTGTCTGAAAAGACCGGTGTAAAATGCGATCTTCTTGACGCACTCCGTACCAATCATGATGCCATGAAACTTCATATGGAAAAGAGCATAAAAGCTCGTATGCTCAGTCGTTATCAGCTGAGGATACAGAAAAAGACCCTTCTTGCCCTTGAGGAGCTTGAAAACAAGATGGCTCTTTCCGGCGGTGATAATGATTCTCTTTACGGCACAGCAAAGCAGTGGTTCAGTGAGAGGGAGTCTGCAAGAGCTCTTTCCATAAAGAAGACCGGGGAGCACCTTACCAATGCTTTTAATTTCATTAACAGTGCTTTCGGCGAGGGACAGGAGCTTGTGATCTTCTTAAGCGACATCAACGCGGGCTTCTACAGTCTGAAGTTCATATCCGAGTGCGGTAACGAGGCATACTATAAGTATAATGAGTATCTGTTACTGAAGGATCAGCGTGCAAAGCTCAGGGAAGAAGTGCTGAAGGTTATGGAGCTGTAAAGGTGTAGGTAAAGCATAAAGCGAAGTGTAAAATAAAGAAGAAATGCACTCTGGACACGCGGCGATTTTTAGAACAGTATTTATTTGTTCTATTGATAATTTCGGATAATTAATCGACAGATGCTCTGGTGTATGGACCGGATATGGTGAGCTTGACATCTTTGTGACAAACCTCTATGATTTAACTCATATTGTGCAAAAATAAATACAAAGCAGGACGCGTCCCGCTTTGTACCGGAGGCGCCGGTTTTCCCGAAGAAGGGACATGAGCCGTCAGTTCATGGTGAGAATATTAAAGGCGCTGACGTTTCAAGGTAAAGTAATGAATAATATGAGACAGAGGCAGGTTCGGAACCTGAAAAGGTTTTTGCCTGCGGTGTTAGCAATAGAGAAGCTTATCAGAAGCAGTGATGACAGAATCATCATCGCCATCGATGGGCGTACCGGAGCAGGAAAGACCACTATTTCCAAATATCTTCATGAGAAATTTGGCGGCAACCTGTTCCACATGGATGATTTTTATCTCCAGAGTCACCAGAGAACAAAAGAAAGGCTTCTGGAAGTCGGCGGGAACGTGGATTATGAGCGTTTCAAGAGAGAGGTTCTGGATGTTGTGGAAAGAGGAGAGGTGGTTCACTACCGTCCCTTCAACTATCACACCATGGATTTTGACGCAGAGTTCTCAAGAGATATTCCTCCGAAGAGACTGAATATCATAGAAGGTACCTATTGTATGAATCCGTATTTCGGAGATCCCTATGATCTTCGCATATTCATGGATGTGGAGTACCATCAGCAGATTGAAAATGTCATCGACCGGGAGGGAACCTCTGAACTTGATGACTACATAGACAAGTGGATACCGAAAACAGACATTTACATCGAGAGAATGGGCGTACAGGAAAGGTGCGACATGACCATTGAGTTCTCGAAGGACTGAAAATAAGAGAGATTCATCATAAGAAGCATCAAGCCGGAATGCAGAACGCATTCCGGCTTTTATAACGATGTTATAAGTTAAAACAGGTCTCCCATTTTCTTAAAATTAGTATATAATAAGGGAGGTTTTTACATATTTATCCATGTTCAACATGAAAAACATTTAATATGAAGGGGAGATAAAATATGGGTAAGCTTTTTAAAACTAATTTCTCAACTGCAGTGATCGTTCTGATTCCTGCCTGCATCGGCATCAACTACATCGGCAAGCTTTTTGCTCAGGTACTTAAGCTGCCACTTTGGCTTGATTGTATAGGAACATGCATTGGTGCTATTCTTGGCGGACCTGTCATCGGCGGTATCTGTGGTGCAGCCAACAACCTTATCTACGGATTCACAACAGGAGATAACATCACTCTGGTTTATGCACTTACATCACTTTTCATAGGTATAGCTGTAGGTGTGATGGCAAGGCTCGGATTTATGGAGAATTTCCCTAAGGCTATGATCACAGCATGTGTTGGCGGTCTTGCAGCAGTTATCGTTTCAACACCACTCAATATCATTTATTGGGGCGGACAGACAGGAAATGTATGGGGAGATGCGGTCTTTGCAGCAACTCAGGCTGCAAACTTACCTGTATGGCTGGGATCATTCCTTGATGAGCTGGTAGTGGATGTTCCGGACAAAATCATCACAGGTATTATCGTATACCTTATAGTAAGCAGGCTTCCTGAGAAGCTTACATCACTCTATGATGCAAATGCAGTAGTTGAGTCACTTGATTAATGAAGGGTTTTTGTTAAAATAATAACCGAACATTGAAACTTAAGCGGTCATGTCTATCATGGCCGCTTTTTTGTAAAGGATCCGTATCTGACATGAAATCTATATCACTGTATTCCGACAATGGCTCGTGGCTTGTGAAGCTTCACCCATTTTCAAAACTGTTTTATCTTGCGGCGGTTATACTTATTCCCCTTATTTCAGGACATCTCTTTGTGTTCGGGATTACCGTTTTTTTAAGCATCTGCATGCTGGGCAGTGCCCGTATGCTCAGAAAAGCACTGCCGCTGATAGCATTTTCCTTCACCATCATCCTGACGATTTTTCTCATTCAGGGAATCTTCTATAAGGATAATGATGCCCTTCTTTTTTCTCTGGGACCGGTTAACTTTTACAGAGAGGGCCTTTTATACTCGGCCCGGATCGGCTTCAACATTCTGAATATGCTGCTCAGCTTTTCTGTGCTTGTTCTTACCACCAGCCCTTCGGAACTGGTGGAGGAACTTGAAAAGAAGGGCTTCAGTCCGAAATTCGGATATATCATTAATTCGGTATTTCAGATAGTGCCGGAGATGATGGGGACCATGCATACCATTTCAGATGCCCAGAGGAGCCGTGGAATGGAAACAGAGGGTAAGCTTATGACACGTTTAAAGGCGTTTCTGCCTCTTATTTCTCCTGTGGTCATGTCGGCACTTACTTCAACCAGAGAAAGGGCTATCGCTCTTGAGGTAAGAGGGTTTGGCTCCAAGGTAAAAAAGACATATCTTTACAGTCATCCTTACAGCACTTTGGACCGGATCATGAAGTGGGTGAGCATCCTCTCTCTTCTTACGGTCATCATTCTCAGGGTGACCCGTATTCTGTAATAACCATTTATAAATAGAAACAAGGAGCAGATAATGTCTTTGATCGAAATAAAGAACCTGAAATATCGTTATCCCGGCACAACAGGGCTTGCACTGGATGATATCAGTATAAATATAGAAAAAGGACAGTTCATAGGAATAGCAGGTGAGAACGGTGCGGGAAAAAGCACTCTTTCCCAGGCACTTTTGGGACTTATACCGCAGTTTTACAAGGGTGCATACGGAGGGTCCGTAGTTGTGGACGGTCTTTCTGCAAAGACCGCACCGGTAGCGGAGCTTTGCAGAAAAGCAGGACTTGTATTTCAGAATCCCTTTAATCAGCTTAGCGGAGCTAAGAATACCGTATACGATGAGGTGGGTTACGGTCTTCAGAATCTTGGGATAGAGCCGGATATGATTCACGCCCGTGTTGAGGAAGTTCTTAAACGGTTTGGGATATGGGAATTTCGCGACAGAAATCCCTTTGACCTCTCCGGAGGACAGCTGCAGAGAGTTGCCATCGCCTCCGTGCTCGCCATGAATCCCGAAATCCTGATTCTTGACGAACCCACATCCCAGCTGGATCCTGCGGGTTCTGAGGAAGTTTTCCATGCTGTGGATGAGCTGACCGAAACAGGCATTACCATCATCATGATAGAACAGAAGATTGAAAAGCTTGCCGAGTATTGTGACAGAATCATGCTTATGCATAAAGGAAAGCAGATTGCTTTTGATACACCGGGCAGTATCTTTTCGAGGGAGGATCTTCCTGAATATGGTGTCGTGCCGCCTGCCTATACCGTATTTGCAAAGGAAAATAATCTGAAGCTTCCTGACGGAAACTATCCGGTGACCAAAAGGGAGCTTTTGGCGCTGATGAAAAGCACCGGTGCCGATTATAAAAAGGTTCCGGCAGAGACATTTGCCACAGGTACAGAAACATCTGCCGGGACCTTTAAGGTGGAAGACATTCATTTCTCATATATACCGGGAAATGAGATCTTTAAAGGAATTGATCTTGAACTCGACAGAAGACCTACAGCCATCATCGGCCAGAATGGTGCGGGAAAGACGACCCTTGTACGAATTCTTAAGGGACTTCTCAAGCCTGACAGTGGAAAACTGACCTTTGAAGGTCAGGATATCGCATCAAAGACTGTTGCGGAACTGGCAGGTAAGGTGGGGTACGTATTTCAGAACCCCGACGATCAGATATTTAAATACAATGTTCTGGATGAGGTCATGTTCGGACCTTTGAACATCGGCATGACATCTGAGGAAGCAGCCCGCAGGGCCCATGAAGCGCTGGAGGCGGTGGGACTCGAGGGGGCCGAAAAGAAGAATCCCTATGATCTTGAGCTTTCGGATCGTAAGATGGTGGCCATCGCTTCGGTTCTTGCCATGGATACGGATGTTATCATACTTGATGAGCCCACCATCGCCCAGGACTATAAAGGGCGCGAGAAGATAAGAGGAATCATAAGGGATCTGTCATCTAGGGGAAAGCTAGTGGTGGCCATACTCCATGATATGGACTTTGTGGCAGGTTCGTTTGAAAGAGTCATTGCCATGGCTCATGGAGAGATTCTTGCCGATGGGACTCCGGATGAGATATTCAGGAACCATCCGGTACTTGAGAAGGCGGCACTGACTCCGCCCCATCTGGTTTCTCTGATGGAAGAACTGGAAAAGGAGGGAAAAAAGTGAAGAAGGAAGACCTGATACTTGTCATAGACCTGCAGAAGGTCTATATGCCTGGGCAGCCCTGGGCATGCGGAAACATTCCCAGAGCTGTTTTAAATGTCTCCAAACTGCTTGATAGAGTTATAGATATGGAGGATGCTGCCCCTTCTGCCATGCTGACCCGTTTTATAGCAGCGGATCAGGAGGATGCGGAAGGAGTATGGGCTGAGTACAATAAAGTGAACCGGGAGATAAACGAAAATCCTGTTATGGAAGAGTTCATACCCGGGATAGCGAGGTATGTGGAAGAGTTCCCTTATTTTGACAAGTGTACCTACAGCTGCTTTTCACAGCCCTATGTGAGAGCCGCAGCAGACAAGGCCATGGTCCACGGAGGCGATATAGTGCTTACGGGTGTAGTGGCTGAATGCTGTGTGCTGTCAACATTTTTTCAGGGAGCGGATCTTGGATATCATTTCATATATCTTACGGATGCCTGTGCGGGTCTTGATGATGAAACAGAAGCTGCCGTTAAGAAGGTTCTTGAGGGACTTTCACCGCTTCATGTTGAGCTCATGACCACGGAAGAATATTTAAACAGATGATCCGGGGAATCTGTTCCGGATGATGATAAAATATGGTGAGATCTCCGTTTCGGATAACGATAAACATTTGCGCAGATGTCCTTCCGGGGGTTGTAGACAAGAGGGCTTAAAAAGAGGTATGCTAGGCTTGTTTTTGTAAGGATTATAAGAGGGGTTAATCATGAAAAAATCAGTTTTTCGTTCGGTCATTATTGCACTGTCTGTGAGTGCCATGATCAGTGTCCATGCTTATGCGGACAATTATGTGACAGCTGTCGCCGGAGTGGATCCTGCTTCTACAGTATCACAGCTGGGCCCGGGGGCTGCGATGTCATATGAGGAGAAGATGGCTCAGGTAGCTGCAATAAACGGTGTAAGTTCAAACATGGATATGTCCGCCATCATTGCCGGCGCATCATCACCGGCTGAAGCTATGGCTACAGGACAGAAGATGGCATCAGTGAACGGTATGTCTGTTACTTACCAGCTTGCAACGGGAGAAACGGTGGTTCTCGACGGAGTGACCATAGCTTCATGGGTCACCGGTAACGATGGCAATGTAGTTACTGTTGATCAGAACCAGGTGGCTCAGTATGTACAGGGCTTAAAAGATCTTTATGATCCCAAGGGGGTTCAGACCTGGAACAGTGCAGACGGTACGGTGAAGACATTGGCAACGGGCTATGGATACTACATTGATCTTGCAGGTGAAACTGCAGCCCTGACAGCAAACATACAGTCTCTCCAGTCAGTGGTAAGGCAGCCTGTTTATGCTTCGATTGCCGCGCAGGGAGCCATGCCTCAGTGGGGCAATACCTTTGTTGAGGTGGATATCTCGTCTCAGCACGCCTACTTCTATCAGGACGGAACCTGTATCTGGGAGAGTCCTATAGTTTCGGGCACTGCTACAAATCCCGACAGGGCAACACCTACAGGTCTGTTCACAGTTAATTACAAGACCACAGACAGAGTTTTGAGAGGACCTATAGGAAAGAACGGAAAACCTTCCTATGAGTCCCATGTAGACTACTGGATGCCGTTCAACGGAGGCATAGGACTTCATGATGCTACCTGGAGATCCTCCTTTGGAGGCAATATCTATGTGAATAACGGAAGCCACGGCTGCATCAACCTGCCGCATGACAGGGCACAGGCACTATACGGACTGATCGATAAGGGCACAGTTGTAGTTGTTTGTGACTAAAAAACTGAAAATATTATTCGGATCCGTTCATAATTGCTTATAAAGCCTTTAATTATGCCGATAATTGGCATGAGGACAGGGCTCAATTTGGCCAATTTTATAATAATTTTATAAATTTCCGCTGTTTTTCATAAGAATTTAATCAAAAAACAGTAAGGATTGTTTATAGTATCTTTAGTTCAAGTTCATATTTGAGTTTTAAAATAGCCTCTGTTGTGTGACAATGGAGGTTATTTTTGGTTATTAGAAAAGTATTATTTGGCAGTACAGGGGCAAAAGCTCAAGGGATGGATAATCATGGTTCCATTTCTGCACCATTTACAAAGAGTGTAAAAAAGCTTGGTGCTTCTGTGATCGTAACAATGTTGACTATGACAGCGTTTGCATTACCTTCCTTTGCGACAAGCAAAACTATTATAGACAATACATATCTGGAAGAAACAGTAAACGCAGAATATGAAAAGAAAAACAAAGCAGCGGAGAGTTCCTCTATAGAAGAAGGAGCTGCATCTACGGAAGGAACCAGCGGAGAGATCGACAATGCTGCACTCAGCATTCCGGATGCGGAAAGTGTGGCTCAGGAAGCGGTTGATATCGCGATTGAGCAGAAAGCTCCCGGAGAACAGGTTATTGAGTTTGCTTCACAGTTTATCGGAAATCCTTACAGATACGGAGGAAGCAGCCTTACCTCCGGAACAGACTGTTCGGGATTTGTTATGAGCGTATACAGAAATTTCGGATTTTCTCTGCCTCATTCATCATCGGCACTTCGTTCCGTAGGAGTTCCTGTAGCAAGTCTTGCTGAGGCACAGCCCGGAGACATCATTTGTTACTCAGGACATGTAGGTTTGTATCTTGGGGATGGCAGATTATTATCTGCACTTGGTTCCCGTTATGGAATTACTATTAACAGCGCAACATACAAAAGAATATTGGCAATCAGAAGACTGGTCGGATAAGTATCCCATATAAAGAAACTCTGCATCACCCCCAAACAGGACAGGTTATGAAAAATGTGAAAAAAGATTTCTTTTAGCCTGGGGATGTGGAAAACAAGCTACAAATTATGTGGATAAATTTAAGACTTTTTCTATGATTATGGCAAAAAAGGGGCTTAGGCTCCTTTTTTTGTCCACATTATATGGATAAGTCTGTGTAAAAGTATAAAAATTATTAAAAACGCAGAAAACCGTGTTGATAACTTTGGGGAATTGTGCAAAAAAATTATTTATTTTTGACTTTTTTTATTACTTATTTATAATTAAATATATGGGTGATAAAAAAGAAAATAAGGAAAACAAAGACAACAAATTAGTAATGCTTAAGGCTATCGCAAATCAGACCCGAATTGATATTCTGAAATGGCTGGCAGAACCGGATAAATATTTTCCGGGACGCAAGGAGGATAGTTTAAAGGACATGGACTTTGTGGGAGGGGTCTCGGTCACTGACATTCAGAAAAAAGCGGGAAAGGCGCAGTCTACCACATCACATGATCTTGATCTGCTTGTAAAAGCAGGTTTTCTAGAGGTGAAGTATGTGGGCAGATACAGCTACTTCAGACGTAATCAGAAAGCGCTGAAGAAGCTGGCGAAATACATCAAAAATGAGATATGACCTTAAAAGAGGCTCCGGCCTTTGTTCAGCTTTTCGCGGGTTACGAATGGCTGAACAAAGGCCGGAGTCTGTTTTTTTATGATTTAAAGGATCAGACCTTTAAATGGGTATCTATAGTTCACTTAGCCAGAATAGCTTCACGGATCGGAGCGGCTATCTTCTCAAGCTCACTATCGTCTGTGATTTTCTTTTTATCAGGATCCATGGCAAAGGTTCCGCCCCACTCAAACTCATCCCTGTACTTTGGAACGAGATGCATGTGAAGATGATGACCAGTATCACCATACATACCGTAGTTGAGCTTGTCAGGTGAACATACCTTGTGGATGGCAGCAGCTACAGTGTTAACATCTGCGATAAAAGCATTTCTCTCTTCCGTAGAGAGCTCAAGCATCTCGGAAACATGATACTTTGATGCAACGATGCATCTTCCCGGGTGGCTCTGCTCCTTGAAAAGATAAACTGTAGAAGCGGGAAGCTCACATATTTCGTATCCGAATTTCTTAACCAGATCTCCTTTTGCGCAATATGCGCAGTCAGGATGCTCTTTTGCCATATCCTGTGACATAATAAACCTCCGATTTGTAAAGTCAGATCATTTTGTTATGAATAAAAAATGACTGAAATAATAGTGCCGGTCATGTGAAAAACCGGGATTCAAACTGATTGTGTAATCGCTTACATCGTTAGTATATCACCATAATCCGGTATAAGATAGGATATTTTCTGTTTATTTATGATATTACCCTGGGTTATCAAATGCTTAAATAAACATAAAAAATTGTCATTTGAAACATTTTTTATTATGACTATATTAAGTAATTGAATAATTTAAAGCGTAAAAGCGTTGAAGGAGAAGAGCGTTCGCGGAAGTTCTCTTCAGAGAGCGATGGATGGTGTGATCATCGCGAGGATGGTGAATGGCTTATCACTCCCGAGCTGCAGCTTTGAACGACAATCTATTTTTGGTTGTCCAGTAAAGGCTGACGTAGATCCCACGTTACAGGGAAATGGATTGTCAGATCCATGAGTGCAGGACATAGTCCTGAAGTCGGGTGGTACCGCGCGATATGATTTTGCGTCCCGGGAGTAAAAAGCTCCCGGGCTTTTTTTCGCGTTGGCTGTTGAATGGCCATTTGACAGCCAACGCGAAATCGGACAGTTCTGCTGTTCTATTTGTCCCGGCAGCATATTTTTTGGAGGCTTAAAATGAACAAAAAGAAAAGAAGCAAATTTTCCGGCAAGCTGGGCTATGTACTGTCAGCAGCCGGCGCATCAGTTGGTTTGGGAAATATCTGGAGATTCCCGTATCTTGCCGCAAAATACGGCGGAGGTATTTTCCTTATCATCTATATCCTTTTGGCAGTCACCTTTGGCTACACAATGATCATTGCGGAGACAGCCCTCGGAAGAATGACCAAGAAATCACCGGTGGGAGCTTTTAATCACTTCGGACATGGCTGGCAGTTCAGCCTGAGCGGATGGATCAATGCAATCATTCCTATACTGATAGTTCCTTACTACAGTGTTATCGGCGGCTGGGTAGTCAGATATCTTGCGGAGTATTTCGTAGGCGGCGGTGTTGAGAACCTTGCAACTGACGGATACTTTACAAGCTTCATTACAGATGGCTTCCAGGTTGAAGTTTGTTTCCTTGTTTTTTCTCTTGCTGTTCTTACCATCATTTATCTGGGTGTACAGAACGGTATCGAGAGAGTGTCCAAGTTTATGATGCCCATACTTGTTGTACTTGCCGTGATCATAGCAGGCTACTCAATGACAAGACCGGGTGCTGTGGCAGGAATAAAGTATTTCCTTATTCCTAATCCAAAGAATTTCTCATGGATGACTGTGGTTTCCGCCATGGGACAGATGTTCTACTCTCTGTCTATCGCTATGGGTATCCTCGTTACCTTCGGATCTTATATGAAGAAGGAGGTTTCCATCGAAGAGGCTACAGAGCAGGTTGAGATATTTGACACAGCCATCGCTATCATGGCAGGTCTTATGATCATTCCGGCGGTATTTGCATTTTCAGGTGATTCGGCTGCGGAAAACCTTCAGGCAGGACCTTCACTTATGTTCATCACCATGCCTAAGATTTTTGCAAGCATGGGACTGGGCGCACCTATGGGAATCCTTTTCTTTGTACTTGTACTTTTTGCCGCTCTTACTTCTGCTATCGCACTCAGTGAGTCGGCGGTTTCTACATTTGAGGATGAACTTCACTGGAGCAGAAGAAGATCCACAGTATTTACAGGTGTTATCATGATGGTCCTCGGAACACTTTCAGCTCTCGGTTATGGTCCGCTTGATACAGTGACCATCATCGGAATGCAGTTCCTTGATTTCTTTGACTTCCTTACAAACTCTGTAATGATGCCAGTAGCTGCTATGTGTACATGTCTTCTTATCGTGCGTGTTGTGAACATTGACAAGATCGCAGAGGAGGTCATGCTTGAGGGCAAGCGTTTCCGCCGTAAGCCTGTATTTGATTTTATGATCAAGTACCTTTGCCCTTTCTTTGTTGTCATCATTCTGTTCTCATCGGTTGCCAGCGTATTCGGACTTATAAGTATGTGATATTTTGATTAAGGGTGTGCTTTCCTTTATTTTTGAGGGGAGGCACACCCTTTATAATTTGAAGTAAATGCAAAATATGATACAATAAAAAGAGCTATAAATGGAGATGAATCGAGTGTACAGGTTGGTGGGAAACCCATAGAAAATCATTCTCATATAAGTTTTGGAGGGGGAGGGATTTAAGTGAAGTTACATAAGATTATCATGGTAACAGCGGCGTTTATGACAGCATTTGCACTGTCATCGTTTGCATCTGAGATCAGTACGGTCCGGCTTGATCTTTCACCGGATAACGAAGCCATTATGGGCGCCGGAGAACTGGCGTCAGGTGAGGAACCTGGTACCTATGACTCAACATATTTTGTATATGATTACAGCACATCGGGTGATAAGAAGACACCCAAGACGTCATACACTTATACTATAGATGTGCGTCCGGCCGGCGGATACACCTTTTCGTCCAACTGTGCTGTAGAGGTCAATGCAGCGACCACCGTGACCATACAGTCAAGAACTTCAGACCACATACGTGTAAAAGCGACCACATTTCCGTTCTATGTACTGAAGAATCCGACAAATTTCAATGAAACTGGTAATGAGATAAGCTGGGGCAAGGTCGATCATGCGGATAAGTATTCCGTATATATCTACTGGGATGACAACGAAGGGGAAGAACACGAGACCCATACCACTGTTACCAACTCAAAGCATAAGGTCAATATTTCCAGCTATAACAGCGGGAATAAGACGCTTAAGCATATTTCGGTACAGGCTCAGGCCAGCGGAGAGGGAGGAAAGTTCATAGCCAATTCACAGTATGTGACGAATGATGGAAGTGTAGATGACGATAAGAGTTCGTCGGATTATACTTTTAACATTCCGGTGGCAAGATCCAATTCTCTGACCACCAGTTCCTCCACCACAAGTGTGAAGAACAGTGCAGAGAAGGTTTTCGGCCCGGGATTCAATATTCAGAATGTTCCCGGAACAGTTAATTCTTCCGAGGGTGCATGGATGCAGTACATGAATGACTGGTATTATCTGCAAAATGGCCAATTTATAACTGGATGGATATGCCCGGATGGAGTAAACTGGTATCTGCTGGGGTCTAACGGAGCCATGCTCACAGGACTGCAGCGGGTCAACGGCAGATGGTATCTGCTGAATACAACACAAGGTTCTACCTATGGAGCGGTGCTCCACGGATGGTGGAAGATAAATAACAAATGGTACTATTTTAATGAACAGCATGATGGTACCTTTGGAGCTATGCTTACCAATACTGTAACCCCTGACGGACTTCATGTGGGTGCGGACGGGGCATGGCTCGGATATTAGTTTTAATTGGTTAGGAGTATCAGAAATGAAAAAAACAGCACTCGTAATAATGGCGGCAGGACTTGGCTCACGTTTTGGAGGAGGAATCAAGCAGCTTGCGAAGCTTGGTCCTTCAGGAGAGATCATCATGGATTATTCCATCCACGATGCACTGGAGGCAGGATTTGATAAGATCGTTTTCATCATCCGAAAGGATATAGAGAAGGATTTTCGCGAGATTATAGGCAATCGTATTGAGAAGATAGCAAAGTGCGAGTACGCTTTTCAGGAGATTGACATGCTTCCTGAGGGCTACAGTGTTCCTGACGGAAGAACAAAGCCCTGGGGAACAGCTCATGCCCTCATTCAGGTTCGAGAGCTTATAGACTGTCCTTTCGCAGTTATCAATGCAGATGATTTTTATGGAAAAGAAGGATTCAGACTCATTCATGATTACCTCGTAAATGAGATGAATGAGGATGCGCCGGTATTTGATATGTGTATGGCCGGATACATTGTCGGCAACACACTCTCAGATAACGGTACAGTTAACCGCGGAGTATGCAAGATGGGTGATGATGATTGCCTTAAGGAAATCAATGAGACCTATGATATAGCAAAGCTTGCAGACGGAAGTCTGGTTGGTACTGATGGAGGCGGAAACGAGGTCCGTGTTGACGGAGATGCAATCGTTTCCATGAATATGTTCGGATTCCCAAGCAGTTTTCTGGATACTCTGGCAGAGAATTTCCCTGCATGGCTTGATGCACATGGAGAAGAAATGAAATCCGAGTATCTTCTTCCTCAGGAAGTAGGCAAGCTTATGCTTTCCGGAAAGGCAAGTGTGAAAGTGCTTAAGGATCATGATAAGTGGTTCGGAGTTACATATGCAGAGGACAAGGAGGCTGTTGAGAAGTCTCTGCGTGAGCTGGTAGAGAAGGGTGAATATCCCGCCAGCTTATATTGAGGGAGCTTTTTTCGGGGCTTCCCAAAAGATTTTTAGGCAGGATGGATTAGAAGTATTTAATGGCTGATACATACAGAGAAAACAGAAAAAACGAGCTGAGAAAGAGGATAGTTGATACAGATCGGCTCAAGCAGCAGGAAGCAAAACAGAATCGTGACTTAAGGAAGAATAAGGGATCGAGACGGATCATATTTATCATTCTGGCTGTTATCATAGTCATGGCACTGGCTGCGGTGACCTATTATCTTCTTCGCAGGAGGTATCAGGGCTTCAGTGTGAACTGGTCGGTTGACATGACTGCGGATGCAGGAGCTGTTGAGTCGGATTATGAGGACTATCAGATTTATGCAGACGGTTTCCTGAAGGTTACGAGAGACGGAGCGACTTATATCAATTCTGCCGGAAAAATCATATGGAATCAGGCCTTTGAGATGAACAACCCCTGTGTGACTGTTAACGGTGATTATTGTGCGATAGGAGATCAGGGAAAGACATCGATCTTCATCATGAACACTTCCGGTACCACAGGACAGGCGGAGACCAACCTCCCCATCAACAAGCTGTCCATAGCTGAGACGGGTGTTGTTTATGCTCTTTTGGAGGATTCCTCGGCAAGCTATATTACAGTATTCACCAGAGAAGGAGCTGCCCTTGATATCTCCATAAAGTCGATTCTGGACGGAGATGGTTATCCTATAGATATTGCGGTATCCCCGGACGGAACAGAGCTTATCGTGTCCTTCGCATATATTGACAATGGCACTATCGGCAACAAGATCATTTTCTACAACCTTGACGAGGTAGGCCAAAATGCCGGAAGCAACCGAGTGGTCGGAGGTTTCACCGATGATTTCGCCGGACATCTGACCGGTCGTGTACATTTTTCCGACAATACCTATGCGCAGGCATTTTATGACGGCGGCATTGCATTTTTCAGCACCAAGGTTCTCACGAGTCCTGAACTTTTGCAGAATGTAGCCATAGAAGATACAATAAAAGCCATATCATATTCGGATGACTATGTAGGAACCGTTACATTGAATTCAGACGAAAATACACCTGAGGCATACAATCTTACAGTGTATCGTGTGAACGGACAGATGGTTTTTACGGTGCCGGTTTCTTTCAATGTTTCCGGCTTTGACATAGATCAGGGAATGGTATTTCTTTATAATGACAAGAACCTGAGAGTCTATGATATGAGTGGCAACATAAAGTTCGACGGAAGTATAGACAGGCCGATTTCAAAGGTGAGCGCAGTTTCCAAGGCGGCAGGTCCGTTAGGGCTGGACGTGCTCATAGGAAGCTCCGGATATATGGAGTCGATTAAATTAAAGTAATGAGCGGGTCAAGAAGTTTTGGCTCCCTGCATGGGCAGGGAGTAAGACTTTTTGACCTTTGCAGCATTATATAGTGAGTTAAAGTTTTTTTGGCTCACGCTTAAATATTATCTCAAAAAACATTATTACGGAGGGGCTGTTATGAATCAGTATGTTGTGGGCATTGACGTTGGAGGGACTACGGTAAAGTGCGGTATCTTTACTATCACAGGTGTTCTCATGGACAAGTGGGAGGTTCCGACAAGAAAGGAAGAGGAAGGAAGATACATCTTACCTGACGTAGCAGATTCCCTTAAGGCGCATCTTGCAGAAAAGTCAATAGAACTCAATGATATCGAAGGTATAGGC
The DNA here is from genome assembly GCA_002371295.1 of Oribacterium sp. UBA3737. The sequence continues at coordinate 11,469 of DFGZ01000174.1, read as the reverse complement.
ATCGGTGTTCCCGGTCCTGTTGAGCCAAACGGATATGTTCATGTATGCGTTAACCTCGGATGGCACGACCACTGGCCTGCAAAGGAGATGCAGGAGCTTATGGGTGGAAACATCAGATGCGCGGCAGGAAACGATGCCAATGTTGCTGCTCTTGGCGAAATGTGGCAGGGCGGCGGAAAAGGCCACGAGAACATACTTATGGTTACTCTCGGAACAGGTGTAGGCGGCGGACTGATCATGAACGGTCATATAGTTGCAGGTGTTCATGGAGCCGGAGCAGAGATAGGACACATCCATGTGAGAGAAGATGAGAAGGAGCAGTGTAACTGCGGAGGACACGGATGCCTTGAACAGGTGGCAAGTGCAACCGGTATAGTTCGTGAGGCTAAGCGTGTGCTTGCGGCTTCAGATGAGGCTTCATCCATGAGAGATTTCGGAGACGCATTGACAGCAAAGGATGTTTGTGATTGCGCAAAGGCAGGAGATGCCCTGGCTGAGAAGAGCCTCGGAACGAGTTTGAGATTCCTGGCACTTGTTCTTGCTCAGGTTTCAATGGTGGCCGATCCTGAGCTTTATGTTATCGGCGGAGGAGTTTCAAAGGCAGGAGAGTATCTCATAGATGGTATCAGAAAGCATTATGAGGAGCTCACACCGCTTCTTAAGGACAAGGCTGATATAACACTTGCAACACTCGGTAACGATGCCGGAATATACGGAAGCGCAAGAATGGTGCTTGGCAACGAGTGATGGCGTAGAGATTTTGTGGGCAGATAAACATTGAAAAAATCGTTATTTATCAAATTTATTGCAGCGTATATCATATTCGGAGTCCTGGGATTTACGGTGGTGGCGCTGTTCGCTTCGAGGCTTACCTACAGGTATCTCTTGCAGGAACAGGCCAACAGCCTCTACAGTGAGGCGACTCTTATAGCTACGACCTATTCTGAAACCAGGGATACGAGTCTGAGCGAGGATGTTGTCAATGAGCAGATGAATGCCGTATCCACCTTCCTTCATGTAGACATATGGATAGTGGACAGAAACGGAAAGATACTCAGCGACGCTAATAAAAAGGGGTATAAAGGCCGGCAGATAGAGAACTTTGATACCACACGTACCGGAAGCAGATATGAGGTGGGAACTTATCACGATATGTTCCCGTCGGAGGTACTGACGGTCATGGCGCCGGTCACAAGAGGCTATACCACCAGCGGATATGTGATCATTCACAATTCGGAGCAGAATATCCTTTCGTCACAGTATGAGATACTTAACATAGTATATGTTACTGCCCTTATTATCTTTCTGTTATCCGTGGGAATCCTGCTGGTATTTTACATCATCGTCTACAGGCCTCTGAAAAAGATAACCATAGGAGCTACCAGATATGCGGCGGGAGATTATACATATAAGATAGAGACTAACTCCCGTGATGAGATGGGATACCTTGCGGAGACCCTGAATTTCATGTCAGATGAAATTTCCAAGGCGGATGACTATCAGAGACAGTTCATCGCCAATGTCAGTCATGATTTCCGATCACCTCTTACTTCCATTAAAGGTTATCTTGAGGCCATACTTGACGGTACTGTGCCGAAGGAGCTGGAGGAGAAATATCTGAGGAGACTTATATCCGAGACCGAAAGACTGACAAAGCTGACACAGTCCATGCTGAATCTCGGTTCTCTGGATAAAAAGGGATTTCTCAGCAGAACAAACTTTGACATCAACAGGGTCATAAGGGATGTCTGCGCAAGCTTTGAGATGACCTGCCAGAAGAAGGAGATGGTGTTCGAACTGACCTTCGCAGAGAAAAAGGAGATGGTCTATGCTGACTACTCTAAGATACAGCAGGTGCTATACAATCTCATAGACAATGCACTGAAATTCAGTAATCCGAAATCCTCAATTTCCATCAAGACAGGAATAAGAGGGAACAGGGTGTTCATTTCCGTGAAGGACACCGGTATCGGCATACCGAAGGCGGATCTCGGTAAGATTTGGGACAGATTTTATAAGGCGGATCAGTCCAGAGGCAAGGACAAACATGGTACCGGACTGGGGCTCAGTATAGTCAAGTCTATCATCAATGCCCATGGGGAGAATATCGACTGCATCTCAACGGAGGGCGTTGGAACGGAGTTTGTATTTACCTTACCGCCGGCATACTATCCGGAACAGAACGATGAAGTATAAAAAAAGCGAACGGTTAAAATGCCGTTCGCTTTTTGTTGCTCTAAATTGCAGATGTCTGAGAATTGACTCTGACAGCTTGACTTATATCATATTATTTTTGACTCAAAAGATTTCTCAGCCTACTCTGAACTTGTAGCCGATTCCCCAGACTGTAGAGATCTCCCACTCGGTGTTCCCTGAGATCTTCTCGCGGAGACGCTTTATGTGTACGTCAACAGTACGGCTGTCACCTGCGAATTCATAGCCCCAGATATGATCCAGGAGCTGCTCTCTGGTGAACACCTGATTCGGAGAGGACGCAAGGAAGAACAGAAGTTCAAGTTCCTTTGGAGGCATCTCCACTGCATGCCCCTTATAGAATACGGAATAGTTGGTCTTGTTTATGATGAGGTCTGTGTATTCTATAAAGCTGCCGCTTCTGAGGGTCTCCTCTCCCTCATTCTGTGAGTGGGAGCGTGCTGCTTCCGGAGCTGCATCCAAAGACTGTTCGTGGGTATATCTTCTGAGGACTGCCTTAACTCTCGCCACCAGCTCCTTGGATTCAAATGGCTTTATCATATAGTCGTCTGCGCCCAGCTCAAGTCCGAGTACCTTGTCAAAGGTCTCACCCTTTGCGGAAAGCATGATGACAGGAATAGGGCTTATGGCACGGAGCCTTCTGCAGACCTCGTAACCGTCTATTCCCGGAAGCATGAGATCGAGGATAACAAGATTCGGCTTGTATTCAGGAAAGAGCCTGAGGGCCTCCTCGCCGTCCTCTGCACACATGGTATCGAACATCTCCTTTTCAAGATATAAGGAGACGAGTTCAGAAATAGAGGTATCATCATCAACAATTAATATTCTTTGCTTTTCAGCCATTTCTCCCCCCGGGTATTACTATTTATTCTTAAAAAATACTATAGTTACGCCGTCCTGTCCTTCACCGAACTCACCGAGACGGAAGGACTCAACATACTTCAGCTTCTTCAGCTGCTGGTGAACAGCTTTTCGAAGAGCTCCGGTTCCTCTTCCGTGAACGACACGGGCCTGTGGCAGGTGTGCGAGATATGCATCATCCAGGTATTTCTGAAGCTCAGGAATGGCTTCAAAGGTGGTCATGCCGATAAGATTGATCTCGGGAGAAATACCCATGGTCTTCTGCATACGTATGCTTCCGCCGGAGGTACCTCCCTTTTTATGCTTTCCGCCTGCTTCGATGCCGGGACCGGATACCTTTCCTGTATCGATAAGCTCAATGTCTCTGACGGAGACCTTGGTGCGGATGATTCCGGCTGTGACGTACAGCTCGCCCTTGTGATCGGGGAGAGTTGAAACCGTGGCATTGAGGTTCATGGAAGCGACATGGACTGTGTCTCCCAGATGAAGGCTCTTTGCCGATACCGGCTTGGAAGGACCCTTTACCTTCTGTACACCGGAAAGACTTGCCTGAGTCTCGCGAAGCTTCTTGTTGAGAGTGGATCTTGTCTTTTCTGCATCCAGAGTGGCAGCGCCGTTCTGCTCCTGCTTACGGAGTTCCTTGACTATGCCGTCTGCTGTTTCCTTGGCATCCTGAAGGATCTGTGCAGCTTCCTCACGGGCCTTCTGGAGTATCTTATCGCGACCCTTTTCGACCCCCTTGGAATTCTCACGGGCTCTGCGCTTGTATTCCTCTATTTCGGCTTTGTACCGCTCGATTTCCTGCTTTTCCCGCTCTATGGTCACGCGGCTTTCCTCGAGACTCGCGATGACATCCTCGAACTTGACATCCTCCTGTTCAAGTCGGTTTTTTGCATCGTCGATGATGTAGGATGGAAGTCCCAGCTTCTGTGATATGGCGAAAGCATTGGACTTACCCGGAACACCGATGAGGAGTCTGTAGGTAGGACTCAATGTGGTGACATCGAACTCGCAGCTGGCATTTTCCACTCCGGGAGTGGAAAGAGCATAGACTTTGATCTCTGCATAGTGAGTGGTGGCTACGGTTCTTGTCTTCATGTTATGAAGGAAGTTTAGGATGGCCATGGCAAGGGCGGCACCTTCTGTCGGGTCCGTTCCCGCACCAAGCTCATCAAAAAGACAGAGACTGTGACTGTCTGCCTGTTCAAGTATCTTAACGGTGTTTGTCATGTGGGCAGAGAATGTTGAAAGGCTCTGCTCAATGGACTGTTCATCACCGATGTCTGCGAAGATCTCCTCAAATACGGAAAGCTCCGAACCTTCCCTTGCAGGGATGAAAAGACCGGACTGTCCCATGAGCTGGAAGAGACCGATGGTCTTTAAGCAGACTGTCTTACCGCCGGTATTGGGACCGGTGATTACCAGCATGTCAAAATCCTTACCGAGATAAACTGTTGTAGGAACTACCTTCTTTGGATCTATCAGAGGATGTCTTCCTTCGATGATGGAGATGTAGTATCTGTCATTCAGGACCGGCATGGTGGCATGCATGGACTCTGCGAACTTTGCCTTTGCAAAAACAAAGTCAAGATGAGCAAGGATTTCGATGTCGTTATGGATAGTCTCTGTATGGGGCATGAGGGACCCGGAAAGAGTTTCCAGGACCTTCTCTATCTCCTTCTTTTCTTCTGCCTCCAGCTCCTTGATATCGTTGTTCAGCTTTACGATGCTCATAGGTTCGATGAATAAAGTGGAACCTGTGGAGCTCTGATCGTGAACCATGCCCGGGAAGGAGGACTTGTACTCAGCCTTGACCGGAAGACAGTATCTGCCGTCTCTCATGGTGATGACGGCATCCTGAAGCATGGACCTGGAGCTGTTCAGTATGCTGTTAAGGGATGTGTGTATGCGCTCTTCGAAGACATGCTTCTTTTTACGAACTGCAAAAAGACCTGAGCTGGCATCATCAGCTACAGTATCCTCGGAAATGATACATCTGGTGATCTCCTTGTTTATCTGAGTGAGAGGTTCGATGTCTCGGAAATATCCTGAAAGACTGTCATCCTCTGTCAGCTCTCTCAGCTTCTCGGGATCGGGCTTGTTCTTTGTATAGTGGGCATTGAGTCTTACGGCTCTTGGAACCGGTTTTTTTGGTTCCTGGGATTTCTCGCTGTCTCTTGCATAGGCCTTTGCACGGCCTGCGGCAGTGAGGACACCACTTATCTGGAGCAGTTCCGATATGGAAAGGGAGGCTGCGATGTCCAGTCTCTTGAGACTGTTGTTAACATCCTTTACACCCGAAAATGAGATGTTGCCGTAAAGACCTATACGTGTCATGGCAGCATCCGTTTCAAGAAGGTTCTGTTCTATCTCCGAAATGTCAGTGGAAGGCAGAAGATCATGTACAAGCTGCTTTCCCTTGGGAGAGTTTGCATAACCCTCCAGACGTTCTTTTATTTTATTAAATTCCAATGTATTTAAAGCTTTATCATTCATGCATCTCAGTATAGCAAATGCATCAAGTTTTTGCCACTTTCTTGCTTGTCTATAGGGAGTTGTATATAATATTCCTTATGGACGATAATGACTTTATTAAAGAAAATATAGTGGGTCGGCAGGGCGGCTGGAAAAAGAAAGTCAGGCATTATGCCAGAGTGACGGTATCTGCTGTTTTGTTCGGAGCCCTGAGTGCCGGAGTCTTCGCCGTATTGGAACCGAAGTTTGCCGGGCATTTCTATAAAGATGTTCCTGAGACCGTAAGATTTGAGACCGAGCCTGAGACAGAGGAGCCTGAGACTGAAACGGAAACGGCGACTGAACCGGAGACCACCGAGACCGAGACTGTTCCTGAGACAGAGGAAACACCTAAGGAGACTGTTTCCGTAGAGAATGTTGTAAGGGATGAGATCCGGAAGTATCAGTATGACGTATCTGATTTTGAACGCATGAACAGTGCTCTCAGGAATGTGGCCCTGAGTGCGGACCGCTCTCTGGTGGAAGTGCGCAGCCGTGAGACTGCCAATGACTTCTTCGGGCAGCTGGTGAAGTCCGGAAAGAGCTCGGCAGGTGTAGTCATTGCCAGGACCTCGGGTGAGATTCTGATACTGACTTCAGATACCATAGCCGGTGATACAGGCAGTATCGAAGCCGTATTTTACGGAGATAAGAGCTATAGTGCGGCTGTGAAATCTGTGGATGAAGCGGATGGAATAGCTGTAGTGTCTGTGCCCCTGTCCGGTCTCACAGCAAGGGACGGCCAGAATATCAGGACCATTTCCATAGGTGATTCCTCCATGTTACACAGAGGGGATATGGTTATCGCCGTCGGAGCTCCGGCGGGAGTTTACGGCTCAACAACGGTGGGCTCTATAGCTTCTGTTTCCTACGGTGCCATAAGTGCGGACGGCAATGTCAAGGAAATGATAGCGGACATAGACATTGACCCAAGCTACGGCAGTTTTGTCATCAATACTGAAGGCGAGCTGGTGGGATGGATCAAACCTGAGGGAAAGACCGGCGGTTATGGTTATGAGCGTGTCGTAGGTATCTCCGATTATCTGGATGTTATAGAGACCATTTCCAACGGTACGGAGTTTGCATATCTGGGACTTAAGGCCCGGGAAATGACTCAGGAGATGGATGAGGCAGGACTTCCCGCAGGACTTTATATACGGGAGAGCATACAGGATTCTCCTGCTTACGATGCAGGCATACAGAACGGAGATGTTCTGGTGGGGATAAATGACAGGGAAATCCGTAAGATGGCGGATTACCATGAGGCCCTTAAAGAGCTGCATGTGGGTGATGAGGCAGATGTGACGGTCATGAGACAGAACGGGGCTGAGTATGTCAGCGTTCATTTCAGCGTAATCGTTGCGGGACGATAAAAAACATGATAGTATGGGCGACGTAAGTCTGCCGGGTATCCAAAGATCCGGTACACAGGCATAAAGCGCATTTTTGCTTTGGATTAGAAAGATTATTTGATGGAAATAAACGAGTTTTTTAAAGAGAGAAATATGGAAGCTGCCGCAGCCGGCATGAAATTTATAGATACATTTTATGACGGACTCAGAGTTTCGGATGTATATCTTGTAAAGACCAAGAATGCAGCACTTACCAAGAACGGAAAGGAATATCTTAACGTAACACTTCAGGACCGTACAGGTCAGGTGGATGCGAAGGTATGGGAGCCGAATTCACCGGGAATCAGTGATTTTGATGTTCTTGATTATGTTTATGTAGAGGGCAATGTTACAGTTTACAACGGAACAAACCAGTTAAGCATTCAGAGACTCAGAGTGGCTAATGAAGGGTCCTATGATCCGAAGAATTATCTTCCGGTTTCTTCTCGCAGTAAAGAGGAGATGGAGGCAGAGCTTGACCAGATGATCAAGTCTGTAAAGAATCCATATCTCAGTAAGCTTCTCAATGTCATATTTATAGAAGATGAGGAATTCCATAAGGAGTTCTTACAGCACAGTGCCGCAAAGTCAGTACATCACGGATATGTGGGAGGACTTGCGGAGCACACATTGTCAGTAGCATCCGTATGCGATTACTTTGCAAAGCATTATCCTGATCTTCACAGAGACCTTCTCATAACAGCAGCTCTTTGTCACGATATAGGAAAGGTAAAGGAGCTCACTGCATTCCCGAGAAATGATTACAGCGATGAAGGACAGCTCATCGGTCATATCGTAATCGGATATCAGAAGGTGATGGATGTTGCGGGAAAGATTCAGGGATTCCCGGACACACTGGGAGCAGAGCTTGGACACTGTATCCTTGCACATCATGGAGAGCTGGAGTTCGGTTCACCAAAGAAGCCGGCGCTCATGGAGGCTATGGCTCTTTCCTTTGCGGATAATGTTGATGCAAAGCTTCAGACCATGAGAGAGGCTCTTGATGCAGCGGATAAGAACGGAAAGGCTCAAGAGGGCAACGGATGGATAGGATTTAACAGACTTATCGAATCCAATTTGCGTAAGACAAGTCCTGAGTCCTGATACCATGCAGCAGTGATGACGCATCAGTGATGGCGCGGAAAATCGAAAAAAAGTATTAAATTCTCATAATATGTTACCCCGTTTCTGTCGATGTACCCATTAGATTGAGTATGACCGATAGAAACGGGGTCTTTATATATGCGGGGTTATTATGGATACATCGAACTATAGTCAGGATATTGTAACGAAGCTTGATAATCTGGAAGAGTATAAGACAGAGACATTTGAAGCCACCATACGAATTTGCAATGAGCTTTTAAATGTGGCGAGACGCAGAAAGGACAAGTCTCTTTCCAGCTTGTGCAATTACTATATTGCCAGATACTATTTTAATATGAGGAACTGCAGTGAGTGTGTGAGATATCTGAAAAAGTCTATCAATGAGGCTAATGAATCAAACGCACAGCTTGAGATGTGCCGCTCACTGGTGCTGCTGGCAAGTACATTCACAAGACAGGGGAACAAGACCAATGCCATGCAGACGCTGTCCACCGTTATCAGGATAGCTGAGGGAAAGATCGCGGAACATGGTGAATTCGGCCATATACTTATCCGTTCCTATGAGGACCTTTCCGATGTTTGCTACACTATAGGAAATTATCAGGAGGGACTTAAGTATCAGCTGGCAACGGAGAGACTGTTCTACCTTATCAACAAGGAGAGGTTTTTCCCTATGTACTATATGCGCCACCTCTGCTCACTTGTACGCTGCTATGTGCTTCTGGGAGATACCACCAATGCTGGAGATATCATATCCCAGATTGATAATTTTGTTCAGGAGAACAAGAATACCGTACTTGAGCCTTATGTTTCCGTATCGCATATCATCTGGAATGAGTACACGGGTGACCACAAGTGGGACGACGTATACATTGACAAGCTCAATAATTTCTTCTCTACCAGGAATTTCCAGGGATTGTTCATTCCGGAGTTCTTTTTCGTCCTGAATCTCCTTGCGGACAATGACACTTACGTGGATTACTTCAAGAATCTGGTGGTCAAGATGGAGAACTTCCTGAACTATACGGATATCTATGGCTTTAAACAGGAACTCAGCAACATCAAGATCAATTTCTATGAGACTACACAGAATGATTCGAAGAAGAAGGAAGAGCTGGAGCGTTTCCGTGAGTATACCAATGCTGCCCTTCAGGCACAGAACCGTGCAATGAGCCTTCTGATAGAAGTTGAAACAATGAGCATCTTGGATTATGATGTTAGAGCCGCATTGGAGAAGCGCACGGTGGAGGACGATCTGACGGGTCTTCCGAACCGCAGATCCTTCAATGACAATGCGGATCAGTTTTTTGAAAGATGTTCCGCAAAGGGACTTAACTTTGCCATAGCCATGCTGTCCATTGACAATGTCAAGCGAATAAACGATATGTACGGTTATACTATCGGAGACCGCTGTCTTATAGAGCTGTCCAATATCCTGAAGAGATATGTCACAGAGCATCTGTTTGTGGCACGCTATGTGGGAGCAGAGTTTATCATTCTTTTTGAGGATTTTTCGGATGATGAGGTCATAGACCGTCTGAGAAATATCAACGATGACGTACTTAAGTCTATAAGAGTTCAGGAGCTTCCGGAGTTTACCCTTTCACAGGGTATATGTATTCATAAACCGGAAGGTTTGAACAGAATCTGGGACTATACTTCCTGTGCAGATCTGGCACTTGTGAAGGCTATGCAGATCGGAACCGGACAGGCGATACTGGTACACAATATCAGTGAGCTGAACAATGCTCACAGCATCACACTTAATGTTGCGGGGAAGGTGTTCGGAGAGACTCAGTGATGTGCGGCTGATGATGATCTGAGCCGGAAATGTGCCCCGGAAGTTCAGGCTTCTGTACAATTTGCCTGTGCTTTTTATGGCACACAGTTAAATAATGTTTGATTTATGAGGGTCATGAACTGGCCCTCATTTCTTGGCGTAAGGGGATTTCACTGCGCCATTGGAGATAAGAAATGAATAAAAATGAGCAGTTTACAGTAAAAATAGAGGATTTTTCCGGTGAAGGACTGGGAATAGGTAAGACCGGAGACGGCTTTGTCTGGTTCATAAAGGATACTGTCATAGGTGATACGGTGCTGGCGGCAGCCACTAAGGTTAAAAAGAATTACGGCTTTGCGAGACTTGTAAAGGTCCTGGAGAAAAGCAGAGACCGTCAGGAACCGGAATGCGGTATCGCGAGACGCTGCGGAGGATGTCAGCTTCAGCAGATGAGCTATGAGGCACAGCTTAAGTTCAAGCAGGATAAGGTGTATAACAATCTTCGTCGTATCGGTGAAGTTGAAGAGAAACTTCTTGATGAGGTATTTGAACCTATCGTAGGGATGGATGAGCCATTCCGTTACAGAAACAAAGCCCAGTTCCCGGTTTCCAGAAACAAAGAGGGAAAGATCATTGCGGGATTTTATGCGGGACGTACCCATGACGTCATTGAGTGCGAAGACTGCCTTCTTGGGGTCAAGGACAACAAGGTGATACTGGACCGTATCATAGGGTGGATGGAAGATCATGACATCGAGCCTTATGATGAGAAGACCGGCAAGGGCCTCGTAAGGCACGTACTTATAAGAAAGGGCTTCACCACAGGTCAGAGAATGGTCTGCCTTGTTATAAACGGAACAGCGCTTCCGCACAGAGAAGAGCTTGTGAAACTGCTCTCCGGTAAAAATGAAAGCTCAGGCTCAGCTGATGTGAAGGTGGATTCACTCAGCTACAGTATGAACATGGAGAGGACCAATGTCATCATGGGGACGAAGATAGTCGATCTTTACGGTCCGGGCTTCATTGAGGATTATATAGGTGATGTAAAGTTCCGAATCTCACCCCTCAGCTTCTATCAGGTGAATCCTGTACAGACTGAGAGGATGTATGGTGCCGCTCTTGAATTTGCGGAGCTGAAGGGAACGGAAAATGTATGGGACCTTTACTGCGGTATCGGTACCATCTCACTTTTTATGTCCCGTAAGGCCAGACATGTATACGGAGTTGAGATTATTCCGGAAGCCATCAGGGATGCAAAGCAGAATGCTGAAATTAACGGTATTGAGAATGCCGAGTTCTATGTCGGAGCGGCAGAGGAGGTTCTTCCAGAATGGTATGAGAAGCATCCGAATGAGCGCATAGATGTTGTGTGCGTGGATCCCCCCAGGAAGGGCTGCGATGAGAAAGCATTGGCAACTATAGTACAGATGGCACCCGAAAAGCTTGTATACGTGAGCTGCGATTCCGCAACTCTGGCAAGGGATGTGAAGTACCTGAGAGCCAACGGATATGAGCTTAAACATGTGCGCCCGGTGGATAATTTTCCACAGACGGTACATGTGGAGACTGTGTGCCTCTTGAGCAGACGAAAACCCGATGATACGA
>DFGZ01000005.1 GCA_002371295.1 Oribacterium sp. UBA3737 | reverse complement strand
GCTGCAGCCTTATCAAGTAATGATCGTGCGCCAAAGGGATGGACATCAACAGGAAATTCACGATAGGGATGTTGTTAGCATTATCCGCCAGATTCCGCTGCATAGACTTATCAATAGGAAAAGAATCCGTGTCGATGGTGAACTTTCCATCGGCCCGCTTGAAAACAAGCTTACCATCTACAGCCATAGATTCTGCAGTTAGTATTCCCTGATAATTCTTGGAATAAGAATATTCCACATTCTGCCCATCAAAGCGAAACAGGTAGTCAAATTCCACCTTCAGATTGAGGTCTCCAGCATAGGTAAAATTGGCATAATAATCCGCCTTTTTCCATTTTTGGGAAAGATGATTGACAATATCAAAGATCGCGAGGCTGAAATTAGTCTTTCCAGAGCCGTTGGGGCCATAGATAATACCATTCTTAATGATATCATCTTTGATGGCATACAGGTTAAAACTGAAATTACTGTGCCTTGTCAGGTCCAGCTCAATCTTCTCCTTGAACCCCCGGAAATTTTTTACAGAAAACTTAGCAAGCATAACGCAAATGTTTGTTTGTTAGTGCAAATATACAAACAAATTTTAAACATCCGTAATTATTTTACGGAAATCACGTTTCGGGACAACAAAAAAGCCGATGCCATACTTCCCCAGATGGGTCTTCGAAGCCGCTGTAGATAAAAGCTGCGCTCAAAAGCCCGCTGGCTCAAGTTCCAACCCTCCGGGAAAATACCAGACAGAATCACGACTCAAAGGAGATAACTATGCTGCTTAAGTAACTGTACCAAAGTAGCATAGTCTTTTTTCCTGACAAGAAAGAGATATCCTTCTGCAAGGATAATCAATTTCCGGATGGCGGGATTGGATGTCATTAGTTCCACAAGTTCTGCATCTTTCGGGTTCAGTTTGAGCAAGCAATAATCCTCGCGGACCTTATCCAAAGGATTGCAGCGACGACGAATAGAAGCAAAAAATTCTTTCCATATTTCAGGCGGATTCCCGTCTATATAATCTTCGAAGAACTTAACTTTCTCTTCCACGTCCTTCGCCGATTTGCAATGCCGCAGAAATGACTCGGCACTCATACGGTACTTTCCGCATCCAATGGGATCCGACGTATCCATGAGCAGCCGCTCATAGGGGTTGTTTCCCCCTGAAGAATGAATGATAAGCCGTTCTGTATCAAGGATAAAATTTCCATCGGCCTTACTAACCGGCGGAGAGTACGTTTTGTCCAGCCCAAGAATAAAACGTCCGAAAGGAGTGAGGCGCACCTGCATGACAGCGCCAAGGGGCGTATCCGGGCATTCCAAAGAATCGTCGACAGCAAGATCGGCCATCCCCCATCCATAGAGGCATAACGCCATTGCCCGAAGGACCTCCAAGTCAATTTCGCGTCCCTGTGTATCCGGACGAATTACTTTTCCGGTGATTGTGTTCTCAAGGAACAACGCCCCAAGAAGATTCATCGAAATCGAATATCCATCACCGTAAATATGAAGTCTGTCAGAAAGCCCCGGAAGTGAAAGCCAGGAAACGCTATACTCTTCCAGGAACGCACAGAGGATTTCCATCCAGAAAATATCGGCCACATAGCGGAATTGGTTGGCCCTGAATCCCTTTAGATGAGGAAGAAAAGCTGGATAAATCTGCTCCGGTCCGGCATGGACAAGACGCGAGAGAGCCGCCTTTACATACTCTGCAGTCCCTTTCCTGCTTTTCTGCAATGCCCACAACAATCCCGGCAGGAAGTATTGTCCGGAATTGAATTTGTGAGTTTCCCTCAGAGACTGTGGAATGACTTCGGGAATACCAGAACGAAGTTTTTTTGCACTGGCCGACGACATTTTCAGCTTTTCCGTCACGGGTATCTGCTGCTGTCGCTGAAGTCCTTGAATCAAAGGGAAAGACTGGTGAAAGGATTCTTCCGAGGGAAGGACATGGTACGTCGTTGTATCTTGAATGATATGGGACTCCGAGCACAAATCTGGCAGCAATGCCAAGGCATAGGACCTGGTCAGAGCACGAGGTATAAACAGATATCCTTCCCTATCCCAATAGCTTCGTTTCTTAGAATCGACACACATTGAGGAGCCGACGCCAAAAACCGAGCAGCATTTACCCACCTTGAAGCTATCCCAGCTGTATCGCCTTGACAAATCGACGATCATAGACTGAGCCCCTATTTCTGATAGTTCCGTCTGCGAAATGCAACCATTCGTTATCATCCGACGAACGGCTTCCGAGTACCAGGAAGGGAGAAGAGAAAGGACCTGACGCAAATTGTCCGGATGACAGTGTACCAAAGCGCAGAACAAGGCCGCATCTTTCTTTCGATACTGATAGGGTTTCTTCGAAGGGATGTAATCCTCAATGTTCAATTCTACTCCGTTCATGGAAACAGAACAACGCCCTGCCAGTTTTGGCTGTATCTCCAAAAGATAATCCTTTAACTGTTCTGCGGAATATGTGTAATCCAGGTTATTAACCAACCTGTCAAATGACTCCCCGTCTTCAATCTTGAAATGAAAGAAAACCTCTTCTTCATGAAACAGTCTGGCCATAGCTAACTGAGAATAAAGTTAATGTCTTCTTCGCTAAGGAACTTTCCTCCGCTTCCTTCACTTTGAATAAGTTCCTCAATCAGAGATGCTTTCTGCTGCTGCAACAACCTGATTTTTTCCTCAATGGTATCCTTCGTCACAAGTGCGAAAGCATGGACAGAGGATTTTTGCCCCATTCTGTGCAGTCGGCCGATAGCCTGTTCTTCTGCAGCACGGTTCCACCACGGTTCCGCAACAAAAACAGTGTCTGCGGCAGTAAGATTCAGGCCAACGCCACCGGTTTTGAGCGTCATCAGAAGGACTTTACAACGGGGATCTCCCTGAAATCGTTGAACAATAGCCGCCCGGTCCCTTGTGGCCCCTGTCATAACTTCATACTCAATCCCGGCCTCTGAGAGTAACTGTCCCAGAACTTCGATTCCGGCAATGAAATTGAAGAAGACAACGCATTTATGCCCATTCTCCACCGCTTCCATTACAGAATCGGCCAAAACCGGGATCTTTGATGACGACACTGCACCGTCGCTAAGACTTTCCGGGATAGAAGCAATCCGCCGGAGCTCCGTAAGGGCCTGGAGCAACTCGAACTGAGAAGCTTTTACACCTCTTTCCCGAATGGTGTTCCTGACCGTTTCTGCATAATACCGACGCCTGCGCTCGTAGAAGGATGCATGAGCCGGCTCCATCTCAACAATAAGAGTCTGATCGATGCGGTCGGGCAGTTCGGAAAGGACATCTCCCTTTAACCGCCTAAGGATGAAGGGAGAAATTTTTCGACGCAACTGATCCATGGCGCCCCTGTCGTTATCGTGCTGGATGGGGCTCGCATAACGGCGGTTGAATTCTTCCGCAGAGCCCAGCATCGAAGGGTTGAGGAAACGCATTTGCGCATATAACTCTCCAAGATTGTTCTCAATCGGCGTACCGCTCAGCGCGAAATGATGGGAAGCCTTGAGCAGCAATACCGCCTGAGATATCTTTGCCGACAGATTCTTTATCTGCTGGGATTCGTCGAGGATAACGGTATCAAATTCCACAGCCGAAAGCGTTTCAATGTCATTTCGCACCAAAGCATAAGTAGTCAGAATAACCTGGGCATCTTTCACCTTATTCCAGTCCCTTTCTGCGCCATAGTATGCCACCACTTTGATTCCGGGCGCAAAACACGCCCATTCAGACTGCCAGTTGAACAGAAGACTGCGCGGCATCACGATCAGCACCGGAAGACTGCCCGGTTTGATTTTCCGAACAATGAGAGCAATGGTTTCCACGGTCTTTCCAAGGCCCATGTCATCGGCAAGACAGCCTCCCATCCCATTGTCATACAAATACTGCATCCACTTTACGCCTTCCGCCTGATAGGGACGAAGCTGTGCCTTCAGTACAGACGGATTACGCAGTCGCTGGCCGGACAAAGCATTGAAGCCTTCATAGAACGAACGGCTCCGTCGGAAAATACCGGAATCCGGAACATCAGAAAGCATTGCAACAACCTCCGGAATGTCAAAGAAAGATATCTTGAGTTTCCCGCTTTTCGTGCTGCGGGACATCAATCTTTCCAAGCGATCCACATAATCTGCATCCATGACAAGCCGGTCGCCTCCTGCAATCTGGATATAGTGGTTTTGCCGATACTGCGAAAGGAAATCGGCAATAGAAAGGCTGCTCTCGCCAAAATCTATTTCTCCCTTCCCCTCCAGGTAATCTATACCGGAAAAAGAACTGATTCTCAGTTTTGGAGTAGCTTTTTTTATCCGGAATGAGCCCAGTCTGTCGGCACCCATCAGCACATAATTCCGAGCCAGGGACGCAAGATGCCTTATAAGGAAGGGTTCTGCCACCTGATGCGGCAGGATGAAAAAACCATCATCTTCATAAACTTCCTTAGCGTCCTGCTTGGACGGTACGCTGGAAGAGATACATTTACGTATATCTTTGAGGATGGCCGATGTATCTGTATAAGAAACTGGCCGAGCAGTCAGACGGCCATCGGGGCTGAATCCGGCAAGCACCGACGGAGAAAAATCTTCCAAAAACTTCATCGGCACACCCGGTATCGATTCCGTAACACGCAGATAGAGGGACTTTTCCTCATCTACCTTCTCGAACACAAGAGTAGGCTGCGTACTTACCGCATGCTCCTCCCACTGGCATCCATCCAGCGAAACATGGTCATAGGAAGACAGGACAACGGAAAGAAAAAAAGAGGACTGGTCTTTCGGGAATGATTGCTGCAATTCCTTCAACAACAAATAGTTCTCTCCAACAGGTAATAATTCCACCAGCTGATGGGAATCCGTTATGGCATAAGAGTCGGTAAGAAGGGTAAAATTCCCAAGACGAGGGGACGAACCATCTTTTTCCGTTGCCAACTCCCATACAGGCTTATACCGTTCTCCCTCATCCTTAAGACTCAGCCGAAGGGAATAGATGCCGGCAACTGCACGAATCGGCGAGCCATCCTTATCTTGAAAATCCGGACATTCCGGGAGATATCTCATCAATTGAGGATGCTCTGCCAGAACAAGTTCTCCTGAAGAGCCATCCCAGGAGACCTGACGTTCCATTTCGACATGGGCAGCATGCGCGCAGCGGAGAAGAAAAAACAACGGGCCTTGAAATCTCCGGTAATCCGGAAGGACTTCATGTCCATTCTCATCAAGAATCTTAAGAACTGCTTTCCCCTCCGAAGTCTCGGCAAGTCGAAGGATGAGTTTGGCCACGTTTCCGGCCTGCGGTGCAAAACGCCTCCTCTTAAATGACGAAAGGAATTCTGGCATAGGTAAAAATGTTTCTCAAAGATACCGCTTTGTTGATGATTATGCAAATGGCTCCGTGCGTGTTGCTCTTGGAAGAGGGTTACACGCATTTCGCCGTGATTTGCAATTTCACATATATCAATCACTTACACAAATTCTCCCCGGATGAATCGCCGGGGAGAAATCTCATAACATATTATAAATAAACACGTTACACGTCACGTTCATACAGGGAGGATTGTTGTAACTCGAGCGCCTGCATATCCAGGGAGACGGAGGGCCGATGGCTACGGCTGTACGCTGCATCCTGTCCACAACAGGGCAGCCGTCGCGATGAGGGCAAGCCTCGATAGTCTGTATCGCATGGCACAGCTGTGCCACTTCGCGCCCTGCAAATCTTTGCAAACCTTGCAAAAAATTGCATTTGTCGGAGTTATTTCTATTACGACTAG
>DFGZ01000154.1 GCA_002371295.1 Oribacterium sp. UBA3737 | reverse complement strand
TCCATTTTGGTATAAGTTGCTTGCACGACTCCGCCTTAAAAGGTGAGGGTGTACCGAAGGTAATGAATTATCCGTTTCTGTAGCTTTTGCAGCATATTTTTTTAGGATTTTTTGTATGTTTCTTGGTGACATACGTTTTACTTCACCTTTGATCACAGTATAGATTAGTGGTTTATCAATGCTTTCGCCATCATGATGATACTCATTTAGGTATTTTTCGAGAAGTTTTTCTGTTCTTTCGTCTATTGATACCTTACGTTCTTTGCTTCCTTTTCCATGTATCAAAAGATAAGTATAACCATCCTTTCTATAAATGTCCCTGGTATTCAGTTTGACCAACTCATCCAGACGGATTGCTGCATCATACAGGATCGACATGATGATCGTATCACGTAAGCCTCTTCTTGTTGCGGGGGGTTGGTTTAGCAGATAGCAGGTAGTCTCTTCATTAAGTATTGTCCTCTGAACTTTAGGCACAGATGAAAAAGGAACTGCCTCAACACTGATATAAAACTGAAGGAGTGATATATCACATCCATAAGAGTATTTCATGTAGGATTTAATTGCCGCAAGCCGCTGGTTTATACTTGCTGGTTTATAATGCAGTTTCTCTTCAAGATATTCTTTGAACCCCAGAAGACATTCATATGTACAATCCGAATAATTAAAGTTCAGTATGTTCTTCCCGATATGAGTCACATACCTCTTGAAGATAGTTAAAGCATCCCTGTATGAATCTCTTGTGTTTTCGCTTTTATTACACTGCTTTACCAAAAATGTATCGAGAAAGTCAGCGGTTCGAGAAAAAAAGAGTTTGTCTGAGAGTATTGTTTTATGGCCCATATTTTTCTACCTCCGGAATGACCCTGCCAGCTGTGCGGTCTCTCTTTCGTATGAAGATATTTGCTTCTTCATTAAGGTGGTAGTAGTATAAGGATTCTTCAATACAGCTATGCCCAAGATATTTGCTTAGATATGGGAGCATCAGATCATATGACAGGCCTTCGTTTATCCATGCGTTCATTCTGTCTACAACGAAGCTATGTCTCAGGCAATGTACTGTGGGCTTTTTTCCACATGCATCCGCATACGGTGTAAGTGCCCACGCTCTATTGAAGTGATGGTCAAGCGTTGTTTTATGCACGTGTTTTTGAGGAAAACGTGACGGGAAAAACCATACAGGTGTATAACCCAAGTTATTGAGAATGTATTGCTTATAACTTATGAGCAGCTCGTTCATATCTCTGGAAACGCAAACAACCCTGTCCTTATCACCCTTTGAATGATAAATGGTGAGGCTCCCCTGTCTGAGGTCAACATCTTCTGAATGAAGACTGCAGGCTTCTGAATTGCGGAGCCCGCAGCTATAGATAAGCCTAAAGATGACACGATATGTATTCCACATCCTCCAGGCATAGAGATTCTTTGTAATCGGGGGATTTTCGTCCAGAGCACTGAAGAATGACTGTAGTTCATCACAGGAAAGAAAATGAGGAATGGTTATTCCTTTTTTTACACGCTCAACAGGAATGTAAGAATGAATCCCCAAGGAATTCATGTATAAGGATAGCTGTCGTACAAATGAGATCCTCTGACAATGATAACTTGGACTCTCATCGTCCCATGCATTCAGCCATTTACCCAAAAATTGGCGTGAAAAGCAGGGATCTTTAAGCCCGTTTTCATTGCAGTAATTATCAAAAACATTCAGAAGATACTCTTCAAACTGATAGCTGAATCCCAGAGCCCGTTTTTCTTCAATAAGACCATCAATGTATTCTGAAACAATACTTGTACGTACATAGTTCTTATCCATTGCGCAACCCTCCCTTCAAGAGGATTCCTGCATCTGCGAGAGAGATCGGACAAAGGCGCATACGTTCTTCATCAAGAGATATGTATTTATGTACCGTTTTTGTTGTTATCTGCCCTAACAGGTCCGAGACTTCAGAAAAGCCACAACTGTTTTGGAAGCGATCTGTGGCAAAAGTCCTCCTCGTGATATGGAAGCCATAGCCCTGCCGGTTTTTATCCGGGAAGACCTTGTGCATTATCCGTCTACATACTTGACCGCTTATTTTTTTATAAGGCGCCTTATGCGTTATGAATACATATCTGCTTTTGCTTTCAGGCCTGCCTTCTTTTATGTATATGTATAAGGCGTTCCCAACTCCTACAGTCATCGGCAGGACTTTTCCTACATTTGTTTTCTGTTGACAAAAACGTATGCACTGAAGTTTCCAGTCGATCTGATCGAATTTAATTGCTGTTATATCGGATTCCCGAAGCCCCATATCCAATCCGATCATTATGATTGCATGATCACGCAGACTTAAAGCACGGTCTTCGTAGGTCATATCTTTTAATGCCTGTTTTTCCTTGCTGTTCAGTACTTTGACTACCCTTGTTTTTGGAGCAGCTACGCAGGAGAGGGATTGTCCAAGAAAATGATTCTCTATATATCCGTTTTCTGCGAGGAAAAATAAAAATTTCCTTATCCTTACGTTATATGCATTCTTTCCTTCCGCAGTTTCGTGAAGGTCAGTAAGATTGAACTTTTTTAAATGACTTGCATCAATCTGGCTGAATGATGTTATCCCTTCGTCTACAAGGAACTGGCATAACCGTGTTACTGATGACCGGTACATACAGACTGTCGAGGAAGCTTTTTTCTCTCTCTTTTTCTGATCCAGGAACTTTACAAGTGCTGTCCTGCACCATTCCGGGAGAAAGTCACTCAAAAGTGGGCGGTAAACGAATATCTCTTCAGGATGGATAGCGCCTTCTTTTGCATAGACTTCAAATAATGACAGAATCCGGCGGGACATTTTTTTGTTGGAACCAAAGCAGGCAATACCCTGTACTTGAAACCAGATCAAGGCAGACGCTGGATCATAGTGAAGACCGTTCATGTCAAGGAATAAAAAAAGCAGCTTCATAGTTGCCTTCGCGGAATTCATCATGGTGTCAGCATAACCAAACTGTCCGAGTTTTTCGCAAAAAACCTTGCTCATCTCAAGGAACTTATCCGATGAAAATACTTTGTTGCTCAGTGATTCGATATTTCTTATATCGTCTTGCACGCTCATAGGGAGCTCGTTGATAAAAACCGCTTTTTCGATTTTTGGCAGGGAAAGGAAAATAGCGAATCCGATTGGACACATGCCCTGTTCGGACATCCAGAAAAGAAGGTTTGTTATAGTGCCTTTGTACATACTGAAATCCGCCTTGCTTAGGTTTACAAGAGATTCACAACAGAATGTCTGGAGATCTTCATACGTCAACTCCGATGGATCAGAACATGCACAGTCCATTTGAATAAAGCCAAAGAAAAAACGACATCTGAAAAGAATGTTCTTTTGATGACTGTCCGTGTACTTGTCTGAAACATAGGACATATAGCTTGATGTGACCTTTTCAAATGATGCTTTCAGCTTAATCCCAGTACGATTTTTAAATCGTACATGCCCAACTTCATAAACATCTTGAAGCTGCCGGAGTGCTTTTGAAAATGATAGCATGGCACCCTTTGATTTAACCTGAGTACTAAGCCACCTAGT
>DFGZ01000057.1 GCA_002371295.1 Oribacterium sp. UBA3737 | reverse complement strand
CCATTCTCAGCGATGACACCCATATTTCCCGGCCAGAGTCCTGAAGGAGTACCCTCTATAAGCTGCTTAAGAGGAGAATAAACAAGTGTGAACATTGCTCCTAAAAGTGTAAGCAGCATGATAAGTGCATAGATGCGGGCAAATCCGTGAGCGAGCATTACCTGTGTTGCTTCCGATGCTCCGAAGGTCTCACCGAAAACTGCGGCAAAGTTCGACATGATTACATAAGAAACATTGCCAAGTGTAATGTTGTCAGTCCCCAGTATCTCGCTGTAATTTGTGAAGGAACCGACAAGCATGATAAGAAGGGCATAGCCCACTACTATTACCATGGCTGCCGTTACGATTCCCTTAGGGAAGTTCTTCTTTGCGTTTTCAGTCTTATCTACAAGACCGCCAACAGCTTCTATTCCACCATAGGCAAAAAGTGCATATACGATGAAAGACAAGATCATCACAGGGCTTCCCTGATATGCAGCATTAAGAGGTGTTTTAAGAGACTCGAGACCCTCGAAAGGCTGAAGCAGCACACCGCCTCTCGCAATGATCATCACTATGGAGCCGATAACCACGAGGATATTGATGGTAAGTACAGCAGAACCACCAATGGATGTGACCTTGCTTATTTTGTCGATTCCCTTCGTATCAAAATAAGTGATAAATACAAAAAAGATCACAGCCATGATTCCGAGAAGTCTGGAACCTGACAGATACTCTGATCCAAAGAAGGACCAGCTTGAAGTACAGTCCATTCCGAAAAGAAGATTTGATACCGGAACCCATATACCGGAGGAGACATTGACCATCCAGAGTACATAGGAGGTATACCACATAAAGGTTCCGATAAATGCGTATTTAGGTCCTACAGACTTACACATCCATGAGTACATGCCACCTGTCTCATTACGAAATGCAGAGCCGAATTCTGCCACCATAAACGCAAACGGAACAAAAAACATAATACCCGAAACCACAAACCATGGAATAGCTGCATAACCCATGAGATAGAAGGATCTCGGTATGTTATTGAAACCGTATACCGATGTGAAAATCATCAGTATCAGTGCCGCAAGACTTAATTTTTTCTCATTCATAAATCCTTACTTGCTGTACAAAAAGTACACTTAAACTCCCTTCTTTTTCAGAAGCAACAGTAAAAAAATCACCGGCTTCCGCTTTAACATATATAACGCTTTTTTATGGCGCCAATAGCTCAGAATTATACCACATACCGTTTTCATTTACAAGAATTGTCTTTGCAGCCGGAAAAGGATACGGGCACCAAAAAGCCGCCTTCGATTTCTGTTATAGCTTTAAAGGTTTTTAAATATGTCAAATGAAGGAAGTTGCTGTTTTGCAGCGAAAATCCGGCCCGGGAAAGTCTTAAATAAGCGTCTTCCTGAGCTTCATTAACAGCTATAAGCAGTCACATCATTTAATCCCGGTCTGGATCTCTCAGCTTTCAGCTCATCAATTTTCCCGGGTTTTAATATCTCACCGATCAGGTTATAAAAGCTTATCATCTCACCGGTTTCCGTGTAGTAGTCTGAAACCACCACTGATCTTATATTTGTTCCACGGTAAAGGACAGTTTTCTCAAGATAAAGTATCTGTATGCTGTTACCATCCTGAGGCTTCGCTCTTCCGGTATGTATACGGGGAACCAGGAAAGAATCCGTATCAAGAACGAATTCATAGCTTTCTCCCGAAACCTGAAAAAGCTCAGGATCCGTCTCACGGATGCAGGCACCGGCACCATCATCCGGATATATCTTCTCTATAAGTTCCGGGAGATCCCCACAACTATCAATTTCATCCGGGGTCACGATTCTGAATCTCACATATCTCTCAACCGCCTCCTGAAGCTCCCTGTCTCTTATACGTTTTCTTATTTCCTTCAGGCGCCTGCTTATGAGCTCATACTCATTGTCGAGAGCGAAGAGCTTCACAAGCACAGCCTCCGGGCAGGAAAGGGCCATGGACGCGCTTGCTGTCAGGATCAAAGCATTGTCCTGCTCCGGAACATACTTACTTCTAAGCTCCTTATTGAGCCAGAGATAATGTTCAACCACCGTAACACGCCCTATCTCATTAGGGAAATGCTCCTCCATCCACTGTTTCATGGGCCACACAAGGCTTGGATTCCTTGAGGTCACTATGATGCAGTCAGCCGGTTTCTCCTTAAATCTCAGGGCCATGGCAACATACAGGGCGATAAAAGCAACTTCTGTTTCCGGTGCCTTGAATCCGAAAGCCTGTTCAAAGCAGCTTACAACGATCTCTGTTGCAAGGACATAAGTCCTGTTTATCTCCCGCTTGTGGTAATTACTTATATGATGTCCGAATTCCACACGCTGATGGAGCTTATAAACATGAAGAAGGAACCTCTTCTTGTCCTCCTCTTTCATGGAAAACTCCAGCCCGAAGGTTTTCAAGATGCAGTCCCTAAACCTTTGATATCCGGGCTCCATAACGGTTTCCCAGACCTTTCTTGTCTCCGGTATCTCGATGAGAAAAGCTGGAAGTTCATTAAGCTTTGCCTGCAGATCCTGTTTCTCCGAATCCGTAAAGGACATCCCGGTTACGGAATATATGATATCCAGAAGCTCATTCATGAGAGACGATATGGGAAGCCCGTGGTCGATCTGTTCCAATGTATATCCCATGCTGCTTCTGATAAAAGACAGGACCATATACCGCCGGAAGCTCCTCATGGATTCACCGGAAACATGGTACTGATGGGAAACGAAAAGCTTTGCCATATAAGAGCGCATGATGCTGTCGAGGCCCTTGTACTTTGCAGAAACAGAGGGGGCATAAATTTCAGCGGACTCCCTGTCGAACACCTTGGTGAGATACTGCCTTTTCTGAAATTCCGGAAGCTCCACGATAAGACCCTTGGTCCTGTTCACAGTTACCAGCTTCTTCAGAACACCTGAATTCTCTATGGTCCTGAAAACAGTTCCCTTGGACATGTAGAGTCTGTTGGCCAGGGCCTCCATACTGATGTAATCCTTCTCGAAAAGCAGCACCGAAAGAATGTCATTTACCCTCTGCTCCGGCATCAGCATAGTCTGTCGGTCGTCTGCCTGGGCAAGTATGGTCTCTCTCGCTTTTTCGCTGAAATTCTTCACCGAATAGCCATGCTTTCCAACATTTATTATGGCAGCCCCGTCTTCAAGACTTTTGTTAATGTCTCTGATCTCAGTCTGCAGCGTACGCAAAGAAATCCCGGCCTTTGCCGCCAGGTGATCCGCATTCATCCCCTCAGGCTGATTAAGAAGATATGAAATTATATAGATTTGTCTGTTGGTAAGTTCCATGGCTCAATTTTATAACCACTTCTTATACTTAAAGAATACAAGGCTGATAATAACGATCAATACAGAGACCCCGATAACGGCGGGATATCCCCACACAGAATCAAGTTCCGGCATATATTTGAAATTCATGCCGTACCATCCGACGATAAGTGTAAGCGGCATAAAAACAGTCGTGACAACCGTAAGCACTGTCATGATATGATTCTGTTTTACATCGAGCTTCGACTGATAGGTATCCCGGATCTGGTTCGTATAATCCAGAAGTGAACTCACAATGTCATACAGTCTCGTTACTCTGTTGGAGAAAAGTCTGAAAAAGCGCAGATGATCCATTTGGAAGAAATTGTTCTCATTCTCTTCAAATTCCTGAGCCAGGTCGATCAGCTGGTTGTAATGTATCCTAAGATCCCTGAGATCTCCCCTGATTTCATTCAATGTATCAAGATCAACTTCCTTGCCGCTGTCGATATCTTTATCTATGGCATCAAGCCTTTTTTCATAGTTCTCCAGTATTCGCTGATCCTCGTGTATTATCTGCTCAATGAAATCATAGATAAATCTTTCAAGACAAGGCATTCGCCATTTTTTGGTTTCTATTATCCTGTTGATAATCCTCGATGCAGTGTCACCGGAATCAATGAATACGATTCCTTTCTCATCAAGGGCAAAAGCGAAGTTGTGATAGTCTCCGGACATATTGCTCCTGTCGGGAATCGCGAAGGTGCCGGTAACAGAATCATAATTGACCTCGGCATTAGTGGTGTAGATTTCCCTGGTATCCGGTTCCATGTCGATGCCCATTTCGTAGGAATCACATTCTGCATTCCACTCTTCAGGTGACAATACCGCCACATATTGAAATTCACCGCTGTGACACTCTTCTGCTGAACATTTTCGAAGCATAGTGTCAATCAAATAATACATGTTCGTTTCCTCATTATAGTACGTTTTTTTTGACAAAAAGAATCTTAAGCCTCTGCAGTAAATACAGTATTTATATCGACCAGATTTACCGCATATTTTAATCTGAAGTTCCTGAGAATGCTATGTTTTTTACAATAAAAATGTATAGCAAATGTTGAATATAGCAAAAAGACCATGTACATGAATCCTCATGCACATGGCCCTTTATATACTACTATTTTTTCTTTCAGGTGATCACTTCAAATCACCGTCTGACTGATATCAACCGGTCAAAACTCATACCATCAGCCACCGATAAATGAATTGATAAGCTTTGGAACCTGAGTCTGAAGTGCACTCCATGTCATGTAAAGTGCGAAAATGTAGCAGATTGTCATGGAAATCTGTAAAAGTCTTGGTGACTCCATACCCTCATAGAGCTCCTTCTTCCAAAGGATAAGTACCATGAAGAGACCTGCAACAGGAGTAGCTATAGATGTTGCTACGTTAGCGATGAAGATAAGCTGTGTAGGTGATCCGCCGTATGAGAAGCAGATGACTGTTGCAACTGCAAGACATGCAATACAAAGAACCTTTACAGGCTTTGACTCAAGTCCTGTCTCCTTGTTGAGACCGGCATTGAGAAGAACTACACCTCTCTGAGTATTTCCGAGAAGTGAAGAGAAACCTGCACCGATGATAGCGATACCCATTACGATGGGTGCTGCGCTGCCGAGGAACGGTGTGAGAAGCTGTCCGAGCTGAGCAGGTGCCTTGATGGTCTCACCTGTAGGGTTAAGCACTATAGCGCCAACCAGAACGATGGCTCCTGAAATAAGTACAACTGTTACGATGTGTGTGATAGCATCTGCACGCATTGCACCATTGAAAAGATCTTCCTTCTTCCACTTCTTCTCAAGTCCGAGATATGTTCCGTAGATTCC
>DFGZ01000182.1 GCA_002371295.1 Oribacterium sp. UBA3737 | reverse complement strand
CAGTGCGTGCCTTCTTATGTCATATTTTTATATAAAAGAAAACCAGTACCAAGTAAACTTGATACTGGTTTATGCCGGTAGCCGGGGTCGAACCGGCACGCCCATCACTGGGCACGGGATTTTAAGTCCCGAGCGTCTGCCTATTCCGCCATACCGGCAGCACCAAATTATAATATACAAAAACCGAAAGCTTGTCAATAGTAAGTTCTTTAGGATGCAGCGACTTTTCTGCGTCTAAATAAATGATATACAATCTGGGCGGAATTAAGTCACCAGCTCCTGAAGCCGGAATAGACAAGTATGATCATCTTCCGCCCCATATTATTATTCTGTACCGGGACCGGCTCCGGGGCCGAAGGTATCGCCTTCGGATAAACCGCCCGGGCCTCCGGAAGGACCCGCAGAAGGGCCGGAACTGTCTCCGGGCCGGGAAGGACCGTTATCAGCCGGATGAGAATCTGAGTTATCAGGCTTTCCGGGGCTGTTATTCTCAGAATCCGTCTCCTTGTTTTCTTCGGTCTCTTCTTTGGTTTCTTTTTGGTTTTCCTCTTCCTTCTTTGTTTCGGCTTCCGTTTCGGTCCCGATTTCCTCTATGGTTTCAGATTCGGTCTCTTCTTCTGTCTCTGCCTCTTTGGCAGTCTCCGCTTCGGTGGTTTTCTCCGCCTTTGTTTCTTCTGTCTTTGTCTCAGGTGCCTTTGTTTCGGCAGCCTTTGTTTCGGTTGCCGCAGTTTCATCCGAGGCTCTGGTGATTCCGGTTCCGCCTCCGATTTTCGGGATATCCGCATTTTGGAGCTCACCTATCCCGGTCTTTTCCTGAATATGTGCAGAAATTTTCTTCACGGTATCATTGAGAGTAAAGCTTGCCGCATCATCCCCATACAGGAATGGATGAAGCTGTACTACATTTGAAGCCAGAGTCGCCGGAACTACAACGTCCATCTTGCCTACATAGGTGGTGTCCCGTGAGAACGGGAATCCAACAGCATTCACCAGATTATACTTCTTCACGTTGTTCGCCATATCCAGTACATCATCGAGACCTATGCTGGTCTTAACCTCTGACATAACCGTCATGGCGGTTGCTGCCAATGTCTTTTTATCGGCTGTCTTCGCCTTCTCTATAGCGAGCTGTAAAACCTTACGCTGTCTTGCTGTACGGTTGAAGTCTGTATCCATGAGACGCAGTCTGCCATAGGCTACAGCCTGAACTCCGTCAAGGTGGTTCACACCGCTGTGCTCCAGCTGAACGGAACCAAGTCCCGTGGAGTTTACAGTCTCTGTGATGAAGGCATTGATATACTTGAACTCTGAATCACTGATGTCGAGATCAATGCCGCCAAGCATGGTGATGCCTTCAGCTACGGCCTTCCAGTTGAAGGTCACGTAATCATCGATATCGAGCTGCAGGTTTCTTTCGAGAGCTGCGATAGCCTGTTCGTAGCCGCCCTTGAAATATGCTTCGTTAAGCTTGTGATAGTTTCCCTCATCATCTATCTGAAGGTAGGTGTCACGGTAGACAGAGGTGAGATTTACATCTCCTGTCCTTCTGTTGATACTTGCCACCATGATTACATCACTGAGAGCTCCGGCACCCAGGTTTCCATCACGGGAATCCACTCCGAAGACTGCCACAGTCCAGTATTTCGGCTTCATGAGATTTTTTATCTGACTCCATGCGAAGAATCCGCCAACAAGCACGAGGGCGCATATAAGTACAGTTGCAATTATGCGCTTTACATTACCTCTGCCGCCTCTTCCCGTGTGACTTCCACGTGCCTGACCGGTACTTCTCCGAAGTGCAGCAGCACCGTTCCGTACTTCGCCTGTTCTGCCGCTGTATTCTCTGCCGGCACTGTCTCTTTCGTAAAAGTCTTCATTTTCAAAAGCCTCCTGCTCGAGATCAGCGAGATTCCTGTTCACGGCACGGCTTTTGTAGACATTGTCTCTTGATCTGCCCGGATTCGGTCTCCTGCCGGTGCTTTCCGCTCCATAGCCTTCGTCATAGCTTCCATCGTATCTGCTGCCGGAAATTCTCCGCTTTGCATGATCAGGGACATTTATATCATCGAAATCATCGTCGTAGGATGCTGCGCTTCTCCTTTTTCGTGCACGCATCTCGGAAAGCCTTTCTTCTGAACCCTTTGACCTTGCGGTTCTGCGTGGACGACGGGAAAAATCGTCATATTCTGAATTTTTCATAATATCTCCATTCTTCTTCATATGATTGAAGCAGAGGGATTATAACAAAGGGCAAATGGGAATTAAAGCCTTTTAACAGTATCGTCAGTGGAAATTAAAGCGAAATTAAAAAATTAAAGGCTCCGCGTTGCCGCGGAGCCCTTTGATAAACATTATTCTTATCGAATGAATTACTTGATTGTTGCTGTATTGAGAAGCAGCATGCAGAATACCAGTGCGAAAAGAGCAACTGTCTCGATGACACCGATTACTACGAAGTAGTTTGCAGTACCCTTTCCGGTAGCACCAAGAGCGTCAGCAGAAGCTGCTGCAGCCTTGCCCTGGAAGAATGCTGAGAAACCGATTGCGATTCCGCCGAAGATACCGATTCCAAGTGAAAGAGCCGGATCGATAGTTCCTGCGTTCCATGCACTTGCGATGAAGTTCATGAGAAGGAAACCGTAAATGGTCTGTGTAAGAGGTGCACCTGCAAAAGCTGTCATGATGAACGGAGCCTGCTTGCCGGCTGCGTAACATTTCTTCCATGCTCCTACTGCTGCCTGTCCTGCCATACCTGCACCAAAAGCTGATCCTAATGCAGACAGACCAAGTGCTGCTGCCATACCAATATAAGCGATATTCATAGTCTTTCTCCTTTAAATTTTGATTTGAACTTAATTCTTTATTTTATCGTTCATTTTAAATGGATCATACGCTGTACCTGTCCACTCGAGACCAACCTGTCCGGAGAACTCAAGTACGTTAAGACGTACGCCATGTACTACTACAGAAAGGATACACATAACGATATTTATTACGTGTCCGATGATCACAACTATTGCACCCGCTATGATGAGCGGTCCGGAGGACATTCCTGCGGCCATGTTGTTGAAGCTCTGTGAGATCGCAAGACCTGCCATTCCGACTGCAAAGAGTCTTATGTAACTCATTACGTTACCGAAACAGCTTATGGTGTTCAGGAAGCTTGTAAAAGCTCCGCCGAGACCTGCCTTGACTCCCTCAGCAAAGCTCATTCCCGGAGCCATGCCGCTGAAAAGAACTACCAGCACGAAGCCTACGCCGATTGCGGCAAAGACCGGTGGTATGGAAATGGTCTCTCCTATTACGAGATAAAGTGAAAGGAGATACATTCCAACGATGGTGATCATCCATCCTATATCCGATACAAAGCTTAGATCCTTTTCTCCCAGCTTCTTCTTT
This sequence comes from Oribacterium sp. UBA3737, assembly GCA_002371295.1. The sequence goes on along the minus strand of DFGZ01000182.1, from coordinate 2,905 downwards.
ACAGCGAGCAAGCTTCCGACTTCCATCTGAAGTGCTCCGATTGAGAAGGAGAATTTCATGATGTTGTTCTGCTGCTCTGCTCCGGTGAGTCCGAAATATTCAGGATAGTTCGCAAATCCCGGAAGTACCATAGCCTTTAATACAGGCACGTTCATTGCCGATTCCATACCGAACCAGGTTCCTGTAACGGCACCCCAGATTACGGTTGAAACGGAAAGGACAAGAAGCAGGAATACAGGTGTTGTAAGCTTCTTGGTCTTTGCAATAATTGCGATGGCAGCTATCAGGAAGATCATACCGTATCCTCCGTCGCCGATGATCATCGCGAAGAACAGTGCAAAGAATATCAGGAACCAAAGCGAGATATCCGCCTCTCTGTAACCCGGAAGGATTCCGAGCATATCGTAAAGCGGTGAAATAAGCTTAGTCACCTTGTTGTAACGGAGCTTTGTAGGTATGGTCTCATCTTCCGGTGAAACATCTTCTACGGCATAAGCCCAGTTGTTTGTCTTGGCACCCGCCTTGAATGTCTCAAGATCAACCTCAGGGATATAACCGGAAATCCAAACCAGCTTTTCGTCACTCTCTGCTGTCTCACTTGCGGAAGAAAAGTCTTCTTCGTTCTGTGCCTTCAGCATCTGAGCCTGGAAGCTGTTCTCGTATACTGCTGTATCCGTGAGTGTCTTTACGCACTCGGATTCCTCCTTGCGGAAGGTATCCATATCCTTACGGAGCTCATCCAGTCCCTTTTCCGGAAGGGAGAATTCCGTTGCCGGGATATCCGGCGGAAGTGTTCCTATTACTGCAAGTGTATCGGTCTTTTCTACTGATGCAAGTCTTATGGCTTTAATGTTTTCGTCCTTAAGAATCTGCTCACACTCAGCCTGACCTACTCTGTAAAAATGAAGGTCGAAGCCGAGCTTCCGGAGTTCTCTTACATCAGAAGGAGAAAAACTTCCCCATGGCTCGATTCTTTCGATCTCAGCCGTGGTACTGGATATCTCCTGAGAAAGACTGTCTTTTTTACTGAGCGCCGCTTTGGCACTCTTATACATTTTGTCAAATGCTTCGTCAGAAAGAACCGGAGGAACCGGGGTTTCCTTTGATTTTTTATCCGGCGCATAATCGAGAAGGCGGGAAACCGTTTTTGCGAGATCGCTGAACTTTTCCGATGCAGCGTGAGTTGCGCTCTTCCTCTCTTTAATGTGCAGGAGTCCTAAATCACGTAAGCCCTCCAGCATTTCATCTTTATGAGAAACAGTGGTAACGACGTGGACCATTTTCATCTTTTCTATCATCGGCCTACCTCCACAAGTTTCTTCTTTGAAATCTTTCCGCGTACAACTGCGGCAGTCTGCTGGTCACCGAGATAAACACCGATGACGCGGATATTTTCCTTTGCCTCCGGTATCTTGACCTTCTCGAAGAGGTTAACTCTCTGTGATGTGGAACGGAGTTCCTTATCCAGAAGTTCAACCTGCTTTCTCAAAGTAGATACCAATGCATCCAGACGCGCAATCTCACGGAGTTTTATAAGTGCAGTGTCGACCCATAAAGGATAGTCGTCAACGCTGTAGGATATATCCTTGAAGGTGAGCTCCTTGAAAGCCGGAAGCTTTACACCGGCGATGTTCTCAGTCGTGACAATTACTTTGTCCGGCTGCACCAGGGTGTTCAGCTGCTTCTCTGCATCGAACAGTGTGTTCTCAGCAAATACAGCGATCCAGTCATCGAGGTTACCTATCATATCCTCGCGTTCGGCCTGCTTCTTTTCAAGATCAGCCTTTATCTGCATGATTACCGACTGCAACTGCTGTTTTTTAAGCTGCAGGGTAGGCAGATAACGTTGATACTGTTTCAGGTGATCTTTCTGCACTTTCTGTTCATTTTTAGTGAGTTTGATCGCCATAAACTGCTCCTTTAATCATCCAATGTCTTTGGCCATCTTTCCTTGATAAGACTTGTCTTAAGACCGGTCTCATTAGGCTCAAAGCAATCTGCAAGGATTTCCCATCCGAGATCAAGAGCAGCTTCCAGCGGAATGTTTACACTGAGGTCCATAAGCTTGGACTCGAACATCTCACCATACTTCAGAAGCTTGTCATCCCATGCACTCATGGTAAAGCCCATTGACTTCTTCTCAAGACTTTCCTTGTACTGTGCATAAAGCTTGATCATACCATCCATCAGTGCACGATGGTCATCACGTGTCTTGCCGTTGACGTTCTGCTTAAGTCTGGACAGGGAACCGAATGGCTCGATGTGTCCGTTCTTTAAGTAGAACTGACCCTCTGTGATGTATCCTGTGTTATCAGGTACAGGGTGGGTTACGTCATCACCCGGCATGGTTGTAACACCGAGGATAGTGATGGAACCGGCGCCTTCGATGGCAACGGCCTTCTCATAACGGGAAGCGAGCATACTGTAAAGGTCTCCCGGGTAACCACGGTTTGAAGGAACCTGCTCCATGGTGATTGCGAGCTCCTTCTGAGCATCACAGTAGCTGGTCATATCTGTAAGAAGTACAAGTACCTTCTTGCCCTCAAGTGCGAACTGCTCTGCAACGGCAAGTGACATATCAGGAACAAGCGTACTCTCAACGGTAGGATCCGCAGCAGTGTGGATGAACATAACGGTATGGCTCATAGCACCGCCCTTCTCAAGTGTATCCTTGAAGGACAGATAGTCATCGTACTTAAGACCCATACCACCGAGAACGATTACGTCAACCTCTGCCTGAAGAGCGATCCTTGCCAGCAGCTGGTTGTAAGGTTCTCCGGATACTGAGAAGATAGGGAGCTTCTGGCTCTCTACCAGAGTATTGAAGAGGTCGATCATCGGGATACCGGTACGAATCATCTTCTTGGGAACGATACGCTTTGCCGGGTTGAATGAAGGACCGCCG
>DFGZ01000024.1 GCA_002371295.1 Oribacterium sp. UBA3737 | reverse complement strand
TATCTTCCTCAGCAGACTGTGGTACAGAAGGATTTCCCGGCATCGGTTTATGAAATCGTTCTGTCCGGATGTCTCGGACGTGGTGGCTGGAATCCATTTTATCGGAGAGAAGAAAAGAAGCTTGCAGAGGAAAATATGGAACGCATGGGCATCCTGGAGCTTAAGGACCGCTGTTACCGGGATCTCTCCGGTGGGCAGCAGCAGAGAGTGCTTCTGGCCAGGGCCCTGTGTGCCACCAGAAAGATACTGCTTCTGGATGAGCCGGTTTCAGGTCTTGATCCCAAGGTGACTGCCGAGATGTATGAGCTTATAGCAGGGCTCAATGCCGAGGGCATCACCATCATCATGATATCCCATGACATTGGCGCCGCAGTTCAGTATGCAAGCCATATACTCCATATCGGTTCGAAGGTATTTTACGGCACAAAGGACGAGTATCTGGAAAGCAGCTTAGGCAAAAGCTTCATGAGTCAGGAAAATGGAGGAGCAGCGTGATGATGGATAAACTTTTTCTCTATATGCAGTATCCCTTCGTGAGATACGCGGTGATAGTAGGAGTACTTATAGCTCTCTGTTCATCACTTCTTGGGGTGACTCTGGTGCTCAAAAGATTTTCATTTATAGGAGACGGACTTTCCCATGTGGCATTTGGCGCTATAGCCATCGCAAGCGTGTTCAATCTTACGAATCAGATGCTTCTGGTGCTGCCCATCACCATACTCAGCGCCGTGCTCCTCCTAAGAACCGGGCAGAATGCAAAGATAAAGGGAGATGCAGCCATAGCCATGATATCGGTAGGAGCACTCGCCTTTGGCTATCTTATCATGAATATCTTTTCCACCTCCTCAAATCTTTCCGGGGATGTGTGCAGCACACTGTTTGGATCGACCTCCATACTGACTCTGACAGAAAAAGAGGTCATGCACTGCATAGTGCTTTCCGTGGCGGTGGTTGTTATATTCATCCTTTTTTATAACAGGATCTTCGCTGTGACCTTTGACGAAAACTTCGCACGGGCCACAGGAACCGGAGCGAACAACTACAATCTGCTGATAGCTGTAGTTACCGCTGTGATCATAGTGCTGGCCATGAATCTGGTGGGCTCACTTCTGATATCGGCACTGTCCATATTTCCGGCATTGTCAGCCATGCGTATCTTCCGGAGTTTTAAGTCAGTGACCATCTGTTCTGCGGTACTGTCAGTGATATGTGCTTTTCTCGGCATCATAGTTTCTATTCTCGCCGGAACTCCTGTAGGGTCCACTATAGTGGTGGCTGACGTCGCAGCCTTCGGAATATGCTATGTTATCGGGATGGTGCGTCACGGCTGATATGATAAAGCAAAAGCTCCGACTCATAACGAGGCGGAGCCTTTGCTTTATAGGGAGTATAAGTTTATCGGCTGTAGCCGTAAACTCCTTTATTGCCCTCGATTTTGATTCGAGGGAGCCACATGGGGCTTCTGAAAAAACGGATAGTTCCAGATAACGAAAGGTTATCAAGCGAGGTGAGTGCGGAACATATCCTATGAGATCGGAATTTATTTTCCGGAATCTCCGTAGTTTGAGAGTACTCTGGCTGAAGGATCATTTACATTGCAGCCGGGCCATGTCTTGTTGGGCATCCAGAAATCAACTACCATTTCCGACTGTCCCGGATAATACTTCTCAAAGATCTCTCTGAAGAGGAGGGATTCTTTGGTGAACGGTGTTGCATGAGTATAGTGAGAGCATTTCTCCTTAAACTCTTCGTCAGTATAGTATGCCTCGGCGTACTCTGCGATGTCATCCTTCAGAGAGTGGCCAACAGCGTCTGAGAATGCTGCCTTTTCGCGCATGAGGATGCTTTCCGGAAGGATGTGGTCCTCCTCGAAGGCATGACGAAGGAGATATTTACCCTTGTTGTACTTGTTGAGCTTCTTTTCAGGATCGATATGCATTACGTAATCAACGAAGTCAAGGTCGCCGAAAGGAACACGGGCTTCCAGTGAGTTTACGCTTATGCAGCGGTCTGCACGAAGAACGTCGTACATATGGAGCTCACGGACACGCTTCTCGGCTTCCTTCTGGAATTCCTCGGCAGAAGGAGCGAAGTCTGTGTACTTGTAACCGAAAATCTCGTCTGAGATCTCACCTGTAAGGAGAACTCTGATGTCTGACTGCTCGTGAATTGCTTTACATAAAAGGTACATACCGATAGAGGCACGTACAGTTGTGATATCGTAGGTTCCAAGTGCCTCAATGACCGGTTCGATAGCATTGACAACCATATCCTTGTTTATGATGATTTCGTGGTGGTTTGAACCGATGAAGTCGGCTACTTCTCTTGCATACTTAAGGTCGATGGCGTCGATGTCCATTCCGATGGCATAGGTCTCTATAGGCTTGTTGAGAAGCTTTGCGGAAATGGCGCAAACGAGAGATGAGTCGAGACCGCCGGAAAGAAGGAAGCCTACAGGTGCATCTGCATCCAGTCGCTTCTCAACACCCTTTATAAGAAGGTCATGGATGTGAGTGCTGATAGCCTCCAGGTCATCGCGTTTGTTATATTTATTTACTTTGGAAATGTCATGATAGCAGTGGAACTCACCGTCCTTATAGTAATGTCCGGGCGGGAAGGGCTTTATCTCATGGCAGAGGCCCACAAGGTTCTTAGGCTCAGATGCAAATGTCATGATGCCGTCATCGGTGGTTCCGTAGTAGAGCGGACGGATTCCGAAAGGATCTCTTGCCGCTATGTAGGACTGAGTATCCCCGTCATAGATCACAAGAGCGTATTCCGCATCAAGCATTCTGAACATATCCGTTCCGTATTCTTTATAAAGAGGGAGAAGGATCTCGCAGTCTGAATCAGACTTAAATGTATATCCCTCTGTGATCAGGCGCTCCTTCATACTGCGGAAGCCGTAGATCTCACCGTTGCAGACTACCCATGAACCGTCAAGATTGAAAGGCTGCATTCCGGCTTCATTAAGTCCCATGATGGAGAGACGATTGAAACCGAGGTAGCCGTTACCTGTGTCAACGATCCTTGTTGCGTCAGGTCCTCTTGATACGGTTTTTAAGAGCGCTGTCTTTACGACTTCGTACTGTGCGCGCTTGTCACAGAATCCAATGATACTACACATACTGATACTCCCGAAAAATTAATTGTAAACAACGAAAGACGGCAAAGGGGCCTGGTATTTAACCGACTCCTTTGCCGTCTTTATGGTTCATGATTATTGCGCGGCAGAAAAAGATTGTCAATACTAAATTTGAATCTGTGCATGGTATTGGCTTCCCGGCCAGAATTCGGAGCCCGGTGCGGCGGCCCACTGTGTTGAAAGTACATTCCATAAAACAAGTCTTGCCGCATCCGGGCTCCGAATTCTTCAGGCTCCTTAAAGCGGCAGAATGATATGACATGGAATATCAGACATGAAATAATTTGATTTTTTACTGCGGTAAATTTTCTTGACATCCATTTTTCTGTCCGTATAATGAAACGCAAAGGACAACGGCGTCCGGGTTTAAACCGGGGGTATGTTGTCCTTTTTTAGTGTATAAGTCCTGTGTCAGCGTGAGCGAAGCAATGCGTAGGACTTATGCAGAACTAATTCAAATTTGTAGAATGTACTGGGGAGTATAAAAATGTCTGCAAAGATCAATCAAAACTATCTGAAGCTTAATGAAAGCTATCTTTTTTCCGAGATTGCAAGACGCATACGTGTGTGGCAGTCTGAGAATCCTGAAGTATCAAACAAACTTATCCGCATGGGAATAGGCGATGTAACGAGACCCCTTCCAAAGTCTGTAGTGGATGCAATGGTCACTGCCGCAAAAGAAATGGGAGAGGCAGAAACATTCAGAGGATACGGACCTGAGCAGGGTTATGACTTCCTTAAGGAAGCTATCCGTAAGTACTACACAAAATTCGGTGTGGAGCTTAAGCCCGAAGAGATATTCATTTCCGACGGGGCCAAGTCGGATCTCGGAAATATCCTGGATCTGTTCAGTGAGGACAATACGGTTCTGGTGACCGATCCGGTTTATCCTGTATATGTAGATACCAACATGATGTCCGGCAGAAAGACGATCTTCGCCATGTCTTCCGAGGAGAACGGCTTTTTGCCGATGCCTTCACCGGAATACAAGGCTGACATCATTTATCTCTGCAGCCCGAACAATCCTACAGGAGCCGTATATGACAGAGAGGCTCTTAAAAAGTGGGTAGAGTTCGCGAGGGAAAACGGTTCTGTCATACTTTTTGATGCTGCATACGAATGCTTCGTCACCGGTGACTATCCTCACAGCATATATGAGATTCCGGGCGCCGAAGATGTTGCCATCGAGTTCTGCAGCTTTTCGAAGAAGGCAGGATTTACAGGAACCAGATGCGGATACACAGTGGTTCCCGTAGTCCTCGAAAGAGACGGGGGGAAGCTGAACAGGATGTGGCTTCGCCGTCAGACCACAAAGTTCAATGGCGTAAGCTATATCACCCAGAGAGGTGCCGAAGCGGTATTCACTGAGGCAGGTGAAAAGGAGATAGAGGAGAACATCCGGTATTACCGTGAGAATGCAAAGATCATCACCGATACCATGGATAAGCTTCATATCTACTATACCGGCGGAAAGAATTCACCTTATATCTGGCTTAAGTGTCCGGGTGATATGGACAGCTGGAGCTTTTTCGACAGGCTTCTGAAAGAAGCCTATGTGGTGGGAACACCGGGAGAGGGCTTCGGAAAGTCAGGACAGAAATTCTTCCGTCTGACAGCATTCTCAACACACGAGAATACTAAGGAAGCCATGGAGCGATTTGAGAAATTCGTTTCGGGACTTTGATACAAGACAGTGTATATTGATCAAATGAGTGCCGGAAGTCGATATCCAAGCTCTTCGCACCATCGGCACTTAAAAATTTTTCATAACACATTACAATTAATAAAGCGAGTTTACTAAGATGAATTTGAGTAATACAATATTTACGACCTATGAAAATTTAGAGGTGGAAGAGATGAATTCGTACGAAGACGTCCTCGAGTTTGTTGAAGAGGAAAATGTCAAATTTATAAGACTCGCATTCTTTGATGTATTTGGCATACAGAAGAATATAGCAATCATGCCGGACGAACTTAAGCGGGCATTTACCGAAGGTGTAAGCATTGACGCAAGTTCGGTTGCAGGCTTTGGCGCTGAGGTTCACTCGGACCTTTTTCTGAGACCGGACCCCACCACCATGTCCATAGTTCCGTGGAGACCTCTTGACGGCAGAGTTGCCAAGATGTTCTGCGATATAGAGTATCCTGACGGAAGCCTGTTCCAGCGCGACAGCCGCTGGCTTCTGAAGAGGGCTGTTGAGTTTGCGGCCGATAAGGGAATAAAGGTCAATTTCGGAACAGAGGTTGAGTTCTACATTTTCAAGCTTGACGAGAACGGAAATCGTACCAGAATTCCGCAGGATGATGCGGGTTACATGGACATAGCTCCCGAGGATCATGGTGAGAATATTAGAAGGGATATCAGCCTTGCACTTGTGGATATGGGAATAAGACCGGAGTCCAGCCATCATGAGATGGGACCGGGACAGAATGAAGTTGATTTCCGTTATGCAGATCCGCTGGTTGCTGCGGACAATGCCTCCACCTTCAAGTGGGTGGTTAAATCCATAGCCAATTCAGACGGTGTGTGGGCTGATTTCAGCCCGAAGCCGATTCCGAACAAACCCGGAAACGGAATGCATATAAATATTTCTGTTGAAGCTTCGGACGGAAAGGATTATACGGAACAGTTCATGGCAGGTATCCTCGAGCACATCAGAGAGATATCACTGTTCCTGAATCCTACCAGAGAGAGCTATGAGAGACTTGGTGACATGAAGGCACCAAAGTTCGTAAGCTGGTCAGAACAGAACCGTTCGCAGCTTATCCGTATTCCGGCAACAAGATCAAAGCTCAGGAGAATCGAGCTCCGTTCGCCGGATCCGACAGCCAATCCGTATCTGGCATTCACACTTCTCATCTATGCGGGAATCGACGGCATAGACAGACAGCTTCAGCCTATGGAGCCGCTGGATGTGAACCTTTTCAAGGCAGATACTACAATTACCGACGGACTCAGGAGACTTCCACAGTCACTTGATGAGGCAATCGCTTACGCAAAGGGTTCTGACTTTGTGAAGATGCTTCTTCCGGAGGGCTATCTTGCAGCTTACTCAGGAGAAGAACTATAGGGAGATAAACATGGAGAGAGCGGAGCAAGGGAGCAGCGTGATGATTGCGGCTGCTGCCGAAAAGATAGCTGGCCAGATCAAAGGGTTACTGCCCTCCGGATTTGGCAAAACGTCATTTCAGCCTTCCATGACTAAAGTCAAGCAGAAACTAGCAGAGGAAAAATTCGAACTGCTTATCATCCATACACCTCTTCCGGATGAGTTCGGATTACAGTCTGCTATGGATCTGGCTTCCAAGTACCCGGCCATGAGCATTTTGCTGCTGGTCAGTAAGGATGTGTATCAGCAGGCACTGTACCGTGCCGGTGATTCTGGCATCATGATACTGGCGATGCCCATGAGCCCCACATCCTTTTCGGCGACTATCCGTTTGCTTCTCGCCATGGGACGAAAGATGCAGAATCTCATGAATGAAAATCAGAAGCTTCAGAGAAAGCTGGAGGATGAACGTTATGTGAGCAGGGCAAAGTGCCTGCTCATCGAAAAAGAGGGTATGACTGAGGCGGAAGCTCACAAATATCTGGAGCGTCAGGCCATGAATGCCTCCGTTACCAGAAGGGAAGTGGCATTGAAGGTTATCCGCGACAGCGGACGAATCGTCACGAACAGATGATTAAAAAAATACGATCACATAGATCCGATACATAAATAAAATGACCTGAGTGTCAAAAGTATTTGACACTCACTCATTAGCGCTGACGCACACATCCGTGTGCAATGTGCATCATAAAATACATCATTAACACAGTAAAATCAGGGGACAATGGCGTTCCGAATCTATTTTGGATTCTGCGCCATTGTCCCCTGTTTACATATGCAGTTGAAGGAGTGCTGGGCACTTGGCAATCTGCGCTTTTATCAAGATATAAAAGTAAGAATATGAAGGAGGAAAGTTATGAGTACATCTACTATTTCTGAAATTTATGGGAGCCTCGTTTTCAATGATAAGATCATGAGAGAAAGACTTCCGAAGGACATCTATAAGGCTGTTCACAAGACAATCCAGAACGGATCACATCTTGAGATAGACGTTGCAAATACAGTAGCCGCGACCATGAAGGAGTGGGCACTGGAGAAGGGAGCAACACATTATACTCACTGGTTCCAGCCTATGACAGGTCTTACAGCTGAGAAGCACGACAGCTTTATAACTCCGACAGCAGATGGCGGCGTACTCATGGAGTTCTCCGGCAAGGAGCTGGTAAAGGGTGAGCCCGATGCTTCATCATTCCCGTCAGGTGGTCTCCGTGCAACATTCGAGGCAAGAGGCTATACAGCATGGGATCCATCATCACCTGCATTTATCAAGGATGGAACACTTTACATTCCTACAGCATTCTGCTCATATACAGGTGAGGCTCTTGATAAGAAGACTCCGCTCCTTCGTTCCATGGAGACCCTCAGTGCTTCGGCAACAAAGCTCCTTCACGTACTTGGAAAGACAGGTGTTACAAGAGTTGACACAACCGTAGGTTCCGAGCAGGAGTACTTCCTCATCGACAAGGATCTTTACAAGGACAGACTGGACCTTCTTCTTACAGGCCGTACACTTCTCGGTGCCAGCGCTCCTAAGGGACAGGAGATGGAGGATCATTACTTCGGTGTTCTCAAGCCGAAGGTTTCAGCTTTTATGCATGACCTTGATGAGGAACTCTGGAAGCTTGGTATCCCTGCAAAGACAAAGCACAATGAGGTTGCACCTTCACAGCATGAGCTGGCTCCGGTATTTGAGACTGCCAATATCGCTGTTGACCACAATCAGCTCACTATGGAGATCATGAAGAAGGTAGCGGACAAGCATAACTTCGCATGCCTCTTACACGAGAAACCGTTTGAGGGTATCAACGGTTCAGGTAAGCACAACAACTGGTCCATGGTGACATCCGAGGGAGAGAACCTTCTGGATCCCGGCAAGACACCTGAGAAGAACACACAGTTCCTTCTTTTCCTTATGGCTATCATCAAGGGTATAGATGAGTATGCAGATCTCATGAGAGTTTCAGTTGCAACAGCAGGAAACGATCACAGACTGGGAGCAAATGAGGCACCACCTGCAATCGTATCCGTTTATGTAGGTGACGCTCTTGAGAGAGTTCTTGAGTCCATCGAGAACGGTGAGGTTGATTTCAAGTCTGATGCGGCACTCCAGATGGAGACAGGAGCCCACGTACTTCCTCATTTCCGTAAGGACAACACAGACCGTAACAGAACATCACCATTTGCATTTACAGGAAACAAGTTCGAGTTCCGTATGCCGGGTTCTTCACTTTCGGTTGCGGATCCCAATATCGTACTTAATACAGCAGTTGCAGAGGCTCTGGATCAGATAACAGCGAAGCTTGAGACCTTCGCACCTGAGACATTTGAGGAAGATACAAATAAGTATATCAAGGAGCTTCTTGACCAGCACAGAAGGATCGTTTTCAACGGTAACGGCTACACAGACGAGTGGGTAGAGGAAGCTGAGAAGAGAGGTCTCTATAACCTCCGTTCACTCCCCGAGGCGATGCCGAGACTTGTGGCTGAGAAGAACAAGGAGCTCTTCATAAAGCATAAGGTATTCACAGAGACCGAGATAGATTCACGTTATGAGATCTTCCTTGAGAATTACTCAAAGACCATCCGCATCGAGGCACTGACCATGCTTGAGATGGTAAAGAAGGATTTCACAGAGGGTCTTCTCAAGTACCAGACCGAAGTAACAGCTACCGCACTTTCAAAGAAGCAGCTGATTCCCGGGGCTGTATGTGCCCTTGAGACAGACATTCTCACAAAGCTTGATGCAGAGGCTGATGAGATCAGAAAGGGAGTTGAGAAGCTTTCCGCTGATCTTTCAGAGACAGAGAAGCTTGAGGACAGCCTTGCTATGGCAAAGGCATATCATGACAAGGTTCTTTCAGACATGGATGCCCTGAGAGTTCATGTAGACGCAGCAGAGGCCATGATCCCTGAGAGTGCTCTGCCATACCCGACATATTCAAAGCTTCTTTTCTCACTGAGATAAAAAATAAATAGCAAAACCCACCATGCAGGAGTGATTATTCATTCCTGCATGATTTGCAAAACAGGACTTTTATTACATTCAGATATGGCAAATCTGAATTACGGATATAACTGTCTTAGAAGTAGTTAAGGTTATAGAGGGAGTATACAAATGGACAATTATGGAAAATTAAATCAGAAGGCTGCCGATGCCAGGGACCGAAACGCTTATGTGGTTCCCAGAGCCTATCGCGGTCACAACAAATTATGGAATCCTGTGAAGGATCGTCACCCGGAGGATCTGGAGCACGATGCCTGTGGTATAGGTACAGTTGTAAACATTGACGGACATCAGGATGTAAAGGTCCTTGATGATGCTTTAAGCATAGTTGAGAAGCTGGAGCACAGAGCCGGAAAGGATGCATCCGGAAAGGTGGGTGACGGTGTAGGAATACTTATTCAGGTATGTCATGATTTTTTCAAAAAGGCTGCGAAGAAGGCCGGAATCGCTGTGAAAGAAGCAGGAGATTACGGTGTAGGCATGTTCTTCTTCCCTGAAAATGAGAAGAAGCGTGCATTTGCAAAGCGTATGTTCGAAGTCATCGCAAAGAAGAACGGACTCAATGTTCTCGGATGGAGAGAGGTGCCTTCACATCCTGAGATTCTGGGGAAAGTGGCTCTTGACTGTATGCCTCATATTGAGCAGTGCTTCATCGAACGCCCTGAGACTTATGATAAGGGTATCGATTTTGACAGACGCCTCTATGTTTTGAGACGTGAGTTCGAGCAGTCCTCAGAGGATACCTATATCTGCTCCCTGAGCTCAAGGACCATAGTTTATAAGGGAATGTTTCTGGTAGGACAGCTTCGTGCCTTCTACGATGATCTTCGCGATTCCGACAACAAGACAGCCATAGCCATTGTCCATTCAAGATTCTCTACCAACACAACTCCAAGCTGGGACAGAGCTCATCCCTACCGTATGCTGGCCCACAACGGAGAGATAAATACCATCCGCGGAAACATTGACAGAATGCTGGCCCGTGAAGAGACCATGCAGAGTCCCTTCCTTGAGAAGGAGGTGGAGAAGATCTTCCCTGTGGTTGAGAGGAACGGCTCTGATTCATCCATGCTGGACAACACCCTTGAGTTCCTTTACATGAACGGTATGGAGCTTCCGCTTGCCATGTCGGTAACCATTCCCGAGCCGTGGAAGCATAACCGTTTTATGGATCAGGAGAAGAAGGATTTCTACCATTATTATGCGAC
>DFGZ01000334.1 GCA_002371295.1 Oribacterium sp. UBA3737 | reverse complement strand
GATTTGGAAAAGACTGATAAAATGCCGGTACTTTACCCAAACTGTAAGGTACCGGATAAATATCATTTATATATAACAAATAAGAGAAGGAGATGATTAATATGCCGGCGTATAGAGATAAAGATACAGGCAAATGGTTTACCAAGTTCTACTGCACGGAATTACATAGATATAGAGAAATATCAGAAGAGCAGAAATGCCTTTACAAAGAAAAGGCTAGGTTAAGAAATAAAAAAAACAAGAACGCTATTAGTCAAGGAAATGTGGATTCCTTTGATGAAGATGAATATAGAGACCGACTGCAGATTTTGAAAGAGTTAAAGCGAGAGGAAGATAAAAGATTTAGAATTGCTGATAAAATATATCAGGATTGTCTGTATGATATAGAATTAAAAGATATTGATAGTATTAGTATATCTGAATTTGAAAAAGAATTAGACAATGTCGATACAGAAGAAAAGATCCCAGAACTTCCAAAGCCTAAGCCAGAGCCTGTCATAGAATCAGTTTTAGCTAATAAGAAAGATATATCTAAAGTTGCTAATGGACCAAGTGTTAAGCAGGAAGATGTTCCGGCTTTTAGTGATTCTAAAGTTATTAAAGAAGAGAATCTGAATGATTCGTATGTTGATGTATCAATAAAGAATACTCTTGTAGAAGGTACAAATAAGGAGGAAGAATCAAAAGATGATTCGCCTTCATGTAAAAAGGTTGACACTGATTATGAAATAGAGATTATAGCAATTGATGCAGTAATAGATATTAAAAATATGAATCTTTCGGTTCAAGATTTCTTTTTATTGTCTGTAGAAGATAAAGCGGCTATTTGGGATGTTACAAAATATGATCCATTGGATGCATTTGAAGCATACAGGAAAGTTGCTGATTCGGCACAAGTTAGTAAATCAGTTCCGGATTTATATGATGAGTTTACTCGGATAAAGAATAAATGCCTGGAGTATAAGAAGGAACCTTGGGAGAGGGAGTATAGGAAGATAGTTCTAAAAGGTGAGTACAAGAATGATAAAAAGTTGGTGAGAACGAAGGTGAGATAAATTGTTTTGATTTATATATTCTATAATTTATAGATGAACTAAAGTATGTTAAAATACGAAAAAGTATTGATGTTTATTTTTCATTTAAATAATAAAGAAATTCATCAAGGTCAATTTTTTTTATCTTGAATGATAATGAAGGTTATGGATAGAAAAATGGGAGGAAATACATGAGTGAAAACAAATCTAATGAAATTGTTCCTGTGGAGATTACAGTGGAATCTTTGAAGGCTAAAATATATACAGTTAGAGGCCAGCGAGTTATGCTTGCTGCAGACTTAGCTGAGATATATGGTTATACCACTAAGGCTTTTAATCAGCAGGTGAAGAATAATATTGAAAAATTTGATGAAGACTTTCGTTTTCAATTAACAAGAGAAGAACTTGAAGATTTGGTGAGGTCAAAAAATTTGACCTCACGGGAGGGATCAATGTTTCAAGGGCAATCAGGTGGAACTAGATATTTGCCATGGTGTTTTACGGAAAGTGGTGTTTACATGCTTATGACGGTATTGAAAGGTGAACTTGCTATTCGTCAGAGCAAAGCGTTAATTCGGACATTTAAGCAGATGAAGGACTATATCCATCAGGATCCACTGCTTTCTGGATCGTCTAATATTGAAAAAATGGCCTTACAGATATCTGAAAACACAAGAGATATTGGCAAAATAAAGGAATCCATGGTTACAAAAGAGGATCTGACTAAAGTTATTCAGAGCTTTACTTTGCCTGATAAAGGAATAGAATATGTCATATATGCAGGTCAAACATTTGAAGCCGATGTAGCGTATGCGGATATTTACAGTAAAGCAAAGAAAAAATTGTACATAGTGGATAACTATATTGGACCAAAAACACTTTTGATGCTGAAGAGTGTTCCTGCTAATGTAGATATTATTATTTTTAGTGATAATATTATGAATATCCTCCGTCTGTCAGAGCTTCAAGCTTTTCAGACTGAATATCCGAATGTGAGACTATCCTTCCAGAAAACAGGAAGAAAGTTCCATGATAGATATATTATTGTAGATTATAAGACGCGATCAGAAAAGATTTATCATTGTGGAGCATCCAGTAAAGATGCAGGAAATAAAATTACAACAATATCAAAGTCGGATAACAAAGAACTATATCATCCGATGGTAGATGATCTGCTTTTGCAGCCGGCTTTACAATTGCGTTAAATTGAGGATTCTATGATGATGGTAAAGATGGGGGTAGTACTACCCTCAAACTACCCTCAATTATAAACATAGGAAGTTTCTTAATCTTACTCTTGTAGTAGTGATACATTATTTTTGTGAAATATGTCAATCGATTATTGTTAATCTTTCCTTGTACCTGACGAATCAAAATAGTAGAATAAACATACCTATAGTGATAAAGGTGGTGAAACTCTATGAATTTACTACATATGAAGCATGCGCTGGAGGTTGCGAAGGCCGGCTCGCTGAATAAGGCTTCGGAATCACTTATGATCGCGGCGCCGAATATCAGCCGTTCCATAAAGGAACTGGAGAGTGACCTCGGTATTACGATTTTTGAGAGAACTCAGAACGGTATGAAGCTGACCCCGGAGGGTGAAGAGTTTATAAGCTTCGCGAAGGGGATTCTGAATCAGATTGATGATCTTGAGAAGTTCTATAAGTCTGCCGCAACTCCGAAGCAGAAGTTTTCCATATCTGTTCCGCGTGCAAGTTATATATCTGAGGCATTTGCTGAGTTCTCAAAGTCACTCACAAAGGAGCCTACTGAAGTCTTCTACAAGGAGACAAACTCCCAGCGTACGATCCACAATATGCTGAATCATGATTATAAGCTGGGTATTATCCGTTATGCGGAGAATTATGATAAATACTTCAAGACCATGCTTGAGGAGAAGGGCTTCCAGTACGAGCTGGTTACGGAGTTTACGTATTCACTCATCATGAGTGCAGAGAATCCGCTTGCAAAGAAAGAGGAGATTACATTCGAGGATCTTACGGATTATATTGAGATCGCTCATGCGGATCCATACGTTCCATCGATGCCGATTTCCAAGGTTGTGAAGGAGGAGATTCCTGATAATATCGCTCGAAGGATATTCATCTTCGAGAGAGCAAGTCAGTTCGATCTTCTGTCTATGAATCCTGAAACCTTTATGTGGGTTTCACCGGTACCGAAGAAGCTGCTTGAACGTTACAATCTTGTCCTTAGGAAGTGCGCAGACAACAAGAAGATTTACAAGGACGTCCTGATTTATAAGGATGGCTACAAGCTTACGAAGCTGGATCAGCAGTTCATAACGGAGCTGTGTGAATCGAGAAGAAAGTACATTTAAATATTATGTCCGATCATATCGACAAATTTTTATCCGGTCTCTTTTATCCGGTCTCTTATGGAGGCCGGATTTTTTTGCGTTCAACACTCCATTTTCCCTACTCGATAAAGGGGTTATCGATATTGATAATACCGATTATCATTTTTAAGAATTTACAATCACGCCTCCGGAATTTACAATGAAAGCGAAATGAGGAAAGGAGGCAGGGGTATGGAGAGATTATCTGTTTCGAAGGCAACCCTCGGCAGGCTTCCGATTTATCTCGGAATGCTGCGGGAACTTCCTCCGGATGAGTATTCCAATATATCGGCAACGACGATATCGAAGAAGCTCAGTCTTGGGGAAGTACAGGTGAGAAAAGATCTTGCTGCCGTAAGCGGGGCGGGAAAACCGAAGCTCGGCTATGTGACGCAGGAACTTATCGAAAAACTTGAGGAAGCCTTAGGCATTAAAAGTCTTACAGAAGCTGTGCTGGTTGGAGCCGGAAGGCTCGGAAGAGCGCTGCTGGAGTATGACGAGTTTCGCAAATACGGAGTTATGATTTCGGCCGCATTTGACTGCAATGAACAGGTGATCAGCCTGAACGGTAAAACGGAAATACTTCCGATGAACCGTTTCGAAGCTTACTGCAAAGCTCATTCAATAAGGCTCGGGATCATCACCGTAGGTGAAGGCTCAGCCCAGGTCGTATGCGACCTGATGGTGCAGGCGGGAATAGCCGCTATATGGAATTTCGCTCCATGTAAACTGGAGGTTCCCAAAGGAATAATGCTTCAGAATGAAAATCTGGCATTGTCGTTAGCACATTTAAATAACCAATTAAAGAATCAGGATCAGGAGGAGAAAAATGGACGTAAAGGAGTATGAAATTGTCGACAGCGTTGAAAAGCTCGAAGAAGCAATTGCGCGTGTAAGAAAAGCACAGAAGCTTTTTGCAACTTACACACAGGAACAGGTAGATAAGATATTCTTGGCTGCCGCTTCCGCTGCTAACAAAGCACGTATCCCTCTCGCTAAGATGGCAGTAGAAGAGACAGGCATGGGAGTTGTTGAAGACAAAGTAATCAAGAACAACTATGCGTCAGAGTACATTTATAATGCTTACAAGAATACCAAGACCTGTGGAGTTATAGAAGAAGATAAGGCATACGGTATGAAAAAGATCGCTGAGCCTATCGGTGTTATCGCAGCGGTCATCCCAACGACAAATCCAACCTCTACGGCTATCTTCAAATGCCTGATAGCTCTTAAAACCCGTAATGCCATTATAATCAGCCCACACCCGCGTGCTAAGAACAGCACGATTGCAGCAGCCAAGCTTGTCCTTGAGGCTGCGGTTGCTGCAGGTGCACCGGAAGGAATCATTGACTGGATCGACGTACCTAGCCTGGAAATGACCAATTTTGTAATGAAAGAAGCTGACATCATCCTCGCCACAGGCGGTCCGGGAATGGTAAAGGCTGCATACTCCAGTGGAAAGCCTGCCTTAGGCGTAGGCGCAGGCAACACACCGGCGATCATAGATGATACCGCAGATATCCTTCTTGCAGTAAATTCCATCATTCACTCCAAGACATTTGATAACGGTATGATCTGTGCATCTGAGCAGTCAGTTATAGTTCTTAAATCTATATACGATGCAGTCAAAGAGGAATTTGCGGCACGCGGTTGTTATTTCCTTAACCCGGCTGAGACAGAAAAGGTTCGTAAGACTATTATCATAAATGGAGCGCTCAACGCAAAGATCGTTGGCCAGTCTGCAGCTAAGATTGCAGAGCTTTCAGGAGTTACAGTTCCTGAAGGAACAAAGATCCTCATCGGTGAGGTTGAAAGCGTTGATCTTTCTGAGGAGTTCGCTCACGAGAAGCTGAGTCCTGTACTTGCTATGTACAAGGCAGAGAGCTTCGCTGATGCTCTTGACAAGGCAGAGCACCTTATCGCTGACGGCGGTTATGGTCATACATCATCTGTATATCTCAACGAAGTTACAGAACAGGATAAGCTTGCAGAGTTCACATCACGTATGAAGACCTGCCGTATCCTCGTAAATACTCCTTCATCACAGGGTGGTATCGGAGACCTTTACAACTTCAAACTTGCTCCGTCACTTACACTGGGATGCGGCTCATGGGGCGGAAACTCCGTTTCGGAAAATGTGGGAGTTAAGCACCTTATCAATATCAAGACAGTTGCCGAAAGGAGAGAGAACATGCTTTGGTTCAGAGCACCTGAGAAGGTATATATCAAGAAGGGATGTCTCCCAGTTGCACTTGATGAGCTGAGAAATGTAATGAATAAGAAGCGTGCCTTCATCGTTACAGACCAGTTCCTTTATACAAACGGCTATGCTAAGCCGATATTCGAGAAGCTTGAGGAAATGGGCATCGAATACAGTTGCTTCTATGATGTTGCTCCGGATCCTACACTTGAATGTGCACTCCGCGGTGCAGAGCAGATGAGAGCATTTAAGCCTGATACAATCATCGCACTCGGTGGTGGTTCTGCTATGGATGCAGGTAAGATCATGTGGGTTCTCTATGAGCATCCGGAAGCTGACTTCATGGATATGGCAATGAGATTCATTGATATCAGAAAGAGAATTTACACATTTCCTAAAATGGGCGAGAAGGCATACTTCATCGCTATTCCGACATCTGCAGGTACAGGTTCGGAGGTTACTCCATTCGCAGTTATTACTGATGAGAAGTCAGGTGTTAAATATCCGCTTGCTGATTATCAGTTACTTCCTAACATGGCGATCATCGATACGGATTTCCACATGTCTGCTCCTAAGGGACTGACTGCGGCATCCGGTATCGACGCCGTAACACACGCACTTGAAGCCTATGCCGCAATGCTTGCAACGGACTACACCGATGGCCTTGCTATTCAGGCACTCAAGAATATATTTAAGTATCTGCCGCGAGCTTATAAGTACGGCCAGACAGATATCGAAGCACGCGAGAAGATGGCAAATGCCGCTACTATGGCCGGTATGGCCTTTGCCAATGCCTTCCTGGGAGTATGTCATTCAATGGCACATAAGCTCGGTGCTTTCCATCATCTGCCACACGGAGTTGCAAATGCTCTTATGATCGAAGAGGTACTCCGTTTCAACGCTGCAGAAGCACCTGCGAAGATGGGTACATTTTCACAGTACGATCATCCTCATACGCTCGCAAGATATGCTGAGGTTGCTGACGCACTCGGCCTTGGCGGTAAGACTGACGAGGAGAAGCTCGAGAATCTTATCAAGGCTGTTAATGACCTCAAGGCTAAGGTTGGTATCAAGGATACTATTAAGGATTACGGAATCGATGAGAAGGATTTCCTTGACCGTCTCGATGACATGGTTGAGCAGGCCTTCGACGATCAGTGTACAGGCGCAAATCCGCGTTATCCGTTAATGTCTGAGATCAAGCAGATGTATCTCAATGCATACTACGGCGGCAAGCATTTCGAGGAGACAAAGAAGCCTACAGCTGCCGACATTGCTGAAGCTCCAAAAACTGACAAGGTTAAAGATGCTTACCGTAAGACTAAGAAAGCGTAAGGAGGATGAAGGTATGAAACTGGACAGAGTAATAGCAGTAAGAAAAGATAAGACTATTTACCGCGACGGCGGAAGATGTATCAAGGTTTTTAACGAAGACTATTCAAAGGCCGATATTCTAAATGAGGCTCTTAATCAGGCCAGAATCGAGGAGACAGGACTCAGCATTCCTAAGGTTCTCGAGGTTACTATGATCGACGGTAAATGGGCTATAGTATTCGAATATATAAAGGGAAAGACCCTGGCACAGCTTATGGAAGAGAATCCGGATAAGAAGGAAGAGTATCTTGAACAGTTTGTTGATCTGCAGCTTACAGTTCATGCAAAGACATGTCCTCTGCTCAACAAGCTTAAGGATAAGATGAACAGAAAGATCAGCGCTACAGAGCTTGATGCTACAACTCGTTACGATCTTCACACACGTCTTGAAGGCATGCCTAAGCATAACAAGGTATGCCACGGAGATTTCAATCCGTCAAACATCATCATTGCTGAAGACGGTACTCCGTACATCCTCGACTGGTCTCATGCTACACAGGGAAATGCATCCGCAGACGTTGCTCGTACATACCTGCTTTTCTGGCTGAACGGTGATATCGAAGGAGCCAAGAAGTACCTCGACCTCTTCTGCAAGAAGAGCAACACAGCAAAGCAGTACGTTCAGAAATGGATGCCGATCGTTGCAGCTTCTCAGTCTGTTAAGGGCAACGAGAAGGAGAGAGAGTTCCTACTTTCATGGGTTAATGTTGTGGACTACGAGTAAAATGATGTAAGTGTCAAAAGTCAAAATGTGATCTCACTTGTGGGAAATGTAATCTCGATTGTGGAAAACGCATTTTGACTTACTGACGCGATGAAACACGAAGAATTAGTACGCGAGGAGATTTAGAAATGAAGATTACAGTATGTATCGGTTCTTCCTGCCACATTAAAGGATCGAGACAGGTTGTAGAACAGCTGCAGTATTTGATAAGAGAAAATCAGCTTGGAGATAAAGTAGAGCTGGCTGGTACATTTTGCATGGGCAAGTGTCAGCAGGGCGTCTGCGTACAGGTGGACGAGGAGTTCTTCTCAGTAACACCTGAAAATGTAAAGGAGTTTTTCGAAGCTTCGGTTCTGCCGAAGGTGAAGTAATATGATAGTTCAGATTTGTGTTGGCTCATCCTGCCATTTGAAAGGATCTGAGAAGATAGTTGAGCTGTTTCAGCAGGCTATCAAGGAGCACGAACTTGATAATGAGATAACATTGGCCGGCTGCTTCTGCACCGGTCAGTGCAACCGCATAGGCGTGACGATCACGGTGAACGACGAAGTGCACTGCGGCATAATACCGGAGAGATTCGATGAATTCTTTAATGACAAGGTCATGAAGGCCTTAGAGGAGGAAAGGGCGAAGTTTAATGGAATGTCTCACTCTTAAAAAATCCAACTGCAAAAATTGTTATAAATGTATCCGCAATTGTCCGGTGAAGTCCATCCGATTCTCGGGCAATCAGGCGTACATTATAGGAAATGAGTGTATAATGTGCGGCCAATGCTTTGTTGTTTGTCCGCAAGGCGCAAAGGAAATCGTTGAGGAGACCGAGAAGGCAAAGGTGCTGCTGCAGAGCGGTGCGCCTGTTGTCGCAAGTCTTGCACCTTCATTTGTAGCAAATTATGAGGGCGTCGGTATCGAGGCGATGCGTAAGGCATTGAAGAAGCTTGGATTTTATGATGTTGAGGAGACGGCCCTGGGCGCCACAATGGTGAAGCGCGAGTACGACCGCATGGTAAATGAGGGAACGAGAGATATCATCATTTCTTCAAGCTGCCATTCGGTGAACCTGCTGATCCAGAAAAAGTTCCCGGCGTTGCTGCCGCTCTTGGCGGATGTACTTTCGCCGATGCAGGCACATTGCACGGATATCAAGAAACGTATCCCTAATGCGAAGACAGTCTTCATCGGACCATGTGTTGCAAAGAAGGATGAGGCACAGCATTATGAAGGAATAGTTGATGCGGTGCTCACATTTGATGAACTGACGGCATGGCTGAAGGAAGAGAAGATTGCAATAGAAGATGGCGTCGAGTCCGACGGTAAAGGCCGCGCAAGGTTCTTCCCGACAACGGGAGGAATATTGAAGACTATGGAGAAGTCAAATCCCGACTACAGTTACATGGCAATCGACGGAACTGAGAACTGTATCGCGGCACTTAAGGATATTGAGTCGGGAAATCTGCATAAATGCTTTATTGAAATGTCTGCCTGCTCGGGTAGTTGTGTAGGCGGACCTGTCATGGAGAAGTTCCATCGCTCACCTGTTAAGGACTTTATCGCTGTTTCGTCCTATGCAGGAAAGAAGGACTTCGAAGTTGATCAGCCTGAACCACGCGCTCTCGAGAAGCATTTTGAAATGATCGAGCGAAAGGTCGAGACTCCGAGTGAGACGGAGATCAAAGAGACTCTCCGTCAGATGGGCAAGATAAGACCGGACGATGAACTGAATTGCGGTTCATGCGGATACAATACATGTCGGGAGAAGGCAATTGCTATACTGCAGGGTAAAGCTGAGATATCTATGTGCCTCCCGTACCTGAAAGAACGTGCGGAAAATTTCTCAGATACCATCGCAAGAAATACACCGAACGGTCTTATCGTTCTCAATGAGAAGCTGGAGGTTCAGCAGGTGAACTATGCGGCTCTTAAGATTTTGAATCTTAGGGATGCAAGTGACATTTTAGGTGATCAGGTTGTACGTGTGCTGGATCCAGCAGATTTCAACAGAGTGCTTACCTACGGCGGTACCATCCGCGACAAGCGTGAGTACCTGGCCGAGTACGGCAAGTATGTAGATAAGACTATTGTTTATGATAAGGAATATCATCTAATCCTGGGAATTTTCCGTGATGTAACTGAGGAAGAGACGCAGCGTGAGAAAAATGAAGAGATAAGCCGCCAGACCGTTGAGATTGCGGACAAGGTGGTTGATAAGCAGATGAGAATTGTTCAGGAAATCGCGTCGCTGCTTGGCGAAACGGCAGCAGAGACGAAAATCGCGCTGACGAAGTTGAAAGAGTCAATCAGTAACGAGTAATGGGTAGTCTATAGCCGGCGGATAGAAGAAGTTGAACAATAATGATATATGGATATATTGATTATTCAATTAAGTAATTAAGGAATTAAGTAATTGAGTAATTAATGAATTGTCCGTCGGCTATATTTTAAAATTTAGGGAGTTTTTTGATAATGAATAATCTGTGTGCAGACATAGGTTGGAAAAGTATAAATCATGAAGGTGAGCTGCTGTGCGGCGATCATGTTGAGATCGTGAATCAGGGCGAGAACTCGCAGGTCATTGTGCTTGCGGACGGCCTGGGAAGTGGTGTTAAGGCAAGCATTTTATCTACGCTTACATCGAAGATCATTTCGACGATGATGGCAGAGGGAATGAGGCTTGAGGACTGTGTGTCCACCATTGCTGCAACGCTGCCTATCTGCGCCGTGAGAGGTGTGGCGTATTCCACATTTACCATCATACACATTATCGAGAATTCCACAGTTGAGATTATTCAGTACGACAATCCGCGGGTTATTTTCCTGCGCAACAATGAGATTTATGAGTATCCGAAAACGGAGCTCACTATAGATAACAAGAAGATTTTGAGGTCGGTCATCAGCCTTCAGGAGGATGACTGCATGGTTGCTATGAGCGACGGATGTCCGCATGCGGGAATAGGACTCGCATTTAACTTCGGCTGGAA
>DFGZ01000196.1 GCA_002371295.1 Oribacterium sp. UBA3737 | reverse complement strand
GGATGGCATGACACTTTCATTCCATCACCACTTCCGTAACGGTGATAAGGTTCTTAACATGGTTATGGAAGAAGTACATAAGATGGGCATCAAGAACATTACAATCTGTGCTTCATCACTTGGAAGCCAGAATGATCCTATCGTATACATGCTTGATGACGGAACCATCACAGAGATCCAGTCATCAGGTGTTCGTGGACAGATTGGTAAGGCAATCTCAGAGGGAAGACTTCAGGGACTTGCTATCATGCGTTCACACGGCGCACGTTCAAGAGCTATCGAGAGCGGCGAGACTCACATCGATATCGCATTCATCGGTGCTCCTACAGCAGATGAGTACGGTAACCTTAATGCTAACGGCGGTAAGGCAGACTGCGGTGTTCTTTCATATTCAGCAGCAGATGCTATGTATGCAGACCGCGTAGTTGCTATTACAGATACACTTGTACCATTCCCTAATCTTCCTGCACAGATCACACAGACTTATGTTGACTATGTAGTTAAGGTTGACGAGATCGGAGATCCTACAAAGATCGCTACAGGTGCTGCAAAGCCTACAACAGACCAGAGAAAGCTTCTCATGGCTAAGTACTGCACAGATTTCGTTGTAGCTACTCCTTATTTCAAGGAAGGCTTCTCATATCAGACAGGTGTCGGCGGAGCTTCTATCGCTTCAACAAAGTTCCTTGCTGAGATCATGAGAGAGAAGAACATTCACATGTCCTTCGGTGTCGGCGGTATCGCTAAGCCAATGTGTGATCTTCTTGAGGAGGGTCTCATTAAGACTCTTGTAGATACACAGGACTTCGATCAGGATGCTATCAAGTCTGTTGCAACAAATCCTAACCATCACTACATCACAGCAAGTGAGTATGCTGATCCTTTCAACAAGGGCGCTTATGTTAACAAGCTTGACTTTGTTATCCTTGCAGCACTTGAGGTTGATACACACTTCAACTGTAACGTAGTAGTAGGTTCTGACGGTGTCATCACAGGTGCTCAGGGTGGACATCCTGATACTGCTGCAGGTGCTAAGTGTACTATCGTTATCGCACCTATCATGCAGGGAAGAATTCCTACAATCTGCACAGATTGTACAACTGTTACAACTCCTGGTGAGGACGTTGACGTTGTTGTTACTGATTACGGTATCGCAATCAATCCTAAGAGAACAGACCTTATCGAGGCTACAAAGGATAAGGGACTTCCTCTCAAGACTATCGAAGAGCTCAGAGATATTGCTTACAGCATCACAGGCGAGCCAGAGAAGGTTCAGTTCGGTGATCGTGTAGTTGGTATCATCGAGGGACGTGATGGAACTATCATGGACGTCGTTCGTCAGATCAAGAAGTTTGAGTTCAGTAACTGATATAGTTTGAATTTAAATATAGTGTAAAGAATACGGCGTTGCGGCGATCAGGGGGATAAGCCACAACGCCGTCTTTCTGTTTCGGAAAATGGACTATGACAGATAATTTATATTTTGCAGAGGGTCAGCCCTTTTCGGGAAGGGAACTTGACAGACTGAAGGCTTTTCTTAAACAAAGAGGCCTTGATTACGATGAAAAGATCACACATACAGTATGCATCATGGATGAAGATACCGGTGAAATAGCAGCTACAGGGTCTCTTAGTGGTATAATACTGAAGTGTGTTGCAGTTTCAGAAAGGCATCATGGACAGGGACTTCTGAATGAACTGATGACCAAGCTCTATGAGATCATGTTCAGCAAGGGAACTGCTCATTTTGTCGGTTTCACCAAGCCTAAAAATCTTCCTGTTTTCAGTCATATGGGGCTTTACCCCATAGTTTCAACAGAACACATCATTTATCTCGAGAATCGGAAGGATGAGTTCACTAAGTATCTTACGAGGCTGAGAGAAAAAGCAGACAGGATGACAGAAGAAAGAGCTTCGGAAAGAAACGATGAAGTGATGAGAGAAATCTGTGAAGAAATAGTGGAAGAGGAAATCAGGAGCTGTGCTGATGCAGGCTCACCGTACACAGATGTTTTTCCTGGGTATCTGATACCTCCACAGGATATGCCTGACTATTTTATACCTGATAAAGAAAACTCAATGAGCTACAGGCAGGAGCTTTTTGATAAGCTTAAAGAGACAATAGCTGAAGCTGTCATGTGAAAATGAACAGAGTGTACGGTAGGACAGCGTACATTACTGAGATTATGCTCAGCATCATGAGCCAGTGGCACTTTTGATGATATAACTGATGATTTCAATTAAAAATGAAATTGGAGAAGAAATGGAAGTAAAGCTTGATTATGAACATGAAGTGACTGTTCCCGAGATGATGTATGCAAGAGACCACAGAGTGGTGATGCAGAGAAAACTCATAGCTGAGTTTCAGCATCCTGTGGTGTGTTTTATGCTGAATGTTCCGGGCCCTCACAAGGTAGGAGAAGACTTTGAGAAGGCTTTCAGATATGGGGTGAAAAATATTAATGAAGCCTTGGAAAAGCATGGAATGAAAAAGGATGCGGAGAAGGAAGAAGCCTTTGTGACGGGATATATCTATTATGTTTCAGTGGATGCTGACGCCGTAGACATTAAAAAAGCCATGTGTGAGATTGAGGAGAAGGACAGGATAGGCAGGATCTTCGATATAGATGTTCTCCGTACCGATGGCAGTAAGGTCAGTCGTGAGGAGTTCGGCATGGGCCCGAGAAAATGTCTCATGTGCGAGCTGGAAGCGCATATCTGTGCGAGAAACAGGACTCACACCGTTAAGTCCATGGTGGAAGAGATACACAGGATAATCAAAGAATCATTTGCCGGGGCGTGAACAGTTAAGCCTTAGCATGCCCGGATCATAACAGAAGAAAAAGAAACACAAAGGTAAAGGGATGTTTTATGCAGGATAGACACGGGGCGGAATTTCATAATGCTGAAGAACTGGTGGAAATAGTCGGCTGGAATGTGCGTAATGCCCTGCTGGGAGAGGTTTATGCCACGCCGAAGCCGGGGCTTGTGGACAGAAGAGATACAGGCTCACACAGTGATATGTCTTACGAGACCTTTCTTTTAAGCACAGAAGCCATCACTCCTTATCTTGCGGAAATGTTCGAAGAGGGGCTTAGAAGCGGCGGAAACACAGAGAATCCTGAAAATGTCTTTCTCGGTATAAGAAAGACAGGTATGGAGGCGGAGAAAGCCATGTATGCTGCCACCGGCAATGTCAATACCCATAAGGGCATGATATTCACAATGGGAATACTTCTTGCGGCGGCGGGATTAATTGCAGGTGAAAAACTGAGTAGATTCAGTGACGCTCAACAGAATGACTCCTGTAAAAGCCATGAACGTGTAGAATCCCGGTTCTTTGATATCGATAGAATTCTCGAAACAGGCAGGAACATATCATACAGGATACTGGAGAAGGATTTCCTTGAGATGGCGAAGCGTGAACCGAGATCCCACGGAGAAAAACTTTTTCACAAATACGGAGAAAAGGGCATCCGTGGGCAGGCTATGGAGGGCTTTCCTATCATAAAGGAGATTGGACTGCCGGCTATGAGGAAGTATCTAAGTATAGCAGGGGATACTGAGCTTAGAAGTGAGATCGCAGAGAGAGCGACATTGAGACATAGGCTTCTTGAAGATGAAGGAAGCATGAGGGATGAGCATTTTGAAAATGCCGTGAACATCAGCACCCTGATAGCCATAATGTCCGATCTCAACGATACCAATGTGCTCACCAGAAGCTCATACGAGGATATGGAGTGGCTGAAAGGGGAGAGCGCTGAGATAGTGAAAATAGGTGCCGCATTCAGTGAAGAAGGTCTTTCGGCAATAGAGGAACTTAATGTAAAATGTATAGAGAAGAATATCAGTCCGGGTGGGGCTGCAGATATTCTTGCTGTAACCATATTACTATTAAAGCTAGAGGGGATAAGCTATGTATGAGTGTCCGAATTGCGGAGGGGATCTGAGATTTGATATACCTTCACAGAAGTTACGGTGTGAGCATTGTGATACAACCTTTGATCCGTATTCAGTAGTTGTTGAGGAGGATGCGGAAGAGCACAAGGTCGAAGTTTTTGAAGAGGATTCCGGAGAAAAGTCGGGGGACGGATCTGGCTCCGGGAATAAAAAGGCAGACCGTTCCGGAAAAAAAGGAAATGCTGCGGGGAAAGACTCAGGTGAAGGAGATAATCCCAAGAAGAGTATGCAGATGACCATATTTACCTGCAGGAGCTGCGGAGCGGAGATATCCAGTACGAATCTCAGTGCAGCCGGATTCTGCAGCTACTGCGGCCAGCCTGCGGTGTTCTCGTCAAGGGTGAGTAATGAAAGACGTCCTGAGAAGATCATACCCTTTAAGATAGACAAGGCTGCCTGCAAGGAGATGTTCGTCAGCAGGATGAAGGGGGCACTTTATGCTCCCAAGGAGCTTACGGATCCTGATGCTCTTTCAGGCTTTGTGGGCATCTACATGCCGTACTGGGTATATGGATTTTCTATCGGTCCAAAGGCTGAGGTTCCTGTTTCCAGAACCAAAACCCAGGGGCGATATGAGATAACAGATAAATTCAGTCTCACCATGGATCTGGACGGAAAGTTCGATGGCATAGCATTTGACGCTTCAAGCTCCTTCAGTGATCATATAGCTGAGGTCATAGCGCCTTATGATGCAAAGGACATGATAGAGTTCACGCCCTCATTCCTCTGCGGATTTTATGCTGATGTGCCGGATGTTCCGTCAGAAACGTACAGGGACGATGCGGAGGTCTATGTACTTAAGCATACCTTCAGCTCCATCGATAAGGAGTGTAAAAAGAGGGGATTCGACAGAGACAGTCTCAGTAGTGCCTCGACTGCCGAAGGTATAGTGAATCTGAAGTACGGAGGAGAAAAGGAGGCTATGCTGCCGGTATGGTTCCTGACCTACAGAAAGGGAGACAGAGTCTGCTATTCCGTTATGAACGGTGTCACGGGAAAGCTGTCCGCAGACATACCTGTGGATTTCAAAAAGTTCTATATCACATCTTTCCTGCTGGCTATACCTGTATTCATATTGCTTAATCTGCAGTTTACGATACAGCCCAGATCTGTACTTATATTCTCGATCATTATGGCACTGGTCACTGCGATTCTGTACATGAGGGAAATAGACAAGATCGAGAAGCAGGAAGATCCCAAAGAGGATCAGGGTTATGTGGCTGCAAGATGCAACGGAACCTTCAAGAACGGTGACAGGGTAGGGGTCAATGCCTACAAGGATTTCAAGGAAAATACGGCAGCTAAAAAGCACTATCATTTTGACGGATGCGGTACTGTACTGGGATACCTGTTTATCGCGTACTGGGTGCTGGAGATAGTTCTGGGAGCAATCTTAATCATCATGGAGTACTGGTACATTCTTGTTGGTGTACTTTTTCTCGTTGGTATATTCGTTCTTGCAGTGTATATGCTGGACAGCAAAAAAGCCGATAAGGCAAAGAAAAAGGGTGATAAAAAGGCGGCTAAGAAGTACAGCTACACTGAGATGCTGGGTGTTATCGTCGGCCTTGTGATCTCTGTCGTGGTACTTATATGGAATCCGGTGGAGGATATCATTTTCTATGTGGCAAGCACCGCGGCCTTTGTGGGAATCGTTTATACCATCACCGGGATCATCAGGAAATACAATATCCTGTCCACTCATCCGATACCTGAGTACTTTGACAGAGAAGGAGGTAACATTCATGCTTAAGAAGAAAGCCGGTTTTGTCAGAATGTTACTGGCGGATCTAACCATGAGAAATATCATGAAGCAGTATAAGGCTCATAAGGACGAAATAAGGAACAACAGATTTTCGTCATTTATCAGAGTACTGTTTGGACTGGCAGCCATTGTTTTTCTCTGTGCCTCTGAGAGCTTTGCCTATGAAGTGAAGTATACAAATCCTTCCACAAATTATGTAGTGTACATAGATGACAGGGCAGATCTCATCACAGATGAAGAGGAAGAAAGTCTTGTGACCACCATGAAGGGTATCACGGAATACGGTAATGCCGCATTCATGACCAGTGAAGAGTCTCACAGCGATTCCACAGTATATTTCACAGAGAGAAAATACATGGAGCTCTTTGGAATAGAAAGCGGATCCATGTTCATGATCGATATGGCGGACAGAGAGATATGCATACACAGTGACGGAGAAGTTTACGAGCACATTACAAATGACAAGGCAGAGACCATTACGGACAATGCCTACAGAGCCGCAGGAAGAGGTGAGTATTATGCTTGCGCGGTTCTGGCTTTTGAACAGATCCTGAAGGTACTTGAGGGCGGACGTATAGCCGAGCCTATGAAGTATACCAGCAATGCTGTTCTTGCCATCATTCTGGCTCTCCTTATGAATTACGGTCTTCTTTCTTTTTCGAGAAAAAGATACACAAAGGAGATTAAGAGCGATGAGGTGCTGGTGCATACGGTGAACAGCTTTGTGCTTGGTGCCTGTGTGGAGCAGTTCCTGAGACAGACAAAGAAATATATTCCGCCTTCATCAAGCAGCGGAGGAGGTGGCGGAAGCCATCGAAGCGGTGGCGGCGGAGGCTTCCACAGCAGTGGCGGAGGCGGACACCATGGCGGTGGCGGCAGTCATAGATTCTGAGTGGAGGAGTTTTCCATCAGGAAAACTCCGACCGATATGGCCCGAGCTATGCTCGGGTCCCCGTGGGGATCAGGTGAAGGCCTACCCAAGGCCGAACCTGACCTGCGGAGCGCAGCGGGTACGGCCAAGTGAATTAGAGTTTTCCATCAGGAAAACTCCCAAGGCCGAACCTGACCTTAGGTTCGCAGCGGGTACCGCCAAGTAACCCAATTAAGCAGAAAAGGAAAATATATTAATATGGCAGAAGCAAATTACGCGATATCTTCAGTAGGAAAAGGCGACAAATACATGATGGAGCTGGTGGAGAACCTTCTTGAAAAAGAAGGCATCCACCTTGATAAAAATCTCGACTATACAGCAGCCATGCTGGACGATGATTACAATGTCATCGCCACGGGAAGCTGCTTCGGTAATACTTTGAGATGTATGGCTGTAAGCTCGGACCATCAGGGTGAAGCGCTGATGAACGATATAGTATCCCATCTCATAGAGTATCAGTACATGAGAGGCAACTATCATCTTTTCATGTACACGAAGTGCAACACGGCGCTTTTCTTCAACAGTCTCGGATTCAGAGAGATCGCCAGAATGGAAGAGGAAAATATCGTCTTCATGGAGAACAAGAGGACCGGATTTAAGGACTACCTCGAGAATCTTCGGAAGGAATCCATTGAACAGCTTGAAAAGATGGAAGGCGATACAACATCCTCATATCTTTCTGTACTCAGGTCTGATGGTGAAGATTCAGTTCTTAAGCCGGCAGAGGGTATAAAGATCGGTGCTGTAGTCATGAATGCAAATCCCTTTACCATGGGACACCGTTACCTTGTGGAAAAGGCCATGGAGGGCTGTGACATACTTCACCTCTTTATGGTTTCCGAGGATGCCAGTCTCGTGCCTTTCAGCGTAAGAAAGAAACTTATTGAGGAAGGGACTTCCGACCTCGGGAACATCATTTACCATGATTCCGGATCATATATCATAAGCTCTGCAACCTTTCCGGCATATTTCCAGAGGGGAGACAATGCTGTTATTAAGAGCCAGGCCGGTATCGATCTTCATGTATTTGAAGGTATAGCAGATAAACTCCATGTAAATGCCCGTTATGTGGGTGATGAACCCACTTCTCTTGTTACCGGTATCTACAATGATATCATGGCAGAGGCTCTTCCTAAGGCAGGAGTGGAGTGTCATATCATCCCGAGAAAAGAATTTGAGGGTAAGGCTATCTCTGCTTCTACTGTTAGAAAACTTATACATGACGGAAATACGGAAGCAATAAAGGAGCTTGTTCCTGAGACTACATACCGCTTTTTCACAAGTGAAGAGGCTGAACCTGTCATTGAAAGAATTAAGGCTGAAAGCGATGTAGTTCATTATTAAAATCAGTCTGAAAACGACGTGGCACATTGTTAAAAAGTGACATTTAAAGGGGAGATACGTCATTATGGAACAGATAGTGCATGGAAATGGTGATGGTGAAAAGACATCCTTAAAACTCACAAGATTTTTAAGTGACGGGGCAGTACTGGAACATAAAAAGCCTGTTCATATATGGGGCTATGGTACACCGGGAGCTAAGGTGACAGCTGTTTTTGATGGTATTACCGAGTGTGGTGAAATCGGGAAGGATGGACGCTTTGATATCAGTTTTCCTGTTCATGAAGCAGGTGGGCCTTATGAACTGTTGGTAAGGGATGATCTCAGTAACCAAGTGATCGTAAAGGATATCATGGTCGGTGCGGTATGGTACTGCTCAGGGCAGTCCAATATGGATCTTATGATGGATCGGGTAAAGGACAGTTATCCGGATATCATTTCCGATTGTGCGGATGACGGTATCAGAAACTTTAAAATCGCAACTTCAGTGAACTATCATGGACCGCTTCAGGAACCGGAAAGCGGTGAATGGAAAAAGGCTGAGCCGAACAACATCCTTGAGTTCTCTGCTACCGCTTATTTTTTTGCAAGAAAGCTCAGAGAGAAAACAGGACTTTGTGTGGGAATCCTTCACGCATCACTGGGAGGCTCCAGGATACATGGCTGGATGTCCAAAGAGATGCTGGAAGGATATGATGAACTACTTTCAGAAGCAAAAATGTACAGTGATGATTCATATCTGGAAGGGCAGATACGAAGAAATGAGTTAAGTTCCATGGAATGGCACAAGGCATTGGATGAAAAGGATGAGGGTATCCTTGAGTTATGGAGAAATGGGCTTACGGAGGGAGATGAAAAAGAAATCATGCTTCCTGCTGTGTTTGAGGAAACCGAACTTAAAGGCTTCACGGGCAGTGTCTGGTTTGAAAAGAAGTTTACCGTACCCAGAGAAATGGCAGGTAAACCGGCTCATTTATGGATGGGTACCATGGTGGATTCCGATACGGTTTATCTGAACGGTGTAAAGATAGGCGAGACCGGGTACCAGTATCCCCCAAGAAAATATCTTGTTCCGGAAAAACTTCTTCATGCCGGAGTCAATACACTCGTGGTGAGACTGATAGTTGAAAACGGTCAGGGCAGATGGACACCTGAAAAAGGGTACTTTTTGTTCAATGAGCAGGGAGTCATAGACTTAAGCGGAAGCTGGGGCTATAAAATCGGGGGTGTCTCAAAGAGTATCCCGGAAACGGATTTTGTTAACTGGAAAGCAACAGGTCTGTTCAACGCAATGTGTGCACCTTGTACTGCTTACCCTGTAGAAGGTATCGTATGGTATCAGGGAGAAGAAAACGCACCTCTCAAATGGGACTATCTGGATCTTACAAAAAGACAGATAAAGGGTTACCGTGAACTCTGGAAAGACGAAGAATTACCATATCTCTTTGTTCAGCTTCCGAACTACATGGAAAGGTACAGTAATATCTCCGGAAAATGGCCTGCACTGCGTGAATGTCAAAGACAGGCGGCAAGAGAACCGCATACAGGTATGATCGTCAGCATGGATCTCGGTGAGGACAATGATCTTCACCCTCATGGAAAGAAGAGGATAGGTGAACGTTTGGCAGATCAGGCTCTTCATATGGTCTATGGTGCAGAAGGAGAATATACAGGGCCTGTTCCCGAAAGCTTCACTGTAAAAGAAAGCTCTGAGGGATGCAGAGTGGAGCTAAGGCTGTCCCATGCAGATGGTTTATATGCTTCTTCACAGGATAAAGGAAGTGAAATAAAGGATTTCTCGGTGATTGATGTAAGTGGCACCGAAATCAGTGCCGAGGCGATGCTTGGGGACCATCTTATAGAGCTTTATGTCAATGTACCAAAAGAGAGCATCAGTGAAATCAGATATCTCTATAGCGATACAAATTACGGAGGACTGATTTATAATTCGTCAGGTTATCCTATGAGTCCATTTGTTATCAGTAAGTAAAAAAAAAGAAAGTCATTTGCAGATCAGAATCATCATGAGCAAATTGACTTTCTTTTTTTGCGGTTTATTTTAGAAAAATCAAAGACAGATTGTGCTGTGGCAGCACCCCCTGATATAAATCTTTGAAATTTACAAATGAGTGTTGGTTTTTCCATTTATAAAGACTTTTCCATTCGCTATAGTATAGTAAAAATGAATAAAGAATTAAATCTACAAAAAAAGGATTTGTGAAAAATGGAAATAGAATTTACAACGAAACGGGATAAATGCTGGCTTGTTACAGCTATTCCGGATCGATTTTCAACATATTCCATAGATGATTTTACAGGGGATGTGTCATTGAAGATTCATGAAACAATCTGTAAAGAAGTATCTAGGTTATTTCCAAATGCAGCTGAAACAGCACTTCATGAGGGAAAGCTTCAGTTTGTAAAAACAGAAGATGATCTCGGAGAGGGATTCACCATTGATAAGGAGCGGGACGGAACAGTAAAGATCTATGCATCCGAAGAAAA
>DFGZ01000228.1 GCA_002371295.1 Oribacterium sp. UBA3737 | reverse complement strand
ATTATCTTATCTGCTAATATCATTACTCTACCTCCGCATATAACAGCGCAATAATTACAGTTCTATGGTAACTGTCACTACAGTTGCGCTCTACCAAGCGGACTATTCAATTTGTCAACTACGGGTTGCAGGATGCCTTTTTTCTGTCGCCATACAAAGATTATCTTTCAATTTATCCAACCTGATCGCTTTTCACATGTATTACAAAAGGTATACCATCGTGCATAATGATTTGCCTGTAAAACATACCGACAGCAACAGTCCGGGGGGAGTCCCATACGTGTAAATATAGTCTCTGCCTGTTGTTTAATATCATGTTGTATCCTCGCATTTTCTCGCAATATAATTGTACGCCATTGCGACGCAATTCGCAATGCACGAAGCTCGATATACAAAACAAGCAAAATGACCATCCAGTAAGATGGTCATCGAAGATGATGAGATGCTTCAGAGCATACGCGTACTGAGTCATGCCATCCTTATCTACCTGCTCACATTCTGATGTGACATGCTTGTCTCACACCACTTTCGCATCAAATGCGGCTATCGCAGGATATATCTTCTTTTAGGTTCTTATTTTCTCAGTATGTTTATATCGTGAGTGCCGGTGCTGAGCAGGATCTTTCTGTTCTCTACGCTGAATCCTGCAGATTCTGCGGCCTGTCCTACCATTCCCTCAGGCACTCCTACCGGCATCCCCATCATCTTCATGGGAAGATATCCCAGTATCATCTCCCACGGTTCGGATGAATCGAGAGCTATTCCCTCGTTGATGCAAACCACCACGCCGCCATCATTTACAGCGTCAAATAGTTTCTTCATGAAGTTCGGAAGTTCCATCATTGCAAAGAACATGATGGAAGAGCATAGTATCATGTCATAGCCGGAGCCGATATCATTCTTCAGGAAATCTCCGTACAAACATGTGCATCGATCCGCGATTCCGCTCTTTTCCACACTGCCATCCACAAGTTCTTTCATATTCGGCATGTCAAAGAACGTTACCTTTCTGCCATCCTTGTCTTTTGCGAGAGCCAGGCCTATCATCCCTGCTCCGCATCCGAGATCGAGGAAATTGATTATTCTTTCGTTCTCGGGAAGAGATCGAATAATATCCAGAACCTCCTGCTGACGGATTCCTGACTGAGCTTCCCTCATCATTTCACCGTACGCGGCAAAGTCTATGGCCTGCTCCATCTGCTGCATTTGTTCCGGCATTTGTCCGCCTTCTCTCACCTGTTTTGCAACATCACCGGGATCCATGCCCTGATTTTGCCCGAAGAACAAAAGCACGCTGCCCATATATGACGGGCTGCTTTTTACAAGATACTTCGATGAGTCTGCGTTATTTCTAAACTCATCTCCATCTCTCTTCAGAAAGCCAAGACTGTAAACAGCCTCAAGCATATGCTTTGTGTTGGCTGCATTCCAGCCCATCTCTGCAGCCAGCGTCTCCGCAGTCTTTGCCGTTTCCAGTGCCGAGAATAAATCCAGTGTTATCGCTGCCTCGAGCACCTTCTTGTACGATACCAGATAAGGCAGCTGTACCAGCTGCTTATAAACTCCAAGTTCCTTCATTTAGATTTCCTCCTGTTCAATTGCTAAGTGCTTTTTACAATTTTTCAAAATACACATGGTCTCCGGGCGGCCACTTTCCACAACCTGCTCCCAGTTCAAAGTGTAGTTTTGCGATGCCTATGTCAACCATAACTCTTTCGGCATCTCCATTTGTGGAGATCGTTGCTCTGTCATCCTCATAAGTGAAAATGAATGGCATGAGGTTTCTTGCTGTCGGAGCTTTGCTTACGGCATCCATCCCCGACTTAAACCATGACGGTGGAGTTTCCTTGCAAATCATGATGTCTTCCAGTCTCTTACTGTTTTTGTGCATCATGTTATCCATCATGTTTTCTTTGAAGCTTCTCTTTTCTTCGCTGTAGCCTATTGCAATGACAAGGTCAAGTGTCTCGTCCGCAGCGACGGCACATGTGCACTTATCCCGTCTGTAACTTGTACCTATCCAGCATGTGGAAAGCCCCATATCTGTCGCCTCAAGCACCAGCTTTTCCCCAAAGTAGCCCTCTTTTTCCATGCGATGCTCATCGCCTTTCTTTCCTATAAGAGCAATGTAGTTTTCAACTCCGGTAAAAATGCCATATGTAGGATTCAGACCCCCAAATGCATTGCCGTCATGAAGAATCAGCTGCATATTAAGTCCTGACTCTGCATTATAGCTTTCTATACTCGAATTGAGCCTGCTCACCAATTCTTCCGGTATTTCCTTTTTCATGTATTTTCGTCTGGAGCATCTCCTGTCTATTGCTTTCAGATAATCCATACTGCACCTCTTTTTTGCAAGTTTTTCATTACCGTGCTATTACAGTTAGGCTACGCTAACTCAATTAACATCCTACTACAATTAATATGCATGGGCAATATAAACACACAAAGTTTAGGATATCGCCTAAAAACTATAGGATTTTGCCTAAAAGAGTGAAGATTATGGATACAGTTTTTCAATATCCATCCTTTCACATCCTTCGTATATATGACTGTCGAAAAAAAACGTTACAATTTTTTTGAAAAAGCCTGCGGCTTCCCACAGGCTCGTCGTTTTATTATTTGTCAGCGTTAAGAATAGCACAGGTCATTTTACAAAGCAGTACACTCTTAGTACACCTGCACTAAATATCTGTTAGAGAAAGTAGTGGTATTAGGTTGATCAATGGTTCCTCATACGCTCCCTGATTAACGAGATGGTTATGACCAAAACTGTAGGTACTATTCCCGTAATCCAGTATATGTTTTGGTTATCAGAATATCTGCCAGCAATATAAAGACACAGCAGTTCTACAATAAACACGAGAACTGCGGTTAGTGTAAAATAAATGTGGAG
>DFGZ01000353.1 GCA_002371295.1 Oribacterium sp. UBA3737 | reverse complement strand
CGGATATGCAGTTAAGTTCATCGATCTTACAAGAGAGCAGCAGCTTGATGTAATTTCAAGAACTGAGCACAAGGCACTCTGATTTAAAACAGATTAAGGTTAAAATGATACATATTCTTTCCGTTACGTGACCAAAATCTTTTGTATCATTTACTGTTCCTTGATAATAAGCCGCCGCTTTCGTATGAGAGTGACGGCTTATATTGACTTTATGCAGGAGGCCGGCTGAATTGTTTTCTGTCAGCCTGTTTCGATGAAGAGGGATAATCCTTATAGTGTAAAGTCTGATATGGAAAACTGAGACAAAGAAAAGGGTCAACAGGACCTTGAAAATGTAGTTTTTACAGGAGGTGAAATTATGGCTGAAGCAATTAAAGGTGCTATTCACAGCATTGAAACATTCGGATCTGTTGACGGCCCGGGAGTAAGATACATAGTATTCCTTAAGGGCTGCAATATGCGCTGCCGTTACTGCCATAATCCGGATACATGGGATTTTCACAGCGAGGATATGCGAACCGCGGATGAGATACTCGAGAACGCGGTAAGATATCGTGAATACTGGGGAGAAGAGGGCGGAATCACGGTGAGCGGCGGAGATCCTCTCATTCAGATAGATTTTGTCATCGACCTTTTTGAAAAGGCAAAGGCAATGGGTATAAGCACATGTCTTGATACTTCTGCACAGCCTTTCACAAGAGAAGAGCCGTTCTTCAGCAAGTTCAACCGTCTCATCAAGGTGACGGATACAGTGCTTTTCGATATCAAGGAAATCGATGATGAGAAGCATAAAAAGCTTACAGGACAAACTAACAAGAACATTCTTGACTGCTGCTCATATCTGAGCGAGCAGGGCGTTAATATGTGGATACGTCATGTGCTTGTACCTGGACTTACAGATTCAGATGAAGAGCTTATAGCTACGAAAAAGTTCATAGATACACTGAAGACTGTTAAGAAGGTTGAGATACTTCCGTACCACAGCCTCGGTGCCTTCAAGTACGAAAAGATGGGTATCAGATATACATTGAATGATGTCAATGCTCCTTCTCCGGAGGCAGTGAAGCATGCGGAAGAGCTTTTAGGCATTAGATAATAAGTATTTCCGGTATGGTTCACAGAGACGGATGGCAGGATACAGGATCATTACTATGTAAACTTCCTTACATCTCAGAATCAATTAAATCATAATAAATCAGCTCCCTATGCTGCTCTGAAATTTGGAGCAGCACCGGGTGCTATTTTTGTTTAAAACAGTGTTATTTTTCAAAATTTTAATTTAAAATAACAGTATATTGAGTTATAGAATAAGCGGAGGTAGCTTGGTATGTTATTTGAAGGTAAGATTTGGGCCGGTCTTGATATGGATACTAACGAGAAGGTTTGTATATTGCCGAACAAGGCAAACAGACATGGCTTAATTGCAGGTGCAACCGGAACCGGTAAGACCATCACATTGAAGGTGCTTGCAGAGTCATTCAGTGATATGGGTGTGCCGGTGTTTCTTTCTGATGTAAAGGGCGATCTGGCTGGTATGATAAGTCCCGGAGTAGACAGTGATGATATGAGGAAACGTATCGAGAGATTCGGGCTTCAGGAAACAGGTTTCTCCTACAGACCTTTCCCTGTCCAGTTCTGGGATATTGAAGGGAAAAAGGGTATGCCTTTAAGGACTACAGTCAGTGAATTCGGTCCCACACTTCTTTCCAGGGTTCTTCAGCTTACTGACCTGCAGGCCAATATACTTACC
Source organism: Oribacterium sp. UBA3737 (assembly GCA_002371295.1). The sequence goes on along the minus strand of DFGZ01000353.1, from coordinate 8,031 downwards.
ATCATCTTCAGAATTGCTGATGAAGAGAATCTGCTGCTCCTTGATACTAAGGATCTTCGTGCCATGGTTCAGTATGTGGCCCAGAATAACAAACAGTACAGCGCTGAATACGGAAACATGACTACGGCTTCTCTCAATGCCATACTCCGTTCCGTTGTGGCCCTTGAGACTGCGGGAGGTGACCGTTTCTTTGGAGAGCCTGCCATAGACATCCACGATTTTTTCAGAACCGACAATGCGGGAAAGGGTATGATCAATATTCTGGACGCAGAGACTACCATTCAAAATCCGCTGATCTATTCCACCTTTATGCTCTATATGCTTTCGGAGCTTTTTGAGCAGATGCCGGAGGCTGGAGATCCCGACAGGCCTAAGATGGTGTTCTTCTTTGATGAAGCACATCTTCTTTTCAACGGTGCACCAAAGGCCCTTCTTGATAAGATAGAGCAGGTTGTAAAGCTTATACGTTCAAAAGGAATAGGAGTATATTTCATTACTCAGAATCCGGGTGACGTGCCTGACGGTGTTCTTGCACAGCTTGGAAACAAGGTACAGCATGCATTGCACGCATATACACCTATGGAAGAGAAAAAGATAAAGGCCGCAGCTGCTTCATTCAGAGTTAATCAGAGCTTTGATACGGCTGAAGTACTCCAGAACTTGGGAACAGGTGAAGCCCTCATTTCTTTCCTGGATGGGGATGGAAAGCCGGATGTTGTGAGACGCTGCCGCGTGCTGCCTCCTCAGTCTAAGATGGGAACGGTTGATGACACTTCAAGACTTGCTGCCATAATCGCATCCGATCTGGCCGGTAAGTACAATGAAACCGTAGACAGGGATTCTGCCTATGAGTTTTTCAAGAGAATTACAGATGAGGCGACAGCCGAAGCTGCAAGGATAGAGGCACAGAAGCAGGCTGAGAAGGAGGCTCTCGAGAGGGCAAAGGCTCAGGAGAAGGCATCCAGGGGCACTAGAAATGCAGTGAAGTCAGTGGGACGTTCCACTGCAGGAACACTGGGAAGAGAGGCCGGAGGAGCTATCGGTAAGACCTTCCTCGGAAGCTTCGGCAAACGTGTAGGCGGAAACATTGGCGCCGCACTGGGAAGAGGAATTCTCGATACCTTGTTCAATAAGTAATAGGAATATAAAGAAAGACCCCCTGTAAGGAATCCGGGCAGATTCCCTGCAGGGGTCTTTTTTACATGATCACACTTTGAAAAGTAAAGATAAGGAACAGAATGGTAATCAGGATAACCGGTATGGTGGTGAACCACAAAAGGAACATCTTCGGTAAAGTTCTTTCTCTTTGGAAGGCCGCCTGTATACTCCTGAAGTTCACAAAGACGGTGACCAGTAATGTCAGAATGCCGCCGAGGAACATAAGATTCATAAATATAATCCCCGGGGTGGAAGTACTGAAGGACCGGTTCATCATTACGGCAAAAATATTGTTGCTGGCATGAATGAGTATGGAGTAGCGAAGACCGTAGGTGGCTCTTACCCATGCGAAAAGGATACCTATAACAAAACCTGTAAAAAACTGAAAGATATTACAGTGCATGAGACCAAACAGAAAGGCTGTAATGGTGATGGCAAAAATGCTGCCGTACTTTCTCAGCTTATTGTAAATCATGCCGCGAAAAAAACATTCTTCGATTATCGGGGCAAACAGTATGGAATAAAGGACATCCCACTTGTCTGATATATTGGAACCGGTGGCATCGGCTATAGCGGATTCCATGGTGTATCCAAGATGGTACAGCCAGTTTATGATCGGAGAATCAAGCAGTACCGCAACAATCTGAAAACCTCTGAGGAGGAGCAGGATCCAAAGAAATTTCAGGATGCTGAATTTTTTATAATTCTTTCTTGATGGTATATCATAGTAACCCAAAATGAGGAAACCTGACAAAAGCGCCATAAATCCGGCAACTGTCATGGAAAATGCCTGGTTTTTATATATTTCGGATCCGAATTCGATGAGCAGTCCCCCCACTATCTGAAAAACGAGCTCAAAGGTCAGTGATACAATTGCTATCAGAGCAAATGAACGTTTTATGGTTTTATTCATTAAATTACTTTCTCCCAAGTGGCTTGTGATGTGTTATAATTTTGCATGTTTGTGCAATAAAAGATGCACTGATTTGATATTATACATCATGAAATAAAGGTTATTCTATGAAAAAGTGGTTTTTATATAACAAAAAAGCTGACTTCAAGGCTATTGCGGACAAGTTCCAGATAGATCAGGTCACAGCAAGGATACTTCGCAACAGAGACATTAACTCCGAGAAACAGATTGAGCAGTTTTTGCACGGTTCTCTGGAGGAAGATCTTCATTCGCCTCTCTATCTTCCCGATGCCATAAAATGCATGAATCAGCTGAATCGTGCCATCAGTGAGAAGAAGCATATACGTGTTGTGGGTGACTATGATGTTGACGGTGTGTGTGCCACATACATCCTGGTAAAGGGACTCAGGCGTCTTGGAGCCGTGGTGGATTATATTCTGCCCGACAGGATCAAAGACGGATATGGCATTAATATGGGCATCATAGATAAAGCAAAGGAAGATGGTGTTCAGGTGATACTTACCTGTGATAACGGCATCGCAGCCATAGAGGAGCTTAAACATGCAAGAGAACTGGGCATTACGGTTCTGGTGACGGATCATCATGATGTCCGCCAGAATCAGGACGAGGACTTCGGATGTGAGTCAAGGGATATCCTTCCCCCTGCCAGTGCGGTGGTTGATCCAAAGAGAGAGGATAACAGATATCCTTATCCTGAAATCTGCGGAGCAGTAGTGGCCTGGAAGATCATCATCATGATGTACCAGAATCATACCATTCCCGAGGAAGAGTTCTATGATTTCCTTGAGTTTGCTGCCATAGCGACCATATGTGATGTAATGGAGCTTAAGGATGAGAACAGAACCATAGTGAAATTCGGACTTCAGCAGATTAAGCAGACCAGAAATCAGGGCCTGCGTGCCCTTCTGGAGCTTCAGGATCTTCTGACCCAGGATCATGTTACAGCCTACCATATAGGCTACATTATCGGGCCCTGTATCAATGCAGGAGGGAGATTAAGGAGCGCAGAGATAGCTCTTGATCTGTTCCTTACGGATGACAGGGAAGAAGCTGTCATGAAGGCGGCTAAGCTCAAGGACCTTAACGACTCCAGAAAGACCATGACCATAACTGCCACCAATGAAGCCATCGAAATGGTTGAAAGGTTATATATGCGTGATAAGGTACTGGTGGTGTATCTTCCGGAGCTTCACGAGAGTCTTGCCGGAATAGTGGCAGGAAGGCTCAGGGAAAGATATTACAAGCCATCCTTTGTCATCACACGTGCGGAGGGTGAGAAAGAGGGAGAACGTCTTGCCAAGGGTTCCGGCAGAAGCATCGAAGGATATTCCATGTCAGAGCATCTTCAGGAGGTGGACAGCCTTCTCACGAAATGGGGCGGTCATCCCATGGCGGCCGGGTTCACGCTGCAGGAGAAAAACATTGACATGTTCAGAACAGAGCTGAACAGAAGATGCAGGCTCACGGGAGAGCAGCTGGTGGACAAGCTCTGGATAGATGTGCCTATGCCGATTGATTATATTTCGCATAACCTGATTCATGATTTTGAAAAGCTGGAGCCTTTTGGCAAAGGAAATGAAAAGCCCAGCTTTGCAACAAAAAACCTCGGAATTACTGAGTGCAGAGTGCTCGGCAAGAACAGGAACGTGGTGAAAATGAGGCTTCGTTCCGATGGCGGATGCCTCATGGATGGATTAATTTTTACAAATGGCGATGAATTTTTAAGACAAAAAGGTGCTGCATCCAGAATAGATATTGTTTACTATCCACAAATTAATGAATATAATGGGACTCAAAGCCTTCAGATAGTGATCGACGATTACCAGCTGAAGCCTTAAATTTTGTTTTAAAATGGAGGTAACTATGATCAAGGAAGTGATGGACTATATCGCTCAGGCAGATCCTGAGGTCGGACAGCTAGTCATCAAGGAGTATGAACGTCAGCAGAACAACATCGAGCTTATCGCATCAGAGAATATCTTATCCGATGTATCGATGCTTACCATGGGAACCGTGCTTACCAACAAGTATGCTGAAGGCTATCCGGGAAAGCGTTACTATGGCGGATGTGTTCATGTGGACGATATCGAGACTATCGCCATTGAGAGAGCCAAGAAGCTTTTCAATTGCGAATATGCCAATGTTCAGCCACATTCCGGTGCTCAGGCAAACATGGCTGTGACCATGGCCATCTGCAAACCGGGAGATACCATCCTCGGAATGTCACTCGATGCCGGCGGACATCTTACTCATGGTTCACCTGCCAATTTCTCAGGAAGCTACTTTAACATCGTTCCTTACGGTGTCAATGACGACGGATATATAGATTATGACAAGGTGGAAGCTCTTGCAGTGGAGCACAAGCCTAAGATGATCATTGCCGGTGCCTCGGCTTATCCGAGAATCATTGATTTCAAGAGATTCCGTGAGATAGCAGACAAGGTTGATGCGGTTCTCTGGGTTGATATGGCTCATATTGCAGGTCTTGTTGCAGCAGGACTTCATCCGTCACCTATTCCTTATGCTCATGTTGTTACCACTACTACTCATAAGACTTTGCGCGGTCCAAGGGGAGGTCTTATCCTTTCAAGCGAGGAGATCGCAAAGAAGTACAATTTCAATAAGGCTGTTTTCCCAGGATGTCAGGGCGGTCCTCTTGAGCATGTTATCGCTGCCAAGGCTGTCTGCTTCGGTGAGGCACTGAAGCCGGAGTTCAGGGAGTATCAGGCTCAGATCGTAAAGAACTGTAAGGCTCTTGCGGATGCCATGCTTAAGCAGGGCTTCAAGCTTGTTTCGGGTGGTACAGACAATCATCTGATGCTGGTCGATCTTACCAATATTCCTGAGCTTACAGGTAAGACTCTTCAGAACAATTGTGATGAGGTTCACATTACTTTAAATCGTAATGCCATCCCTAATGATCCTCGTTCTCCGTTCGTTACTTCAGGTGTCCGTATCGGTACTGCTGCTGTTTCCGCACGTGGCTTCAAGGAGGAGGATATGGCTCCTATAGCAGAGTGCATCTGGAAGGCAGCAACAGACTTCGAGAATTCGAAGGATGAGATTAATGCTAAGGTCGCCGAGCTTACAAAGAAGTATCCGATCTATGAGGGCTGATTGTGGTCTGACCGGATTGACCTGTTTGAATGATTTGATAGGTTTGAACAGTTTGAACAGACGTGCCGCCGGGCTTCGGGCGTGACAGCTCACGGCGTTGAAAGTACAGCTCATACAAAAAATCCGTCTGATTCGTACGCTTTGGCGTTCGTCTCAGACGGATTTTTCTTTTCGCTGTTCTTTCAAGCAGCAAGCTTTGTCACATCCCGAAGCCCGGCGTCACTGACAGTGGAAAACGAACAAAGATCTGTTTGTGAAAAATCTCTTTTCAGGCCTGAACACCATAATTTGTTTCGGGTCTACAAATACAATTATTTTGGCAGTTGAGAATTCGATACTGACAGGAGCAGTGAAAACGGTAATTTAGATGTGCCTATGCTTGCTGCTTGAAAGAACATGAAATGAAAAAAGTCCATCAGTGAAAAACACAGAATGTGTTTAAGCACTGATGGACTTTTTGAATGTAATGTACTTTCAACGCCGTGAGCAGGCACACTAAATACCGTTTTCACGTTTGTCAAAAACAAGTATTTACTGAGCCTTGAGCTTGTTCTGCGCCACGGTGAGCATCAGCTTGATACGGTTTAGCTGATTAACCTCGGAGGCGCCGGCATCATAGTCCACGGCGATGATATTGGCCTCAGGATTATGACGCTTCAGCTCCTTGATAACACCCTTACCCACGATATGGTTAGGAAGACATCCGAAAGGCTGAGTGCAGACGATGTTGTAGACACCCTCGTCCATAAGCTCCAGCATCTCACCTGTGAGGAACCATCCTTCTCCGGTCTGGTTGCCGATGGAAACGTACTCTCTGGCCATCTTTGCAAGCTCTCTGATATCTCCTGGAGGTGTAAAGCGCTTGGACTTGGAAAATTCTTTACGTGCTGTCTTACGGAAGTACTCGAGAAGATTGATCACACAGTTGCAAAGTGCCTTGCCTTTCCAGCGGGCTCCAAGATTTTCATACTTGAAGTTCTGGTTGTAGAAGCAGTAGAGCAGGAAGTCCATGAGGTCAGGCATGACAGCCTCTGCACCTTCCTTCTCAAGAAGCTCAACGATATGGTTGTTGGCAAGAGGAGAGAACTTGACAAGTATCTCACCGACTATACCTACCTTTGGCTTTTTAAGGTCCTCCCTGATGGGAAGCTCATCGAAGTCCCTGATGATTCCGCGGACATTTCTGGAGAACTGGTTCATGGAAGGAGTCCTCTTTGAAAGAGCCTTGATACAAACCTTAAGCCACTTCTGATGAAGTTCCTCTGCGGAACCGGGTACCAGCTCATAAGGTCTTGTGGCATAAAGGACCCTCATGAAAACATCACCGTAAACTACGGCCTGCATTGCTCTGGTGAGCAGCGGCAGTGTGAGCTTGAATCCGGGTGTACTCTCCATGCCGTTTGCATTGAGCGAAATAACAGGAATCTGTGACATGCCTGCATGCTCGAGGGCACGACGAATGAAGCCTATGTAATTGGAAGCACGGCATCCTCCGCCGGTCTGTGACATGATGACCGCTGTCCGGTTGAGATCGTATTTGCCCGAATTCAGGGCATCCATGATCTGACCTACAACGATGATTGACGGATAGCAGGCATCATTGTTCACATATTTGAGTCCTGTGTCTATGGCATTACGATTGGCATTATCAAGAACAACCAGATTGTAGCCTGATGCTCTGATGGCTGCCTCCACCATTTCGAAATGGATAGGGGACATCTGAGGACAAAGGATGGTGTAATTCTCATCCTTCATGCTCTTTGTGAACAGGCGTCTCTGGTAGCTGGCTGAACGCATAGTACGAACGTAATGCTTTTCGTCACGTACGCGGATAGCGGCGATCAGTGAACGGACACGTATTCTTGCAGCACCTAGATTGTTTACCTCATCGATCTTAAGGACTGTGTAGATCTTGTCAGAGCCTGTGAGAATGTCTCTGACCTGATCGATGGTCACGGCATCAAGACCGCAGCCGAAGGAGTTAAGCTGTATAAGATCCAGGTCGTCTCTGGTTTTTACATACTCAGCGGCACGGTAAAGTCTCGTATGATACATCCACTGATCCGTTACAAGTATAGGACGTTCCACCTGTCCGAGATGGGAGATGGAATCTTCTGTAAGTATGGCGAAATCATAGCTTGTGATGAGTTCGGGTATACCATGGTTGATCTCAGGATCCACATGGTATGGACGGCCGGCAAGGACTATGCCTCTGTGTCCGGTTTCCTTCATCCAGTGAAGAGTTTCCTCACCCTTTTTCTGCATATCAAGATGAGCCTGAGTGAGCTCGGTCCATGCCTCGTGGGCAGCGGAACGTATCTCTTCCTCGGTGAAATTCCATTTCCTGAACTGTTCTTTGATCTTATCACCGGTCAGATCTCCCACAGGGCGGATGGAATGTTCCCCGTCATCTGGATGTACAAATATCTTTACCAGCTGGTCTGTGCAGACCTTTTCGTTGGTGAAGGCCAAAAACGGCTTCATGAACATGACCGAATTATCTTCGAGCCCCTCCACGTTGTTCTTGATGTTCTCGGCATAAGAGGTGACCATAGGGCAGTTATAATGATTACCTGCATCAGGTGTCTCATTACGCTCATAAGGTATACATGGGTAGAAGATGAACTTCTGACCGTTTCTTATGAGCCATTCAACATGTCCGTGGGCTATTTTGGCCGGATAGCATTCTGACTCGGAGGGAATGGTCTCTATTCCGAGCTCGTATATCTTTCTGGTACTTGCAGGAGAGAGAACCGTACGGAATTTGAGCTCACGGAAGAAGGTTGCCCAGAATGGGTAGTTCTCATACATATTGAGAACTC
>DFGZ01000266.1 GCA_002371295.1 Oribacterium sp. UBA3737 | reverse complement strand
ATCTGACCTGAACAGAAAACAAGGTTTCCAACCTTGATAGCCTGTGAATATGGTCCGATTGCTGCAGGTGCATTATTTGTTGATACAACTTCCATTGCTTTTATCTCCTTTATATTGAATAAATATGATGATGTGAGTGTCATCTCTCATCACCCTGTTCTTTTATCTTTGTGATGGCCAGGGTTCCGGTACGTGCAAGCTCTACGATGCGGATGGATTTCAGGGTGTCCAGGAACATCTGTACACGCTCGGGAGTGTCACACATCTTTATGGTCATCATGGACTTTGAAAGATCGACTATTCTGGCTCCCATGATCTGGCAGTTCTCCATGATGTCCTTTCTGTTGTCACGGTTGTATCTGATCTTTACGAGAACCAGCTCCTGACTGATGCCTTCTGTTTCATCAAAGGTCTTTACCTTTATGATATCAAGCTTTTTGTTGAGCTGCTTCTCAATCTGCTCAAGTGTGCGTTCGTCCCCGCTTGAAACTATGACCATATTTGAAACAGTCTTATCCTCCGTTTCACCAACAGTCAGAGAATCGATATTGAAGCATCGTCTCCAGAAAAGACCGGCTACCTTTGCAAGAACGCCGGATCTGTTCTCGACAAGGCAAGAATATATACGTTTCATCCGTTCCTCCTTAAGCTATCTCTGATGGGTCAACCAGTACTTCCATGAGGACAGATTCGTCCTTATCGAGGAAATCATCCAGTTTTTCGGACATTTCACTGTTGTTTGCCATCCTGATATATTTCATTCCGTAGGCTTCTGCTATCTTTGAAAGCTCAGGACTTCCGGAAAGATCAGTGACAGAGAATCTGTCGTTGTAGGTAAAATGCTGATACTGCCTTACTAGACCGAGCCATCCGTTCTTGATGACTGCGATCTTCACGGGCACATCATACTGACGCATGGTGGCCAGCTCCATAAAGCACATCTGGAATGCACCGTCACCGATTACTGCTATGACCTGTTTCTTCTTATCAGCAAGCTTTGCACCAAGAGCCGCCGGAATGGAATATCCCATGGTTCCCATGCCGCCCGAGGTGAAGAAACGTCCGTTACGCATGATGTAATTTCCGCAGCTCCACATCTGGTTCTGTCCTACATCGGCAACGTAGATCGCATCATCATTAAGCTTCTGACAAAGCTCAATGATAAACTCCTCAGGTGTTACTGTAGAAGACTTTCTTACTCTCTCAAGAAGCTTCTGGAGTTTTTTATCCTCTGTTTCCTTTTTGTAAGCTTTCAGCCTGTCCACCCACTCGCTGTACTCGGAGTCACAATCCTGCTGATTGAAGACCTCAAAAACACTTGCGATGTCACCAACAAGAGGAATCTCAGGACCTGCGTTCTTGCCTATTTCCGCAGGGTCCACATCGATATGGACGAGAGTCTTGTTTTCGGTGATGAGGTCTGGCTGGCTGATGGATCTGTCAGCGACTCTCGCACCCACCATGATGATCATATCGGCTTCATTCATGGCGCGGTTTCCGTAGGCATTACCGTTGTTTCCTACCATGCCGAAGAACATGGGGTCGTTTGACTTCATGACACCTATTCCCATCATGGTGCAGACTACGGGTATTCTGTTGTTGTCGGCAAAGGTTCTTACTGCATTTGCTGCTCTTGCCAGGTGCACACCTCCGCCTACGCAGATGATGGGTCTCTTTGCATCCTTAAGTCTCGCAAACACCTTTTTGATCTGAACCGTATTTCCCTGAACCGTTGGTTTATATGTCCGGAGCTTTGCTTCATCCGGATACTTGAAATCCTTTATCTCAGCCTGCTGTACGTCTATAGGGATATCTATGAGAACAGGCCCTCTTCTACCGGAATTGGCTATGTAAAATGCCTCTTTCATGATGCGCGGGATATCTTTTGCATCACGTACGATGTAGGAATACTTGACGAAAGACTCGCATGCTCCTGAGATATCGGCTTCCTGGAACACATCTGAACCCACCAGATTGCTCTTCACCTGTCCTGTTATGACCACTATGGGAATACTGTCTGCGAAGGCGGTTGCTATTCCGGTGATGATATTGGTGGCACCGGGACCTGAGGTAACCGCCGCCACACCCACCTTTCCTGTGGCTCTTGCGTAACCGTTTGCGGAATGTGCTGCATTCTGCTCCTGACGTACCAGTACGGTTTTAATGTCTGTGTCCAGAATGCTGTTGAAGAAGGGGGCTATGGCAACACCCGGATAACCGAAAACATATTCAACATGTTCATTCTGGAGACATTTAGCTAAAGCGTCTGCACCTGTCATATATAGATATCTCCTTTAATTGTCATAAATCATCTCCCGCAAGTGCTTGAAAAAATGGGAGAAGTGTCAAGCTGATAATTTTTGCTTCAAAACATAGTGCCCTGATATCAGACCAGCTTGAAGCCCTCTTCCACGAATTTGTTTCGTATCTGCTCGATATGCTCAAAGTTTCTGGTCTCCATCTGAAGAGTCAGATAACATCCGTTGATGTCCGTATCCATGGATATGGTATTGTGATCCACCTTGGTTACGTTTGCACCCATGGAAGCCACGATATGTGATACTTCTTCAAGCTGACCCGGCTTATCCAGAAGCTCAATGGTAAGGGTTGCCTTTCTTCCGGTCTTGATGAGACCTCTGTTGATGACACGTGAAAGGATATTCACGTCGATATTACCGCCTGAAACCACGCAGACGACCTTCTTGCCCTTTACCGGAATCTTATTGAAAAGTACTGCTGCCACGGAAACGGCACCTGCACCCTCGGAAACCACCTTCTGCTTCTCCATAAGAGTGAGGATGGCTGCAGCTGTTTCGTCATCTGTGACTGTGACAACTTCATCAACGTATTTGCTTACCATATCGAAGGTCACATCACCGGGACACTTTACGGAAATACCGTCTGCAAAGGTATGGACCTCACTGAGGGCCTCAACCTTATTGTCCTTGATGGCTTCTACCATGCTGGCAGCTCCTGCCGCCTGAACACCGTATACTTTACAGTTAGGGTTAAGCTTCTTCACTACGAAGCTTACGCCTGAAATAAGTCCGCCTCCTCCGACAGGAACCACTACTGCATCTGCATCTGCAAGCTGATCGCAGATCTCCATACCTATGGTTCCCTGACCGGCGATTACATCCACGTCATTGAAGGGATGGATGAACACAGCTCCAGACTCCTTCTGGTATTCCACAGAAGCGGCATAAGCATCATCATAAACGCCGTCTATAAGACGAATCTCCGCA
>DFGZ01000106.1 GCA_002371295.1 Oribacterium sp. UBA3737 | reverse complement strand
ACCAGTCATGTGGGGCGTGTCATGCCATTTCACAATACCTCATGTATAGTGGTCTGGGGCTTAACGCGTCTCACTACATCCATGATGGTTCCGTCTCTGCTTTCGATGATACCAACGATATCTTCTTCAAACTTTATAGGTTCCGGTGTTCCAACAATAGACTTCGCTATATCCAGAAGCTCCTGAATTCTGACTACAGGAAGACCGGCTTTCGTCAGGTATTCGATGAGGTCCTGCCTGCGGGGATTAATAGCGATACCATAATCGGTAACAAGCACGTCCACCGCTTCACCCGGTGTGGTGACATTGACAACTCTGTCAACCACAGTCGGAATACGGCTCCTGATGAGAGGCGCAACGATAATGGAGCATCTGCTTCCGGCGGCAGTGTCAGGATGACCTCCCGGTGCGCCGCGGAGCACACCATCCGAACCGGTGGTGACATTGACATTAAACTCCCTGTCTATCTCCAGAGCACCGAGAATTACGAAATCCAGCTTATTCACGAAAGCGCCCTTATTCAGAGGGTTCGCGTACTCGGAAGTTGATATCTCATAGTGTCTCGGGTCCTTGGCAATGGACTCGATAGCTGTCTTGTCGAAGCACTGGGCGTCAACAATTGTCCTGATGAAGCCCTTTTCCATCAGCTCGCACATGGGTTTCGTAATTCCGCCTATTGCAAAGGACATCTTAATGTCTCTCTCCGCCATCAGTGGCTCAAGAAACCTGGTCACTGCAAGGGAAGCGCCGCCTCCGCCAGTCTGGAAGGAAAAACCATCCTTGAAATATGGAGTCGCAGCCATGACCCTGGCACAGTCCTCCGCCATCTTGAGCTCACGCACGTCCTGAGTCATCCTGATGACATTGCTGGCGATCTTATCCGGATTTCCGATCTCATCTACCACGCACACAAAATCCACGTCTGTCATGGGAATGGAGGGCGGATAATTCGGGAATGGAACCAGAGTATCGGTAATGGCAACGGTATAATCCGCATACTTCGCATCCACAACGGAATAAGAAAGCACTCCGCAGTCGCTCTTTCCGCCGATGGCACGGAGGTTTCCGTATTCGTCGGCTGTAGGGGCACCGATAAATGCTATGTCAATGTGAACGTCCCCTTCTTCAATCGCCCTGACACGACCGCCGTGAGAACGGATGATGGCCGGAGTCTTCAGCTTTCCGTAGGACACCGCTTCACCTATCTTATCTCTGATTCCGGAGGTCTGGATGCCTGTGACAATGCCTTTTTCGATGAGCTCAGCCACTACTCTGTGGGCAGCACCAAGTGAGCTGGCGCATACCGTAAGATCCTTAAGTCCCATTTCGGCGGCTGCCGCCATGACCATGTTTACTATATAGTCACCGTCCCTGAAATGGTGATGGAAAGAAAATACCATGCCATCGTGGGCACCGCACTGTTTCAAAGCTTCCTTAATGGATGAAACCACCTTTTTCCTGTTCGGATCCAGCATTCCATGGGATGAGACACTTGCCTTTTTATAAGGTTTGTTGTCTCTGTAGCATCCGCCCATGAAACCTTCCTTGCCATATCGCTTCAGAATTTCATCGGGAATCTCCCGGCCAACAGCATTAATCATAGTAACCCCCTTCCAATGACCTGAATAATAAAATGATGTGAGTGTCAGAAGTATTTGACCTCACCGATAGCGTCACCGCACACATTCGTGCGGGTGCAGCATCATAAAACCATACCGAATCATTTCATTTTGCACTTTAATGCTGAAATCACGTCCTAAAGTACAAAATAAATGAAACTTGTATAGTATGATGTGAGTGTCAAAAGTCGATATCGGACCGCTTCGCGCTATGCGCTCCCGCGTTCCTCCCACATTCCGCACTCTCAGGCCGATAAATCGTCCTTTCGTGCTCCATGTGGGGCGTGTCATGAAGTCTATCCTCCACTTTTGTGCAAGCACAAGTGGAGGAAGACTTATGACACTTATATCATATTATATATCATTAGAGTAATGTTTTCATCACTTCGAGGACGCCATATTCCCAATACGGCTTGATTACAGTGCCGGCTACTGCCTTCAGTTCTTCTCTTGCATTATCTACCGCAAAGCTGTGTCCGGAGTTCTGGAGCATCTCCATGTCGTTAATGTTATCGCCGAATGCGTAAGTCTCATCCTTTGAAACTCCGAGATACTCCTGAAGCCACTTAAGTGCGGTTCCCTTGCTGGCCTCCTTGCTCACACAGTCAACCCATGTAGAGCCGGATGATGCAAGCTTGGCTTTATCCTTCCATTTTGGAATAAAATCATCTTTGCAGACAGCCTCACAATCGCTGGAATGATATACGGAAACCTTGATTACATCCTCTTTTACTTCCTCTATGCTGCTGATTTCAGTCATATCGAACTTATAGGAATCCACAAGCCAGCGGTACATTTCGCTTTCAGGATCCTCCGCATAACATGGGCCGACCGTGGACAGGAAGCAGTCGCGGTCCTTCACACTTTTTGCCGACTGATACATCTGCATCCAAAGCTCTTTGTCAAAGGGATAGGATTTCAATATCTCCTTTTCGGTTCTTATCACTGTTCCGCCGTCACATATAAAAAACAGCTTATCAACAATGGGCTTAAAAAGCTTCGACACACTTGAAAAGGATCGCCCGCTGCATATGACAACATGTTCGCCATTATCTATGAGCTTTGATATCACCTCATAATACTCAGGATTGATATCCAGCGTTCCATCTTTGACCAGTGTTCCATCCACATCTGTAATTACAATTTTTGACATTAAAAAACCTCTCTTGTATTTAACCGAACTTCTGAACATTATAATCTAAAATTCAAAGATTCATAGAGGTTTATTTACATTATTAAACTAAAGGTGCAAGCACATCGTCCAGTTGGACGCTTGACGGCTTTATCTTAATCTCGCAGGATCCCTGCTCGATTCCGCGTTGGCCGTCAAATCTCCATCTGGCCTTTTGTGCAAGCACATCGTCCAGATGGACGCTTGACGGCTTTATCGCGAAAAAAAAAGACGGTCACCCGTCGGTGTCCGTCTTATCTGTCGAGTACCTGTAACTGCCACAAATCCATGTTTTCCAATGAAAATGTGTTATGTGTAGGTGTAAATGCTGATTTAAGCTCTTTCGCAGTAACTGTGAAAATATGAGCCATACCTGTGATCAATGTTATCATACCATCATCTTCATTGATCACGGCCGCATGTTTCCCGTCTACGTTACTCTTATAGATCATCGTCTCATCGATAACCATATGTTCTTCCCCCTCTCTTCAAGAATCTAATACTTTTACGCTCACATTCGATGTCCTTATATAAATATTTCTATTTAAAAGTATATCGACCTATATATCTATTTTATAACATAAATTAATAATTGTTATGCAAAAATCATCAATAATTCTTAAAACTTATTTATAGTTATATTCATTTATTAAATATCTCAAATACATAGAAAATTTAAGCTGTGTATTAATGTATTTTCAGAAAGCTGTCGATAAATAATTCACATGACACGTTATGCTGTATGTCCTTTAATCTTATGGTTTCAGGATTAATTGTTTAATAATTTAATACCTTAAAATCTTAAGCTATGATATGATTGATTCAGGACTCTTTGGGGAGGTTAGATATGGGTATAAATAAGCGTGAATTCGGAAAAGGAATCATTTATGGCTATGGCATCGCACTTAAGAATATGAATTGCGGAAATGCCATAAGTTTCATCGCAAAACATAAGGATATCGTTAAAAGTCTGTATCCGGAAACCGAGATGGACGATATGCTCGGCTGTCTTTATCAGGCAAACAAAGTAGGTTCCGATGAATACGACACTATCATATTTGATCACGGTATGGACTACTTCCCTTATATCATTGGGCTTACATTAAATATCGAGTACGGAACTACAGGTTTTCTCGGACTTGTTGGGGAGGAAAATTTCGATGACTGCCTGATATGGCAGCCTGAATATCCATGGGAAATGACAGATTCAGACAAGGAAATCTCTCAGGAAAAGCTGGATGAAATCTACGAAAAAGTTATTAGTGAACTCGGAATAGAGACCAAGCCTGTACACATGGCTCTTTTCTATGACGATTTCCCCAAGAATACTAAATTCTGATTTTTTGACGTTTTAAAAGCCATCGATGCTAAGAAAATTATCTTAATCATCGATGGCTTTTTTATTCTGAATCTCTATCTATATTTATATCTAATTCTTTATTTATATCTTTATCTATATCTTTATCTATATCAATATCTCTATCAGCAGCTGTTTCAGTAACAACAGGCATAGGAATTTCTGTATTCAAACGCCTGTCATGGGTACTATAGTACTTCTTCTTGTCCATGTACATCTTTTTATCGATTACTTCAAGAACCTCATCCATCTTGATGACTCTCATATCGAAGATCTCATACCCGATAGACAGCGACAGTGAATAATCTTTCTTTAGTAACTTGTTCACTTCATCAAGATTTTCATTGATACGTTTAATGCAGCTTTCCGCCTCCTTATAATCTTTGGTATTCAGCATAACCACAAACTCGTCCCCGGCATACCTAATAACACTTCCCTGATTTCCCACGGATTTCGTCACACACTCAGAAACAAATTTCAGTCCTCTGTCACCTTCTGAGTGCCCGAATTTATCATTTATAAGCTTAAAACCGTTTATGTCTATCATCATGAAGCATAGTATGCCTTTGTCAACAGAGCTCAGATCTATTCGATCAAGATAATATCTGTTAAACAAGCCTGTAAGCTTGTCTTTGCAAATGTTTTCGTTCTGCAAAGACATGATCATAAGGGTAACACTGACCGCACATGCTGCCCATATCATGGACGTTCCATAGAATAACAGCTCGGAAATTAAGCCAACCAGTATAGGTATAAATATCTGAAAAGCCGGAAAGAAAGGGATCATGGTGATTTTTCTCTTCAAGATATATACACCGATTCCGGAACAGAAGAAAAACAAAGAAGCCAGAATATAGAACCAGAAAAACTGGCCGCGATGATATATGCCAGATTCATCAATATAGAATACAAGAGGTCTATAGAAATTAATGGCAAGGACCGCAACGCCCAATAAAGAAATATAGTTTATGAGCGATTGCAGTAGTTTTGAATTGCTGATCCTATTATGCTTCTCAATCAGTAAGACCCATAATGGTCCTATAACAAAAATGGAGAAAAACAGCCACAAATAGCCTAAATACAAGATCAGTCTGTATATAAGAGCCGGACGTCCGTAAAGCGTATAGACAACCGACTCAACAACACAGGAAGCACAAATAGAAACTGTAATCCAAAACAGATATTTATCTTCAATATTTCTTTTGGCATTAAAATAACCGCTGATAACATTACCGATTATCAGCAACACACCAAAAGCATTTATAATATATATTTCAGGTAAATTAATTGTATTCATATATTTCAGTAAAAGAATCAAATTGTTTATATTTATTTTATAAATACCTCAAATTTAACATCGACGGTTCTTGTTGTTATATAAATGTTGATATCACTTAATAATCGAAAAAGTGGCAGGATGGCACCGGCCCACTCGGTTGAAAGTACATCCTTCTGGTTATGTTCGGTCCGGTTGCACTTCGCGTATTTGAACACAGGTATGGTTTAATGGTACGAAATCGCTGCGAGATTGCCTGTCAAGTCTGTGGCGCAGCTTTACTTTAGAGATAAAAAAAAGGCTCCGAGATTTCTCTCGAAGCCTAAAGCCGGGATTCGGACTCGAACCGAAGACCTACTGATTACAAATCAGTTGCTCTACCAACTGAGCTATACCGGCTTAACTCCTCCAGTTGGACTCGAAC
>DFGZ01000068.1 GCA_002371295.1 Oribacterium sp. UBA3737 | reverse complement strand
CATGAGCTGCTGATTTTCTATAATGTAATCCTTCATCCTTTTGAAGAGCCTAATCAGAGTTTTACTCTGCTCAACCGCATCACTTCCTTTTAACACCGTCATTAACATATAGATACCCTGTTCAGTAAAAACATTTGGCGGATACTTTGAATACGCGCCTACAGGGGCTGTCGCACAAAAAAAGTGTGGCAGCCTCTTAACTTGTCCGCCTGTCGGCGGGCTCTTTTTGCGAAAGGATCTGAAAGCCTTGAGAATGCTTGGTTTTCTCAAAAAACAAAACGCTCCGCACCTACTAGAGTGCGGAACGTAATGGTAAAATATTAGTATGCAAATCCAAAACATTTTACGTCAAAATTATAGTTCGTTTTCAAGGCCGTATCAACTGAAACTTCCGCTCGAGATCGGATATTCTATTCCGGATAACGACTGTGTGAGGCTCCTGGGTCAATTTGTGGAGGAACTGGATCTAAGAGATCTGTATTCGACCTATTCCAAAGTCAAGGAAAATCAGGTGAGCCCACGGCAGATGCTGAAGATAATGTTGTATGCATACCATGAAGGCAACTTCTCTTCCAGAGGCATTGAAAAAGCCTGCAAAAGAGACATCAATTACATGTATCTGCTCGAAGGCAGGAGTGCTCCTGATCACGCGACAATTGCAAGATTCAGATCTATCCATTTCGCAGAAGTGGCCGAGAAATATCTTGCAATGAGCGTTAACTACCTCATGGAACTTGGCGAGATAAGCGGCAAAGAGATATTCATAGACGGGACCAAGATCGAGGCCAATGCAAATAAATACACATTCGTATGGAAGAAATCCGTTACCAAGAACCAGGCAAAGCTTCTGGATAAGATGGCATCACTGGTCCAGGAATGTGTAGAGACTTACGGCATGAGAAAGATATGGCGGGGACAGGTCAAGGAGAAACATCTTAAAAAAGTGATTCGCCAGCTGTATCGCATCAAGGAAGAGGAAAGCATCGAGTTCGTTCACGGAAGTGGTAAGAGAAAGACTCAGCTGCAGAGACATATTGAAGAACTGGAAGAAGGCGCTGCACGACTCAAAGAATATTCAAGAAAGCTCAGTATACTGGGTGAACGGAACAGCTATTCCAAGACAGATCCGGATGCGACGTTCATGAGGATGAAGGAAGATGCGATGCTCAACGGCCAGCTGAAGCCAGCATATAACTTGCAGCTCGGAGTAGATTCCGGCTACATATCCTGGCTGACACTGTCGCCGCGGCCTACAGATACGATGACTCTCATCCCCTTCCTTAGAGGCATGGAAGCATCTCTCGGGCACAGATATCCTGTAGTCGTAGCTGATGCCGGCTATGAGAGCGAGGAGAATTACACCTTTCTTGAAGACCACAAAATAACGGCTATGATCAAACCGGCAAATTATGAGATTTCCAAGACAAGAAAGTATAGGAAGGACATCAGTCGCAAAGAGAATATGCCGTATGATCCCGAAGGTGACTTCTACACATGCATGAACGGCTGCATACTTGAAAACTGCGGTACAAAGGATCGAAAAACAGCATCAGGATATATCCGAACGGAAACGATATATCGATGTGACGACTGCCTCGGATGTCCTCACAAGTCTGAATGCATCAAAGGAAAGAACTGGAAGATTCCTGAAGATGAGAGATTCAAAAGCTTGAATGTTTCTCGCAAATTCGAAAGACAGCGCAAGGAGTGCCTGGACAGGATCGTAAGCGAGGAGGGCGTTCAGCTCAGAGTCAACAGAAGCATACAGGCCGAAGGTGCCTTCGCATTATGGAAAGAGGACCAGAAGTTCAGACAGTTCTTATGCCGCGGCCAGGCTAATGTCTATGCTGAAAGTGTACTCATGGCAATAGCACAGAACATAGGCAATCTGCACCGCCGAATACAGTCTGATCGGATAGGACATCATCTTTACGAAGTGAATGCGTAAAGGATAGAATAATAAAAGCGCGGTGTTATTGTGCGCAAAAAGTCAAAACAGCAGACTGCTTATGAACGAAAGCTTGCTCTCGGTCTGAGGCTGTCTGCTGTTTACGTTAAGAGGCTGCCACATTTTATTCTAATGCGACAGCCCCTTGGAACTGGATTCTTGCCAGAGACAAAAACGGAAAGTGGAAGCACAGGGATAACGGTTACGGATAATAGTGAAGGTGTATTATGAGTAGTGGTAAAGTAAAATTGTACAATCTTTTACTTCCCATATGGCTGGTTGTGTTCATCCCATCTTTTCTGTGGCTTCTGCTAATTCCGGCAAATTACCTGTTAGATCGTATAGTGCTCAAATGGAGTCTTGGGGATATGCAGGATAAAGGTCTGTTCTGTAGGAATCACAATTGGAAGATTTGCCTTGCAGGATTCTTAAGCGATTTTATTGCAGCTGTATTCCTGTTTGCGCTTAATCAGATTATGTGTGGAATAGATGAAGACAGCTTGACCATCATCGGCAGGGCTGCAGATGGCATGATGTTCAATCCACTATCAAATATCCTGTCATTTATCATAGTGTGTATATCAATTGCATTGGCTGCGGTGTGTATATTTTTTCTGGACAAAGGCATACTGATAAGGGCAGGTATCGGTCCGGAGCAGGCGAAAAGGCCTGCCATAAGGCTTGCAGTTATAACAGCACCATATCTTTATTTGATTCCTTCAGAGCTGTTCCACAAATGAAAACTGAAATGGAGTAATAAGGATGAGTAAGTTATATGCATATAAATGGGATTCTTGAGATGAGTTTGGTCAGTTTTTGTACTAAAATTGTACTAAAAATAACATCAATGAAATAGAAATGCAGTAATTGCAAGCGGTTGAAGGAAGTCTAAAATTGACGGTAGCGATGGGGATGTAACGAAGTATTGACATTATCGATATACGATATTATACTCATGCTATAAATATCGTGTATCGATATTTAATTGCACAGATAGAAAAGGGACAGAGAAGAAGGAAGGGATATCAATGGCCAAGAAATCTCTATACCCGCTGACTGAACCGATGTACTACGTGCTCATGTGCTTTCACAGGGGTGAAAAGTGCGGGACGGAAATTGCTGAATATGTCAGAACTCTGACTGGGGACAGGGTGCATCTGGGACCGGGCACTTTGTATACCATACTCAGCACTTTTCAGTCAGAGTCGGTGATTGAAAAAGTATCATCGCAGGGGCGTAAGATCACATACAGAATTACTGAAAAAGGGGAAAAACTTTATCAGAATGAGCTCGATAGGCTCCGCGCCTGTCTAAGAGATGCCGAGGAGGTTTAATAATGTCCAGACATAATAATGTGCCTTCGACAGCGGCAAATACAAACAGGGTTATAAAGAAGGCTTCTTTCAATGCCTATGACATGCGATATGAAGAAGCGTGGCTGAATTCTTTGGGTGCCAAAGGACTTATTCTTCGTAAGGTTAGCGGAGCACTATTAGGAAAGAAGTACCACTTTGACAAAACTGACAAAAATGAAATCAGATACAGTATTATTCCCAAAGAAATTGATGAAATAAGTGATGAGGAGCGTGAACTGTTCAGGGCTGCCGGTTGGAACCCTGCGTGTGAGAATGACTGCACATATTATTACACTGATAATCCCGATGCCGAGCCTATATTCTCCGATGAGGAAAGTTATAGGGAATATCATAAGAAAGTTTTCAAGCGCACACTCTTTGATTCAATTATAAATATACTGCTGGTCTTCATTTGGACATTTAATCTTCATAACAGAATAAGCGGAACATTTGGACTTGAAAGTCTTGCCGACGAAAGCACTTTATCACAGACATCTTACCTGATTGCAACTATCTGCATGATAACAGGAATACT
>DFGZ01000147.1 GCA_002371295.1 Oribacterium sp. UBA3737 | reverse complement strand
CAGCTGCCATGCCTTTCTTCTCCTCTGGAGCTTTCAAGGGCCATATTTATAAGTATGTCATCCGGAACAGTGATGCAGGTATTTTCCATGGCATAGATGATTGGTACAAAGCCAAAAGACTTCTCAAAATCCGATATCTCTTCACCAAGCTTATAAAGGTCAGGATAGAAGCTTTCCATCCAGAGTGTCCCTGCATGACGTAAAGAACCGGAGGACAGCTCATGAAATACAAAACGCCCCCCTCCGGTACATGCATAATCCTCTGAATCAACTCTTTTTTTCAGTTCCACCGTGTGTCCTGACTGGGCTCCGCCATTATGCCGGACAACCAGCGTCCTTTTAGAAATAAGGGAAAGGTAGTCAACTGCCATTCCCTTTCCCTCATCTCCGAAATTTTTTCCGACCACTGCTATTGTCTTCATAGTGTAATGGAATGTCCCACATCCGAAAGGCTGATCTGCTTTAAGGCATTGTGAACGAGCAGCCTGTTGGCATTATCATATGACGCAAGAATATCCTCCTGTCTTTCTCCCTTCTGCATACGTATAACTCCGAAAATGATGTCAGGAATAACATTGACAGCCTCAGTCCCGATGACGATCTTGTGTCCGGCGAGGATTTCTCTGTTGCCTTCTGTTCCGAGCATGATATGAAATACATGGAATTTTTCCTGAACCTCAGCTAAAAGACTCTTCACAGAAGCACGTGGCACATCATCTCCTATTACTCTCTTTATGGTCTCAGAAACAGCATCATTCCTTATTTCAGCACCATCTCCGATGGTGAAGAGAAATCCCTTTTCACCTCTTTTATTGATGGCATCGATGTTGGTATGTCTTGAGAGGAACTCCCAGAGACAGGTCGGAACCACTTCGCCGTTGCCATGATTTTCAAAATACAGATCAAGAAGCTGTTCCGCAATTCGGATATCAGACTCAAACTGTGTCACCTGAAGAGGTGACTCATCCCGGAAGTCACCGTAAGCCGCGCACATAAGTGCCGGATCCTCAATGGTGTTTGTTGAATAAAGCTTGGTGATGAGATCATTAAGTGCCTCTGTGGCAACCTTCACTGCAAGGTAACCCATGGATGCCGTAACATCCAGTCCCACAACTATAGGTGTTGAGTGTGGATGATCCTGCGAATCAAAGCACTCTCTGGTTCCGATAAATCTTGGATCGAATTTCGGATCACAGCTTCTTCTTTTGAAGACTTCTTCTACATTCTGATCATTTGATAACTTTCTGCTTGCTTTAAGCTTTGACCAGTCACTTGCTGAATAACTACCATATCCCATAATCTATTACCTCCTATTCTACGGGAAAACTCTAACAATTCCCTCGGGGAAACGCTTTAATCAATGTGTCCCTATATCTTCATCTTTGCGAAATTGTGTCCGCCGAATCCTTTTTCTATCACAGTGTCCCATTTTTCAAAATCGGAATAGGCATCAGAGGCCGGTTCCGAATTCAGAAAGCGGTACATCTCTTCAGGTTCTCTGGTATTCTCTGCCAGAATTACAGCGGTTTTTCTCAATGCTTTCAGATCAACATTCCCTCTTAAAGCTTTAACTTTTCTCCAGTCCCCAAACAGTATGCCTTCATGAGTAAATGGATTGATAAAGACAGAATCCGGTGCCATGTCTCCGTACTCAAGCTCCGAGTATCTTAGTGCGCAGCAGATGTTCTCCATTCTTGAGATAACCCATGCAAGATGTACTGATTCCCACGGAGCAAACATCTCTGCGGGATAGCAGTTGGGTCTTCTTACGAAAACAAGTGCAGACTTATCATCACGTAAACCTATTTCCATCCTAAGCTCAGGAAATGACCTGTTCAGCTTTACATCAGCTGCCGGAAATACGAGACTTCTCAGTTTATCAAGAAATACTTGAGCCTCAGACTTTTTATCAAAGATATATACAACAGACTCTTTGGCTATATAGAAGGTCATCCCCTGCCTTTTGTACTTTTTCATATACTCGATATTGAGCATCTGACCGTTCTGCATGGTGTAGCTGTCACGTCCTTCAAACGTCCATAGATGATCGCTGTTGTAATCTATATCCTTTTTATCTGCCTCAGCCTTATAGTACTGAAGAACCATCTTTCTGAATTTTTCATTTCCCTTGTAATCATCATCAGAAAAGAAGGCTTTTGAACCGCAGAAGGGACATGTCAGCCCGACAGAACCATCGAAGTTCATCTGTCCTCCGCAGTTTTTACACTTATAAGTAATCACTTTTCCCTCACATATAATATGACCTGAGTGTCAAAAGCATTTGCCACTCACCGATGGCGCCACCGCACACATTCGTGTGCAATGTGCTATGCATCATACTATTAATTTTTTTGATATTACTGTATATTTTAACACCTGTGTTCCTGATAAAAAACCGACTAAATTCTTACACAGATGTATACTATACTTATCATTGTACTTATCCTTATCCTTAAAACTGACGTAATATGTAATAAGTGTAAGCATTGGTATGCGAAAACAGCCGACAGAATAACACCGGCTTGTAATGACAGAAAGGAGGTATCCCATGGAGTCAAAAGAATATGGAAATGTCCTTGTAATAGGCAATTCAGGTGTAGGTAAGTCCACATTGATAAATGCGGTCATCGGCAGTGAAGAAGCCGCAACCGGAAGGGGTTCTGAAGGGACCACAAAGGATCTCAAGATATATCCGGCTCCGGAAATAGGTCTTCGCCTTGTTGACACAGCAGGTTTTGAACCTTCCTTTCTGAAAAAGCGAAAGATCATTCATGACGTACAGAAATGGTCCAGGAAAAGCATTTCCGAAGAGGATCATACCATCAATGTGATATGGTTCTGTGTTGACGGCACCTCCAGCAAGCTCTTCGGAGATACCATCAACAGCCTCCTGAAAGCTACAAATCTATGGAAATCCATCCCTGTTATTGTAGTCATCACAAAATCCTACTCGGTGCCGGAACGTGAAGAAAATATCCGCATGGTCAGGACTGTGTTTGAAAAGAAGAAAAAAGCCGGGGAGAATCTTCGGGATATCATTCCTGTTGTGGCCTCAACATACGTGCTGAATGAGGATGCATTTGCAGCCCCCTCCGGCATACCTGAGCTCATAGAAAAGACCATCAGCCTCCTTCCGGAAGGTAAGAAAGCCGCCGTGAATGATGTCAATGCCTACAAGCTGCAAAGAAGACGCATCATGGCGCAGTCCGTAGTCGGCGCTGCCACTACAGCAGGTGTTGTGGTGGGTGCGGTCCCCATACCTTTCCCGGACGCTTTTATACTGTCTCCTACGGAAATCGCCGAGGTCAATGCCATTTCCTCCATATACGGAATCAAAAAGGACGACAAGAGCCGGGAATTCATCAACACCATCATACAAGTGGGAACAGTCAGTGCCGTCGCAAGAACAGCTATAAGTGCCCTTAAGGCTATTCCCGGTGTCAATATAGCAGCAAGTGCTGCCAATGCCGTTATCGCTGGCGGAATTATCGCCGCAATAGGCGAAGGCTCCATATTCGCCTTTGAACAGGTATATCTCGGCAAAAAGACATTGGACGACATTGACTGGGTGAAGAAGCTTATGGAATCGAAGCTCACCAAAGGCTTCCTTGAAAAAATCACGAAGGTACTTGATGAAGTAGCAGACGGAGCCGACAAGGAACAGATCGCTTCCATCATCAAAAAGATATTCACCCAGTGGTGATAGTCTTTATCACAAAGAGCCCACACTTATGACACAACAGAGTCAGATATATTGATTAAGGAAACAGGTTGATTAAATTTTATATGGAAATAAACATTTTACTCCCTGATATTCCCCTTCTTTATATGCTCTTTTAGGATCTCATCAGTCAGCTCATAGAGCTTTTCAGATCCTAGCTTAGTCTTTTTCTGTCTTCCATAGACCTGTTCTCTGGAGACATTGTGCTCTCTCCAGTCCCCTCCGTCGTTACTGTTGTTAAGAGTCAGGGGCTGGAGATTGTCCATGGCATGGGCGAACCTTGCCTCGGGAGTCATATTTTCTTCAAATTCATCAAAAAGAGCTGTCAGCTCCTGTTTCTGATCCTCCGGAAGGATAGAAAAGATCCTTTCCTTTGCAGCATCCTCCCTTGCTTTCTGAGTAGCCAGTCCTGCACTGTCGTAAGCATAGGTATCTCCTGCATCTATCTCTACGATGTCATGTATGAGGCACATGATCATGACACGGGCGATATCTACCTTTTCATTCGCATACTCCTTGAGAAGATAAGCCATGATGGACATATGCCACGCATGCTCGGCATCATTTTCATTTCTTCCGTGACCTGAAAGATGCGTCTGCCTGAAAATGTTCTTCTCTTTGTCGATTTCAAGGACAAAATCCATTTGTTTCTTCAATCTCTCATCCATATGTCTGTTTCTCCTCACATCAAATTATTTTTATAGCTCACATCATAACATAAAAAGAAAAAACAGACTGAAACAATACGCTGTTTCTGTCTGTTTTTTCACTGATTATTTTTTTGATGTGAGCTGACACATTTCTACTCTGGGACAGGTTAATACATTCATATGTCCTGAATACTTATATCAGCTTTTTTATGCCATCAGCATGCGGAACATCTCTATTACCTGCTCTTTGGTAGCTTCTCTCGGATTTCCAGGATAACATGCATCATTCAGCGCATCTGTAGCAAGTGTATCCAGATCCTCTTCCTTGATCTTATCGAGAGTCTTAGGAATACCTACATCCTCGGAAAGCTTCTTTACAGCTTCGATAGCCGCATCACGATACTCCTCCTGAGACATTTCATCTACGCCTTGAACACCCATTGCTCTTGCAACTTCTCTGAGTCTCTCTCCTGTGTACTCGCGGTTGAATTCCATGGAGATAGGAAGGAACATGGCACATGCTACACCATGAGGAGTGTCATAATGTGCTGAAAGTGTATGCGCCATAGCGTGGTCGATGCCGAGACCTACATTGGAGAAGCCCATGCCTGCGATATACTGTCCGAGAGCCATTCCCTCTCTGCCTTCTTTCTTGTTCTCTACTGCATCACGAAGGTTCTTTGAAATAAGACGAATAGCCTCAAGATGGAACATATCTGTCATTTCCCAGGCTGCTCTTGTGGTGTAGCCTTCGATAGCATGAGTGAGAGCGTCCATACCTGTTGCAGCTGTGAGGCCCTTAGGCATAGAAGCCATCATTTCAGGATCAACAACAGCCACGATAGGCATGTCATGTGTATCTACGCAAACGAACTTTCTCTCCTTCTCAACATCGGTGATAACGTAGTTGATGGTAACTTCGGCAGCTGTACCGGCAGTTGTTGGAACTGCAATGATAGGCACGCAAGGGTTCTTTGTAGGTGCCACGCCCTCCAGTGAACGTACATCTGCAAACTCAGGGTTTGTGATGATGATACCTATAGCCTTTGATGTATCCATGGATGAACCGCCACCGATAGCAACGATACAATCAGCACCTGACTTTTTAAATGCCTCAACACCGTTCTTTACGTTTTCGATAGTCGGATTTGGCTTTATATCTGAATATATTTCATAAGGAATCTTTGCTTCATCAAGAAGAGCTGTGACCTTTCCTGTTACGCCGAATTTGATAAGGTCAGGATCAGAAGCTACAAAAGCTTTCTTGAATCCGTTGTTATTGATCTCATTTACTATCTCATTGATGGCTCCTGCTCCATGATAAGATGTCTGATTAAGTGAAATTCTGTTAGCCATAATACGTACCGCTCCTTTTTACATAAAAATATGTGTGTTAAATAATTAACACGCCTCCATGAGTGTATTGTACATCTCATAGAGGCGTAATATAAGTTACAGATTTTCACTTTTGTAACATAGTTTGTAGAGTCATAAGTTTGCCTCACGCCTATGCAAAATAAAGCAGGTAACAGTCTCTACAGCAGACCCCACACGGTGCGCATAGTACTAAACTGTTTGCAATCTCATTATAGAATCTTTATCTTTGCAAACTGTTCGGAAAGAGAAACCGGCATGGCATCTATCATAAGATCTGCCAGCTCTTCCTCGGATTCCTTCATGCCCTTCATAAGCCACTGAACAGTCATATATACAGAAGCCTGACAATACATCTCAAGAAGCTTTCTGGTATGTCTGTCCGGAGGAGTACCTGTCTTCTCTCTTAAAAGGGTACAGTAAAACTCATATATCATGAAAAAATCATGCTCCTTCAGATTGTTCTGTTCATCTCCCTTGAACCCGGCTGTAAAGAAAAGCCTTTCTTTCTTGATATACCGGAACTTCTTTATAAGTCCGTCACGAATAGTCTCTCCCTTTCCCATTTCCTTGAAGGACTGCTCCAGTAGACGGTCAAAGTACCAATTCACAAGATCATATTTATCTATAAAATTTCTATAGAAGCTCTGTCTGGAAACTCCGCAGACTTCCACTATCTGAGTCACGGTAATGTTCTCAGGGGCTGAGGTCTTCATGCAGGTCTTCATGGCTTCCGCGAGTCTGTATTTGATTTCAGGCATATCTCTTCTCCTGTAAAGATATCGTCAAGGAGGTTAATTTGACGAAGTAAACCTCCATTTACGGATTCACAATTAAAATAGCAAACTGTTTACAATTATACATTATATCAGGAAGTCTTTGGAAAAGAACTAAAGAAGATCATGAATGGTTAAAATTCGCCTTATTTCCCGGGTATTCCCAAGGTTCGTATATGCCCGGGAATTCGAGCCATAGAAAATCATTACCTGTAGCACAGCTGATAGCGGCATATTCAGGGTCGCCCAAGCTGTGTACAGGTACTTTTTATCAAAAAGCCAATGCTTAGGTGACTCCGATCCCCCAAGGATAATTCGCCCCGTAATAATGGCAACTGATCCTCAGTCAACGATCACCAGCGTATCCGGCTCCACATGGCACTTCAGGAACAGCACCTCTACCCCGGCAGCCTTGGCCTCATCCATGGCTGCGCCAAACTCCGCATGGGTAGAGTTATTTGGCTTCACCACGGATATACCATCCATCTGGATCACAAATGCCAGAATCGCCTTGTAGCCTATCTTTGTGGCAGCCGTTAATTCACGCAAATGTTTTACTCCTCGTTCTGTCGGAGCGTCAGGAAAATAGCCGATTCCATCCACTTCCAGCGTGCAGCCCTTCACTTCCATCAGATAGCGATCGGCACCACGTTCCATATAGAAATCGATCCGCGAATTGCCGTGGGTGAATTCCGGTATCACTTTATCGTAGCCCTGACCATCCAGCCACTCCATTACCACCTTGTTCGGAGCCTGGCTGTCAATATTAAACAGGATTCCTGTATCCTTCCTCACCGCCACAAGATCGTACTTTGTTTTTCTGTTCGGAGCCCCCGGAGCCGTCAGCCAGACCTCGGATCCGGGTATCAGGAGCTCCCTGCATCTTCCTGTATTTTTGACATGAACCGTTTCACGGTGACCATCTATGTCCACCTCAGCGATGAACCTGTTTGTCCGATTTAAAAATATCCCTCTTGTAATATTGTCATATTTCATACCGGTGCACATATACTCATCATGATCTTACTTTTCGAAAAAAGCCGCCAGTCTCTTCCTGTAATCAGGTGCCGTATCAAATGCCGCATGACCGTATCCCCTATACATATAAAGCTCAAAATCCTGTCTGCCTCTGAAATGCTCCGCAATTTTCTCACCCGCGTCATCACCAAGTACCGCATCATCAGCTGCACCAAGCACCATAACCGGGCACTTTATCTTATCAAGCTCATCCCTGACATCAAATCCCCTGATGGCTTTAGCAAGGATCACGAATTTATCAAGCTCCTCATCAGTGAAAGTTTCTGCTACTTTAGTGAAATAATCCTTAAACTGTTCATAAACATTTTCAGGATATATATCTTTTCCAAACTCCTGATAAAGCTTCTGTCTGTCATGTGCTTCTGCAAGCTCTATCCATTTATCGATCACCCTGCACTTACCGGGGTGAACATAACAGGAAGTTGAACCAAGTACAAGCTTTTTTACGAGCTCAGGAAACCTTATGGCGATCACCATGGCGATCATACCACCCTGGGACGCGCCGAAAAGATATACATCCTTTAAACCAAGCTCCCTCATGGCATCAGCAGTATCCGATGCCATATCAAAGATGGAATATGTATCGGGAACGCGGCTTCGTCTGTCAAAAAGATAGGTGACATATTTATCATTCATGTCTGTAAATCCTGCTTCCACCGCATCCTTTAAGCCCATAACGCTCTGGACGCTAAGCCCCGGAATCATAACAAAGGTCCTATCCCCTTTTCCGAATCTGCAGTATTCCATTTCAAAACCTTCTGTCTTTACAACATCTGTCACTGCCATACTGACACTCCTTTCATCATACGATATAACAAACGTACCGTGTATTATAATCTGTTATTCAGACATTGGACACTTATTTTCTGTGACTCCGGCCATAAATAGCTCATAAGATGACTCATCAGCAATGCAAGAAAAAACATTGCAACAGTGGCGCTTACTATAAATCCCAATGTTCTGGGACTTGCAATTTTATGTAGTCCGGAAATGTATTTTCCATATTATTTTACCTAATTGTTTTTACATAGTCATTCATCATTTATTCTTTCATATAAATAATCGTAATGTGTTCTTAATGCAGTACAAAAATTTTACTTACACGAAAAAAACATTTCTGATATAATTCAGCACTGCTAAAAAGATTGAAGATTTCATGGTACCATTGGAAACGCACATTCTGCTGAGATGATAACGAACAACACTGATGTCTTCCCGTTTTAAGAAAGAGAGGAAATCAATCATGTTACCACAGAATAAATTACAGGATGTATTTTTCACCTGCCTCATGGCATTTGTCATGGTCTATGCCATGATCTGCTACAACATTTCTCTTAATGTTGGCGGACTGCAGAATTTTGTATTTCTTGCAGCTTTTTTCGAAATAATCATCATGTGGCCCATAGCAGTTATCCTTGAGCTCCTGTTCGTAGGAAAGCTTGCTCAGATTCTTGCATTCAGATTCGTTACCCCGGGAAAAGATCCTATGATCATGATGATACTGGCTATTTCAGCTATGTCAGTTTGTCTTATGTGCCCCCTTATGAGCCTTGCAGCCACCATTCTTTTTAAAAACGCAGGTTCTCAGTTCATTTCTGTGTGGCTTCAGACTACCGCATTCAATTTCCCTATGGCCTTATGCTGGCAGATTTTCTTTGCAGGTCCACTTGTAAGAAATGTTTTCGGAATGCTTGTTAAGACTTTCGGAAAGAAATAGCCATATAGCTCTCAAGAAGAGCCTCCTGTAACGGATATGGTGAATCGCAGCTGCCCCTCGAGTACTCAGCAGTTTCCTTCATAAGCATGGCAATGGCAGTTTCATCATCCGATAGTCCGCACAGACCAAAAGGAGGCTCATATAACACTTCTCCCAGAAAAGAGATTCTGCTGATTTCTTTAAAACGTCTGAGATTCGGATTGGGATCATTTGTTTCAACCACCCGCTCCTCTATCTCTTCATATCTTGTCTGGGTTTCTCCAGCATTACCATAAGCGAAGTTCCGCCTTTGAAAATAAATGGCATCCCTACGCTGCGGATGGCCTCCAATAATCCAAATGCAAACACTGTCCGTTCCAATATGGATGGGTCTGCTCCGGTTCTGTTCCTTAATTCTGTAATGTGTTCGGCAGTATAATTCTCACGTGTCAGCATCTTCTGTTCTCCCTTTAAGGTAACTACTTAGTTCTTTGAACTTATTTCTTCTCCTTGCATATCGAAGCATTCTTTTTTTATCCAAAAGATAGTACTTTTCAGCCTGTTCAATCACATCAGAATACTCAGCTTTACTGTATGAAGCTGCAATCAACTTATCGGCATACATATCCACAAGCATTTTTTCCAGCTTGATAACATAAGGTTCATCCGTCCGTAACGGAGCTTCAGAAACCATATCCGTCACTATGATACTTCCAACAGTCCAATATAACGACATATCTGACAGGCTAGGTTTGTAAAGTACATTGTTATATCCTTTATCCTGGAGATATCTGAAAACATATATACTGCTTTCTTTCTCAACCTGGATATAAATGGTGTTTTGTGCTATTAGATGATTCAAAAAATCATTCATCAGGACAGTCTCAAAAACGGTAAAAGCAACATAAGGGAATTTATCAGCAATGACTCTTATAAGTTTCTGAGCTTCCTCGGAATAAGTCGGCTTATACTCATTCAGAACCTCTCCCGACGATAATGAATAAACATCGATATCCAGTTTTTTTAGTCAAACTGACCGGTATTTCCTTGAGAAAAGTAAGATGACGTTTTATGGATAATTCAGTCAAATTTAATTGAGACTTATATGAATACAGCGTATCATAATATATAAAGGGAATGAGACATAAACAGATGATTTATATACGAGAATAACGTATTTGCTAGGGGAAAAATATGAATTCGGTGTGCTGAGAAAACAGTTCTTTTTGCGTCTTACAATAATCATCCGATAAATGGTGTCTTTGATAAACTTCGCAGCCTGAATTATAATGGCAGAACTATTCCGTTTCCGGTTCTGCGTTTGGGTAATACAGAAAAAGTAAAGGAATCGCTCCGGTATATTCGCGAGCTCTATGCTCGTGTAGAAGCGATTAGTGTTTTTGATAAGACACTTGATAAATGAAAGAATATTCTGAATGTAATTTAAAAAAATCAGTCATTTCCGCACAAAATTTCAGAGGCACTCTGTGTAGAATGCCTCTTGTTATCAAATCATATAAAACATTAGTGTTTCAGGAGGCAGAGTCATGTTAATTGCAGGTTTTGTAATATTTTTCATCGGAATCATTTTCATAATCTCATATCCTATCAATATGAATAAAAATTCTCGTTGTACGGCACAGACGCAGGGAACACTAACCGACATCCGGGGAAGATTCAATTCACAAGGCAGCACAAAGGATCTGCATGTATATACTTACTTTGTAAATGGAATCGAGTATCGGCTTGAAACTCTTGACTATAGCCTTCAGGACACCAACATCGGAGATATCTGCACCATCTGGTATAATCCGTTAAAGCCGGAAGATGCTCAGGCTTTTCACGGTTCAAATAGTTACTTAAAGACACTTCTCCTAATAGGAATTGTATTGTTCTTTTTAGGAATAGTCTTTACATGCATTGGATTCCACCAACAATTCATACTGTAAAAAGACTATGCGATCCACTCATTCCACCATCTCTCTGCTATACGCCTTCAGATAAAGCTTTAATATATCCTCTTTCGTTGTTTTTCTCGGATTGACAGCTATGTTTCCGCTCTTCATGGCGTCATCCGCCATTGCATCAAACTTGTCCTTATCGACACCCACTTCCTTTAGGTCTGCAGGGATACAGAGTGAGAGATTCAGATTCTTCAAAAACTCCACCAGCATCTCCGGGGAGAACTCATTTCTGTCAATGCTTTTACCGCTTACAGCTCTGTATATATCGATATATTTTCCCTTGTCAGCCTGAGCGTTGAACTCCACCACTGTTGGCAGGAGGATAGCATTGGCAACACCGTGAGGTACATCAAAATATGCACTTACCGGATGGCTCATGGCATGTACGTCACCAAGCTTGGCATGAGAAAAGGCGATGCCGGCAAAAAGTGACCCAAGGAGCATTGCGGATGCAGCATCTGTATCAGCCCTGTCTGCCACATAGGTAGAGATATTGGCACCTATAAGCTCCAGAGCCTTCAACGCGAACATATCCGAAAACGGTGATGCCGCAAGTGAGATATAAGCTTCAAGAGCATGTACCAGGGCGTCAACTCCGCAGGCAGCGGCAGTGTTTTTCGGCACACTGTAGATAAGCTCCGGATCCAGAATCGCATATTCGGGAATCAGATATGAACTCCCCACTGTCAGCTTATAGTTCCTGCTGTGATCGGTGATGACCGAAAATGCTGTCACTTCAGATCCTGTACCTGCCGTTGTAGGTATGGCTATCATGTTAACCGGCTTCACTCTGACCTTTCCGGCGCCCTCATAGTCTGTGATCTCACCGCCGTTTGAAACCACAACAGCTACAGCTTTTGCCACATCAAGCGGTGAACCTCCGCCGATGGCAACGATGAAATCCGCACCGCACTCCTTGTATCCCTCTGCCGCTTTTTTCACCGTATCGGTGGAAGGGTTTCCCTCAGTCTCTGTGAAGGCTTCTGCCTCTATCCCGGCCTTACGAAGATCCTCTGCGCATTTATCCACCATTCCTATCTTACGAAGATGAGGTCCTGAAATGATGTATGCCCTCTTTCCTCCTGTCTTTCCGGCAAGTTCAGGGAGCCTTTTCAGGCTCCCCTCTCCGAAAACAACATTCTGAGGTATAGAGAATGAAAATGTTTCCATCTTTATGCTGCCTCCTCAACTATACTCTTTACCGCATCCCTGATGATGCTTGCAGCCATATCACAGTCCTTCTCGTCAATGATAAGAGGGGGTACCATTCTGATAATGCTGCTGCCGATAGCTGTAACCAGAAGATGTCTGTCGAGACAACCGTGCTTTACATCTACCGCATTTACTGTTTCATCAAATTCAACCCCCACGAGGAGTCCCTGATGACGAACCGCCTTTACATGCGGGATCATTTCAAGCTTCGCTGCGAAATAATCGCCCATTTTTGAAGCATTGCCCGCAAGGTCTCTTTCAAGAAGCTCATTTACTTCCGCAAGGGCTGCCGCACAGCATACAGGATGTCCGCCGAAGGTAGTTCCGTGGGAACCTGCTGTAAATGCCTTCGCAACTTCCTTTGTGGCACAGATAGCACCGATAGGCATTCCTCCGCCGAGGGCCTTGGCCATGGAAACGATATCAGGCTTGATGCCATAGTGCATGAAGCTCATCACTTCTCCCGTTCTGCACCATCCTGTCTGAACCTCATCAAGAAGAAGCAGCATTCCCTTCTCATCACAGAACTTTCTGAGACCCACAAGGAATTCCTTGGTTGCAGGATGTACACCGCCTTCACCCTGAACAGGCTCTACCATGATTGCGATGGTGTTTTCCGTACATGCATCCTTGAAGGCCTGAAGGTCATTGTATGGTGCATAGGAAAAACCGTAGGTCATGGGACCGAATCCTACCTGACAGCCGTTTCCTGGCTGACCTGTGGCAGACATGGCACCGAAGGTCCTTCCATGGAATCCCATCTTAGCAGTTACGATATGATATCTGTTC
>DFGZ01000248.1 GCA_002371295.1 Oribacterium sp. UBA3737 | reverse complement strand
TCCTACGGTAAACTTACGCTGTCGTGACAGGCACCCGGATTTGACAGAACATTGAATGAATGTTAATCTGAACATAGAAAGAATAAGCAAAAGGATACCACCTGCAACGGTCAGGATTTCCTAAAGATAGTTATTCACGATGACCGCTCAGTTTTTTAGGACCGGGCGGTCGTTCTTGCGTTTTGCGATAGTGTATGAAAGATATGGGTTGATACAATGAAGGCATTTAATACTACATCTATATGTATACCTGAAAAACACTATATGGTAGATCTCTCTGAGAGAGTAAAAGAGATAAAGAAGCTTGTTGATTCGGGAAAATACTTTACTATTAACAGGGCAAGGCAATACGGAAAAACTACTACATTGGCGGCCCTTAAGAAAGAATTAAACAAGGATAATTATGTGATATTTTTAGATTTTCAGGGGATTGGAAAAGCAGGATTTTCAACTGAGGAAAAATTCGTTCAGGAATTCTGCAGACTTATTTGGAATCGAAGAAAGCTTGACCAGGGAGTTTCAGATGCATTATTAAATAAAGTAAAAAAATGGAAAGATGAACCAGAACCGGTTATTAGGTTAGGTGAACTTTTCGATACGCTTTCTGACTGGTGTGAAGAGTCTGACAGAGGTATAGTTCTCATTGTGGATGAAGTTGATAGTGCAACAAATAATCAGGTTTTTCTTGATTTTCTGGCACAGCTAAGAGAAATGTACATTAGCCGGGATAAGGATGGGGCAGTTACATTCCAATCGGTTATTCTCGCCGGTGTTACCGATGTAAAGCATCTTAAAAGTAAAATCAGAGGAGAAGCAGAATCAAAAGAGAATAGTCCCTGGAACATCGCTGCAGACTTTGACATTGACATGAGCCTGTCGGAAGAAGGTATCAAAGGTATGTTGGATGAATACGAAGCAGACCACCACACTGGGATGGATACAGAGACATTAGCAAAGCTCATCAGAGAATATACCAGTGGGTATCCATTTCTTGTCAGCAGAATCTGCCAGCTGATAGATGAACAATTTGTTTCGGAAAAGTTTGAGAGCCTGTCTTCAGCGTGGACTGAGGAAGGTGTCCATGAAGCAGTGAAAGCGATAGTTACAGAAAAGAACACATTGTTTGAGTCTCTCATGGGAAAAATCAGGGACTATGATAAGCTTAGGGAACAGCTTAGATACATGCTATTTAGAGGTGAAACCATAGAGTATCTTCCGGATAATAAGGAGCAGGAGCAGCTGGAGATGTATGGTTTTATCGTAAATAACCACAATACGGTAGCTATTGCCAACAAGATATTTGAAATGAGGCTCTGCAGGTACTTCGTAGGAGAAAGCAGATTTTCGCAGGATATGAGGAGAGAAGCTCTTAGGGATAAACCGGAATTCATTAAAGATGGTGAACTCAATATGCCGCTTATCATGGAGAGATTTATCGAATCCCAGAAGATGATCCGGAATATGAATGATGAGACTGCAGAGAAAAAATTCATAGAGGAAGAGGGCAGAGAAAAGTTTCTTACATATCTGTCTCCTATCATAAATGGAGTCGGAACGTACAGCATCGAGGAACAGACATCGGATATGAAGAGGATGGATGTTGTGATTCATTATAACGGTAAGAGGTATATCGTCGAGCTTAAGATATGGCATGGAGACAGATATAACGAGAAGGGTGAGCGGCAGATAATCGGGTATCTTGACAGATTTGGGCTGGATACAGGATATATGCTGAGTTTCTGTTTTAATAAGAGTAAGAAGCTTGGGGTGGAAGAGGTTCATATCGGAGATAGAATCCTGTATGAAGGAATTGTATAATTACTTCATGATATTGGATTTTTCCTTATTATGGAGGATATGATGAAACGAATGTTAGTCCCATTGACCGCGATAGGGCTCATGGTGCTGTTAGGTGCCTGCGGTTCCGGAAAAACACCGGTTGCCACAACCTCTGAAACCGGGACGGAGATGACCTCGAGCGTAAAAGAGAATAAAGAAACAGAGACAGAGACAGAGACCGGGGCTGAGACCAGGGAACTGAGGGGTGAAAATGCTCTGAAGGAAGCATTGCGCCAGAGGCTCGAAAGCACTCTTAAGATCCACGGAACTGCCGGAGTATCACTCAAGACTATACACCAGGCGGTGCATTTTCTTCAGCTTGCCAATGATGGGGACTTTACCCTGAATATCGTAAGCCCTGTGGTACTGGATTTTTACAATTCTTTAAGTGATGAAGATAAGATCGGTTTTCTTGAGACCTGGTTCGGCATTGACGATTATACCGGGAAGATACTTGATGATTTTTATTCTGTAAGTAACCTTCTGGAGGATGCCGGAGATCTGGACAGTGCAAAGAAGCTTGTAAACACTCCGGGTATCAAGGAAAAGTGGGAGAGGATGCGTAAAGGTATAGCTGCGGTGCTTCCCGATGAGATTCCCGAGACGGTGGAGAGTGAAAATGCAGCGACATCCGCATCTAAAACCAAAGCTGAGTCTGCACCTGTCTATGAGACCGATAAATACGGATATTATATTCTGGGGACCGACGCAAATGGTGTTACCATCTATGCAACCGACCGGAACGGTAATCTGATAAGCAATAATTCCGATGTGAAGCTTACGATAGATGAGTACGGTCGTGTTATCCGTATGCCTGCGGAGAAAGAAAAGGAATCTGAGGTGGAGACCACAGAAACTATTGAAAGCCTTCCGGCTCCCGAACCGACTACTCAGGCGGTCACTCAGCCGGAATCACAGCAGGAAACATCTGCGGCAATCGTGCCCACGGTACCTATAGTGCCTGAACCGGGTCCGGGATATCCTACCGGTGGTCCTGATGCAGTGATTTTCTCTGACTTCCATTAAATAAAATACTTTTCAAAATCGCCCGGGTCTGAGAGACTTGGGCTATTTTTTTCGCCTTGGGTGCATTTCCCTACCAGGTTTGGTATCATAGATATGATGTAAGGGTCAAAAGTACCAAATCACGTGCTTGCACGTTGATTTGAGACTTTATGACCCGCCCGAACACGAATAACGTAGTCGTTTTGCATAGCAAAAGGACGTGAGTTATGAGTGTTCAGCAGCACATTGCACACGAATGTGTGCGTGCTGCGCATCATAAGTGAGTGGCAAATACTTTTGACACTCACGTCATATAATATGACTTTTGGGTGTGGAAGGATATGAAAACGAACAAAATCAAACAGAAATTCAGCTCGACACAGATTATAGCGTTGAGCTTTTTGTCAGCGATAGTAGTCGGGACGATACTGCTGATGCTTCCGTGGGCAACGGCTCCCGGGGAAGAGACGACTTTACTTACTGCACTTTTTACTGCGACAACTTCTGTATGTATCACAGGGCTGGTAGTGGTAGATACCTTTTCTCACTGGACGCTGTTTGGGCAGATAGTGATATTGATGCTTATTCAGGTCGGAGGAATAGGTGTTGTATGCCTTTCTGCACTGCTTCTTCTCTTTATGAAGAAGGGACTGTCCCTGAAGACAAGAGTGCTCATGATGGAGACCTTCAATCTCGATTCCATCAAAGGCGTAGTCAAATTCTGCAGAAGAGTAATCATTGACATATTTATAGTAGAAGGAATCGGCGCCATTCTCACTGCGCTGGTATTCATACCGATTATGGGAAGAGAAAAGGGAATCTTTGCGGCAGTATTCCACTCCATATCCGCCTTCTGTAATGCAGGGATAGATGTGCTTGGTACGGACAGCCTCATAGGCTTTTCAGATAATTACTGCTTCCTGTTTGTGACCATGGTCCTGATCGTTCTCGGCGGTCTCGGCTTTATCGTATGGTTCGATGTAATAGAATACGTGAAATACACCTTCGGGCTGCGTGTTGAAAAAAGGCGTGTAAAGATACTCGAACACACCTGGCTGGTTCTCAGCCTTACAGCGGTTCTGATCATTTCCGGAGCAGCAATCGTCTTTGTGGCGGAGCATGACAATCCGGGCACTATGCAGAACATGACCATGACAGGAAAGGTCTGGAACAGTGTTTTCCAGTCGGTAACTTTCAGAACAGCGGGATTCATGACAGTGCCTCAGCATGAATTAAGAGATGTGACGGCATTTTCTGGACTTCTGTATATGTTCATCGGAGGTTCCCCCATGGGCACCGCCGGCGGCGTTAAGACAGTGACATTTTACGCCCTTATCCTTTATGCCCTGAGCTCTCTGAAAAGTCATCACAAGCCGGTTGTTTTCAACAGAGCCTTTTCCTTTGAGACCATACATAAGGCCCTGGCCATCATTATCATCAGCTTCCTTGTGACCTGCAGTCTGAGTATTCTTTTAATGCTTACGAACCCCACGGTTTCTCTCGTGGATGCACTTTACGAAACCTTCAGCGCCACAGCGACGGTCGGACTGTCCAGAAATCTTACTGCTTCACTGAATTCTGCGGGAAGGATGATCATCATTATAGCCATGTACCTGGGAAGGATAGGACCTATATCACTGGTGATGTTCTTCAGAGGCGACAGGGATAACAGAGATCTGCTGAAATATGCGGAAGGAAAGTACTATATAGGATGACATGAGTTATGAGCGTTCATGACTGAACACAACACGAATGTGAGCGGTGGTGATGTCCGTGAGTGGCATACTTATGACGCTCACATCATTGTATTTGCATAAAAGAATGAATGAAAACAGGTGACACAACGGGGAGGAATATGAAATGAGCGAAAATAAGACACTTTCTATAGCTGTTCTGGGACTGGGAAGATTCGGAAAATATGTGGCAAAGGAGCTGTTTGAGAATGGAGTGGATCTTCTCCTGGCGGACAAGGATGAAGAGGTCATCAATCAGATGTCGGAAATAGCCGATATGGCGGTGGCATGCGATCTTGCGGATCCGGAGGCGATTGAGAAGCTCGGACTCGGTAATATGAATATAGTTATCATTGCTATGGGCAGCTCTCTTGAATCCAGCATCATGTGCACCACCATTGCCAAGGAGCAGGGCGTTCACAGGGTCATCGCAAAGGCAGGAAATGAAAGGATGGGTAAGGTGCTTAAAAAGCTGGGAGCGGATGAGATCATCTATCCGGAGAAGACCATGGCACACCTGACCGTGACCCACATCGTAAACAAGTAAAAATGTTTTTTCGATATCGGAATTTTACATCCTTTATGTCTTTGTCAGAAAACGAGGATATAAAATACTTAAAAATTTAAAAAGACATTATAGACTTTAAGAACTAAATTTTGGCTTTGCAGACATCGGCTATTTACCCTGTCGGATCATCAGACAAGTATGATCATCGATTTAACGCGGTAAATAGCCGATGTCTTTTGTATACGGACAACTGTTTGCCCGAAAAGAATTTGAGACATAACAAATTATTATGCAGGCGATAAAAAGAAGTTATAAATTATGGAAAGCATAATCAAATCAATAGGTTGAGTATAATTTAACAAGGTGATATAATCAGCAAGCATGTTAAATATTGACTCAAATAATATTAAATATAATATATAAAGTATTTTTATTTAAAGATTCTGTTTTTTTCATTAGCATGCTTCGGCAGTCCGCCTGAATACAATAAAGAGTGGACTGACTGTTCCAAGGAGGGAGTATCATAAATGAATTTTGATAACATAAATAACGAGCTGATTTCATTCCTTGATAACAGCCCTGTTTCTTTTTTTGCAGTTAAAAATATGTGTGAGATCCTGAACAAGGAAGGCTATACCCGTCTGTATGAGGGGCAGGCCTGGGAGCTTGAAGCCGGAAAGGGTTACTATGTGACGAGAAACGATTCCGCAGTCATCGCGTTCCGTATCCCCAAGAAGGATTACACAGGATTCCAGATGATGGCCAGCCACTGTGATTCACCTGTTTTCAAGATAAAGACAAACGCAGAGATCACGATTGACAACAGCTATGTAAAGCTCAATGTGGAGAAGTACGGCGGCATGATCTGTTCTCCATGGCTTGACAGACCTCTTTCCGTTGCCGGACGAATCGTAGTCAGCACAGAAGATGGTATCATGACAAAGCTCGTGAACGTCGACCGTGACCTCATGATCATTCCGAACCTTGCCATCCACATGAACCGTGAGGTTAATGACGGTTATAAATTCAATGCACAGGTTGATATGCTTCCTCTCTTCTGTGAGAAGGGTGAGGAGAAGGATGTATTCTTAAAGCTCATTGCGGAAGAGGCAGGAGTAAAGGCCGAAGACATTCTTGACACAGACCTTTTCCTTTATAACCGTATGAAGGGTACAAAGCTCGGCCTGAATAACGAGTTCATCTCCAGCGGACGTCTGGATGACCTTCAGTGTGCATTCGCATCACTTCAGGGCTTCCTGAAGGCTCAGCCTCGGGATTCTGTAGCAGTTCACTGTGTATACGACAACGAGGAGGTTGGCTCCGGCACCAAGCAGGGCGCAGCGTCAACATTCTTAAAGGATACACTTCACCGTATAAACAACGCATTCGGAAAGTCAGAGGATGAGTACCTCATGAGCATAGCAAAGAGCTTTCTTGTATCAGCTGACAATGCTCATGCCGTACATCCTAACCATCCGGAAAAGTCTGATCCGACAAACCGCCCTTATCTCAACAAGGGTATCGTCATCAAGTACAGTGCTAACCAGAAGTACACAACCGATGCGATTTCCGGCGCTGTCATGAGAGCTATCTGCAAAAAGGCGGATGTTCCTTATCAGACATTTACAAACCGTTCTGACATGCTGGGAGGATCAACACTCGGCAACATATCACAGAATCAGGTTGCACTTAACACTGTGGACATCGGACTTCCACAGCTTGCCATGCACTCACCTTACGAGACAGCCGGTGCAAAGGACACCGCTTATCTCGCAGAGGCTGCAAAGGTGCTGTTCTCATCATCCATTGAGGGAGCAGGTGACGGAAATTACAAACTGAAGTTTTAATTATCGGCTTCGTTTATGTAATTAAGGCAGAGACTGTCCGGGATATGAACACTGTCGGTCTCTGCTTTATACGGTTACGGAGAAATGGTGGGAGAGATTATCCGTAGCTGTAAAAAATAAGAAGGGGATGCAAAAATAAAGCATCTCGGAAAATTCAGGCAAAGTAAGAATCAGCTTTGCCGGTATGAAAAGGAGAGTTTTTTTATGGATTCAAAGCGTATCAAATGGACGACTCTCGCATTCATGGCG
>DFGZ01000020.1 GCA_002371295.1 Oribacterium sp. UBA3737 | reverse complement strand
GTGATAATTGCATAATAAAATAAGGGATTGTTAAAAAATATACACAATATTGCACAAATGCCGGCAATTATTAAAAACATGGATGACATTACATGGATTCATGTATAAATAAGATGCCGGTTAATGGTTTTGCTTATTCCGCCGATATAGATATCAGGATAGTTTAGGAATGCGGATTTTTATGAAAGGAGAACCAGCATGACCAGTTTAAAGAAAAAGATCACAGCTGTTCTGGCAGTTGCCGCAGTTATGTGCGGTTTACCGTTTACAGCATTTGCAAAGACCACCGGTAAGGATTTTTCCAAAGGAGAAATCAGGAACAACAAATATGTTAATGAATATTTCGGATACAGTATCGGGGTACCCAAGGGATATACCTACTATGATGATAAAGAGCTTGCGGAATTCAATGAAGTGACCGAAGACTATATCAAGGATGCTGATGCTGTTAAAAAGAGTATCGATGCCGGAGAATCCGTTATCGTTGCATATGCCGAAAAAAGCGATGGTTACAACAATGTGAACATAGGTATTTCTACGGGTGACAGTACTCTTTCGAAGCTTGATGATGTAAAAGAGTTATATGCAGAATATATGGATGATATCAGGGAAACTCTTGAGGGTATGGGGTTCACGGTTGAAAAAGTCAGCGTGATGGATGAAAAGATCGACGGAGAAAAGGCATATTCTTTATGGTCAAAGTCATCCATAAAAGGCTTAGAGATGTATCAGAGACAGACCTTGTTCTTCAATGACGATTATATCATGACTGTAACTGCTACCACAGTAGGGGATGACGATACGGAAGCCCTGTTCGATGAGATAAAGAAGCTGTCATAGCATACGAGCCCGGACATGATGGCACATACCGGAGCCATAATGATCAGCAGGATTGAAATGATCCCGGGAGTAGCCTCATTCC
The DNA here is from genome assembly GCA_002371295.1 of Oribacterium sp. UBA3737. The sequence continues at coordinate 4,206 of DFGZ01000020.1, read as the reverse complement.
CGCCATCGTGTAGCTTATCTTAGGTTTATGCTTCATGGGTTACATTAATTGCATAGCTGAACATAGTTGATTTTTTATGCGCGATTTACAAAACAGTGATGGGCTGCCGCTTCGGACGAAATATTCATCCGGGCGGCAGCCCATTTTTATGATAGTAAGGATGTGAATGTCAAAAGCATTTCAGCCCACTGCTGCTATATTTCTTGTAGCTATGACCGAAACCCCTGTGCCGGCAACATCTTCGATAAGGACGTCACCGATATGTACAGGTGCGCTGCATTTTACATGGTTGATGTCATGCATCACATCAAAGATCTTGTCCTTCGGAATGTCTGAGGCGGTCTTGCAGCAGACTCTTGCCTTGTCTCCGCCTGTGACAGCGATTGTTGAAGTTACGATACGGGTAGGGTTCGTAACCTCCTTTCTCGCATAAATGTCGCCTCTCTTACAGGTATTTCCGGAAACGGATACTACCTCTCCCTTTTCCATCTCGACTGTTACCTGGCAGCCCATCGGACAGCCGATACATGTTAAATGTCTCTGTTCCATCTTCTGTTCTCCTTTCAGTCTTTCTCGATCTTTATGGTGATGGTATCCATATCAGGTCTGTCTAAAAGCTCCTGCTTCTTAACGATTACCTGTTCCATCTCGCCCGGTGCCAGGATCTGGCGCTTTCTGTGCTGAACACGCTCCGTGCCGTAATAAACGCTTACATAAGAATCCTTGTAAACATCACCGACTCTGAAACGGACTGTGAGGTTATCGTCCATACGGCCCGGATCGATGGTTGAAGGAACTGTATATCTTGCTCCGTCTGTTGCGGCGAGCTTTATTACCCTGCCTGAAGCAGTGCTGTCGAGAAGTCCCTGAACGTACTTAACCGCATTAAGACCTGCACGTCCTGCTTCCTCGGAAACATAGTCAACGAGATCGTGAACGTGGAGAACATTACCGCAGGCAAAAACACCCGGGATGTTTGTTTCCAGACTCTCATTTACAACAGGACCTGAAGTGATGCGGCTCATCTCAACGCCTGCTGACTGTGAAAGCTCATTCTCAGGAATGAGACCGCAGGAAAGAAGAAGTGTATCGCAGGTGTAGCGCTCTTCTGTTCCCGGAACCGGCTTTCTGTCAGGACCTACCTCTGCGATAGTGACAGCTGTGATGTGCTCTCTTCCCTCGATGTCGATAACTGTATGTGAAAGCTTGAGCGGGATTCCGTAATCGTCAAGACACTGAACGATGTTTCTCTTGAGACCGCCGGAGTAAGGCATGAGCTCTGCCACTACCTTGACCTTTGCACCTTCAAGTGTCATACGTCTTGCCATGATGAGGCCAATGTCTCCGGAGCCGAGTATCACGACTTCTCTTCCCGGCATATATCCCTCGATGTTAACAAGTCTCTGGGCGGTACCTGCCGAAAAGATACCTGCGGGTCTGTAGCCCGGGATATTGAGAGCTCCTCTCGGACGCTCGCGGCAGCCCATGGCGAGGATAACTGACTTTGCCTGGATCTGGAACATGCCGTCTTCCTTGTTCATGGCTGTGATTACCTTTTCAGGTGAAATGTCCATGACCATGGTGTTTAATTTATATTCGATTCCCAGCTCAAGTACCTGTGTTATGAAGCGGCCTGCATACTCGGGACCTGTAAGCTCCTCCTTGAAGGTGTGGAGACCGAAACCGTTATGTATGCACTGGTTTAAGATACCTCCGAGCTCTGAGTCTCTTTCAAGGATCAGAATGCTGTCGCAGCCTGCCTTCTTTGCGGCTGCTGCTGCGGCCAGACCTGCGGGACCGCCGCCTACTATTACGATGTCGATTGTATTCATTCTGCTACCTCCTTGGAGTGTTCAAGAACAATGTTTGATTTTCCACCGCTCTTTGTGATTTCTGTGAGGGGAAGTCCCAGCTCTCTGGAAAGGATATCCATAACACGGGGGCTGCAGAAGCCTGACTGGCAGCGACCCATGCCGGCACGGGTTCTTCTTTTTACACCGTCAAGAGAACGGGCGCCGAGAGGTCTTCTTATGGCATCAAGAATCTCACCCTCAGTAACTGACTCGCATCTGCAGATGATCTGGCCGTAAGCAGGTTCCTTTTTGATAAGCTCGTTTCTTTCTTCAAGAGTGAGCTTCTTTGGATCGAGAATGTCTTTTCTTGTTCCGATCCAGTTCTCCTTCTTTGTGAGACCCATCTTTTCACGAAGGAGATTTGCGATGTACTCTCCGATGGCAGGTGAGCTTGTGAGCCCCGGAGACTCGATTCCCGCACAGTCGATGAAGCCCGGTGCGTCCTTGACTTCTCCAAGGATGAACTCGTGATGGTCTTCATGTGCGCGAAGTCCTGAGAAGGATGTGATGACTGATCTTAAAGGAAGGTTCTTTACGTTTTCGGAAGCCTTTGCAGAGATCTCATTGAGACCGAACTGGGTTGTATTTGTGGCATCCTTGTCTTCCTGATCTATGGCTGTAGGACCTACCAGAAGGTTACCGTGTACTGTAGGAGCTACGAGGATTCCCTTTCCGTACTTTGTAGGCTGTGGGAAAATGGTATGACTTACGTGGTCGCCGACTGTTCTGTCCAGGAGATAATACTCTCCGCGGCGTTCGATGATATTGATCTTTTGGTCGCTTACCATGTTGTGGAGTACATCTGCGTACACGCCGGCAGCATTGACAACATACTTTGCTGTGTACTCGCCGTTGTTGGTGCGGATATGCCAGAGACCGTCTTCCTTTCTCTCCAGCTTCTCTACGCGGGTGTTGAAACGGAAGTCAACGCCGTTGACAGCTGCATTCTCAGCCATGGCGATGTTCAGCTTGAAAGGACAGATGATGCCGGCAGTTTCTGCGTAAAGGGCACCCTTTACATCATCGGAGATGTTAGGCTCCATTTCGAGAGCCTCTTCTCTGGTGAGAAGCTTCATGCCGGGAACGCCGTTCCTGATGCCTCTGTCATAGAGATCCTTAAGTCCCGGGAGCAGCTCTTCATGGATGCAGACAACGAGAGAACCGTTTCTCTTGAAAGGAATGTCAAGATCCCTGCATAACTCATCCATCATTGCGTTTCCGCGAACGTTCATCTTTGCCATGTTGGAGCCCGGCTCGGCATCGTAACCGGCATGGATGATGGCACTGTTTGCCTTGGAGGTTCCGCAGCAGACATCCTCTTCTTTTTCAAGTACGCATACCTCGGTCTGATAGCGGGAAAGCTCTCTCGCTACAGCTGCACCGGAAACTCCGGCACCGATAACTATTACATCATAAGTCATATTCTATCCTCCCATTTGGTAACTTGCTTTTATGAATAAATCGGGGGCAGGTAAGGTCGGAATCCCTCCGGGATTCCTCTGACGCGCTCAAAGCCGCGTGGCTCCCCCGATTAAAATCGGGGGCAGGTAAGGTCGGAATCCCGGAGGGATTCCCCTGACGCGCTCAAAGCCGCGTGGCTCCCCCGATTAATAAATCGGGGGCAGGCTTATAAATTTTCTCTGTCCCATCCGAAGGTGGCCTTTACTGCCTGATTCCATCCGCGGATTTCTTTTTCTCTGTCCACATCCCTCATTTCGGAATTGAACTCTCTGTCTATCTGCCAGTTCTTCTTGACGTCTTCCTTGCTGTCCCAGAAGCCTGTTGCAAGGCCTGCGAGATAAGCGGCACCCATGGCTGTTGTCTCAACGCACTTTGGTCTGTGGACCGGAGCGTTTATGATATCTGACTGGAATTGCATAAGGAAGTTGTTCTTGCAGGCTCCGCCGTCAACCTTCAGTGATGTAAGGTGAATGTCAGAATCCTTTTCCATGGCTCTCAGAACGTCATTTGTCTGGAATGCCAGAGACTCAAGTGTTGCTCTGATGATGTGGTACTTATTTACGCCTCGTGTAAGGCCTGTGATGACGCCTCTTGCAAAAGGATCCCAGTAAGGAGCGCCCAGTCCTGTGAATGCAGGAACCACGTAGCAGCCGTTGGTGTTCTTCACTCTCGTTGCGAAGTACTCTGAATCCGCTGAGCTGTCGATGACACGGAGCTCATCACGAAGCCACTGTATGGCTGCACCTGCCACATATACCGAACCTTCCAGTGCATAATTTACTTTTCCGTCCAGTCCCCAGGCTATGGTTGTGAGAAGTCCGTTACTAGAGAAAACAGGCTTTTCCCCGGTGTTCATCAGCATGAAGCATCCCGTGCCGTAGGTGTTCTTCAC
>DFGZ01000240.1 GCA_002371295.1 Oribacterium sp. UBA3737 | reverse complement strand
AAAAAACCGGACAGGATTTTTCCTGCCCGGTTTTTGGTTCAACCATATTTTTATAAATCGCCGTTAATGTTTTCTGATAAAACTCTTTTCTTTCCTCTTCAGGATTTGTTTTCCATGGCATGTACCATATGAACCAGAAACTCATGACACGGAACAGGAACTCCGGCTTTTTTTGCAGCCCTTATTACAGATCCGCTTATGGTATCAACCTCAGTTTTACGCCCTTTTCCAAGGTCTGCACATATGGAAGTTATTCCTTCGGGAACATTTTCCGATGTCCTTTTAACCTTTTCCAGAAGCTCTTTTTCGTTTGCCTCAAGGCCTAAAGCATGGGCTGTTTCAACCGCTTCATGGAGAAGCATCCCTGCCATGGCAAAGGCATGCTCATCAGAGGCAATATATCCCATCTTCACCTGAAGGACGGCTGTTACTGCGCTTAAGGAGATATTGGTGAAGAGCTTGTTCCATATAAGCTGCTGAATATTGTCATGANNCTTACAACGGAACCGCTGATCGTATCGACCTCGGTCTTTCTGCCCACACGCATATCGGCGCAGATAGATGTCACGCCGTTCGGTGAACCCTCTGACGTCTCCCTGACCTTCTTTATGATGGCTTCCTCATCAGCCTCCAGTCCGAGTCCGTGAGCCACTGCAACCGCCTCTTTAATGAGCTGCGTTGTCAGCTTCCATGCATATTCATCCGCCGCGATGAAACCGATATCGCACTTCAGAACACCGGTAACAGCACTCAGGGAAATATTGGTGAAAAGCTTATCCCAGATAAGCTGCTGAATATTGTCATGAAGCTTCATCCGGAATCCGCAGCTGTCAAATGTATCCTTTATCTTAGGAAGTATGCCTGCTTTATCCTCTGTTATCATGCCAAGATTTGTGTTCCCTTCTCCTCCATGACGTACATGGGCTGTTCCGACCACTGTTCCCTGATCCTCTGTTGTACCGATGAGTATATGCTCCTTATCCACAAATTCCCCAAGGATATCCTCATGACCTGACCCGTTTTGAAGAGTCATAACATAGGTTTCCTTACCTATGAGACATTTATTGCCGGATAATGCTGCTCTTGAGGAAAGAGCCTTCACAAAAAGGATGATGAGATCCATTTCACCAAGACCGGAAGTATCAACCACAGCCTTCGGGTGATAGATATTCTGCTTTCCATCCTCCTCAAGGATCAGCCCCTTTTCATTGATGGTATCCACCACAGTCTGTTTTGTATCCACAAGGTATACTTCATTGTTGAGAGAAAGATGTCCTCCATAGATAGAGCCCATTGCCCCTGCACCGATAACCGCTATCTTCATTTCACTCTCCGTTCTGCCGGCTTTTCCGACATATAAATTATGAAAACTCAGCCATACCCTCGATTGCATAAGCATGAACCGGACTTGAATCAAGACCGATTATGGGAAGCGGTGCAAAAGATATGAAAAATACATCCTTCCTTAGTTCTTCAAGGTTCTTTAATACTTCGATAAATACAATGTTTTCAGCCAAAAGTATATCGTGGAAAGGCTTTACGTCTTCGTTGCAGTTCTCTATGGATACTCCGTCACCGAATCCCACCGCCTTTACCTTTTTCTCCCTGAACCATTCGGCAGTTTCCGCATTTACAAAAAGTCTTTTATCCTTTTCTGTATTTGTATCAGGTGTGAAAGGGTTGAGCTTATAGGATGAATCGATGATCACTATATCGCCTTCTCTTACCTTGGATGCCTCTCTGTCAAGATCCTCTTTTGTGATATGGGAATTTGGCTTACAGCTTTCCTTGAAATCCACATATACTCCTCTTCCTGCAAATGTTGTAAGTGGAACCTCTGTTACATCCGGCCAGTTCTCATCATGATGATATGGACACTCCGCATGTGTACCGAGATGACTCATGATGTCAAAATTTGTGTGGAAATCAGGAATAGGTCCGCCTGTATTGAAACGATGAAGTTCACATCTTCTTGACTCGGTTGCAGGATCTATAATTTTCGAAAGATCCACCATCCTCATTCCGTTTCCAAAATCATATACTGTCTGCATAATTCATATCCTTTCTTTGTTTAAACAATAATCAGAACATTCCCGGGAACAGTGCTGCCGGAATCATGAGCCATAAATCAGGGAACAGAAGCATTAACAGTAAAACCGCAAGTGAGGAAAGGAAATACGGAAGTGTTCCGTAGAACCCTTCTTCTATACTGATTCCGCTGATACTTGATGCCAGGAGCAGGCAAAGTCCATATGGCGGAGTTACCAGACCAAGAGCAAGAGTAACTATGATGATAAGGCCAAGAATGATAGGACTTATTCCCAAAGCTACCGCTGAAGGTAAAATAATAGGAACAAAAAGTATCATTGCAGGTACAGCATCCATAAAGGTTCCTACAAAAAGGAAGAATACCACTACCACCACAAGGAAGATCAGTCTTCCTCCCGGAAGTGATGTAAAGAATCCCTGTACCAGAACGTTTAATCTGTAATAGCTGAGAAGCTCACCAAGGGAGTTTGCAGTAGCAAGTGCGAAGAGGGAAAGTGATGCCATCTTCATGGTCTCGATGAGTATATGAGGCAGGCGGCGTATCTTAATGGAATGATAGAAAAAGATACCCACAAGAAGTGCATACATACATGCAAATGCTGCCGACTCGGTAGGTGTGAAAAGACCTGACACGATACCTCCGATAAGAATGATGGGTGTGAGCAGTGCCGGCATGGATATAAAGGTATGCTTCAATGCCACCTTAAGTGGTACTCTCTCACTCTGAGGGAAATTCTTTTTCTTTGAATATGCTTTTACCACCAGCATCTGGGCAATTCCGAGAAGTATTCCCGGTACTATTCCGGACATGAAAAGAGCACCTGTGGAGGTATTTGATATACCTGCATATACTACCATGGTGATACTTGGAGGGATGATGGAGCCAAGAGTAGATGAAGCTGCTGTAACACCTACAGAGGTTCCTTTGTCATAGCCCTGCTTCTCCATGGATGGTATGAATATCTTTCCTACTCCTGATGTATCCGCCTGGGATGAACCTGAGATTCCCGCAAATACCATGGATACGAGAACATTGGCATAAGCAAGACCACCCTTAAAGTGACCTACAAGATCACAGATACACTCTATAAGTTTTTCGGTAATGCCTCCCTCATTCATGAGATTGGCTGCCAGTATAAAAAGCGGAACTGCCAAAAGTGTGAAACTGTTGAGACCGTTGAACATCTTTGTGAACACAACAGTGTTCGGAATATCAGGCATACATGCGATACCTGTAAATGATACCACTCCAAGGGCAAAGGAAATAGGCACCCCGATGGCCACAAAAAAAACGAACATTAATACAAGAAGTGCACCTAACATCAGTCAATATCTCCTTTCTTGATTTTTTTCAGGTCTTCAATGATATGACCGATAAGATAGATAGAGGCTGTACAGCCGCAGATAGGCAGACACATCCATGTGGGACCTCTGTTGAATTTTGGAATGTTTATCCATTTGTAGTTCCAAAACTGCTTTGTAGCCAAAGAGCCGTAATACACCATAAGTACAACAAATATAAGCATTACAAAGCTGATGAAAATATGTAATGCGATCTTTAATTTGGGATTTTTAATTGCTTCTGTCAGTGATGTAAAGGCAAAATGGGCGTCGGAATGTACCATTGCTCCTGCTCCCATAAATACTGCCCAGATAAAAGAATACATGGATACATCCTCAGTCCACATGGCTGCGATTCCCAGATAACGACATGCCATCTGTAAAACTACTGTCAAAAGGAAAACCAAAAGAAAAAAGCCTCCTACAGCAATCTGGACTTTCTGCATTGTGTCTAAAAATTTTTTCATGGCTATCTCCAGATGATATACTTATAAATTTAAATCTGCCTCATTCCTAAAAATGAGACAGATTTATTTGTTCTTACTTTACTTTGCTGCCTTGCGGATCATATCAAGCTGCTCCTGCATTCCTGTTGACTCTGCAAATGAATCCTGAATTGATACAGCGATCTTCTTGAATGCATCGATATCGATATCTGCATGCTCTGTAATCACAGCGCCGTCAGCTTTAGCCTTTTCCTTTGATTCGTCATACATCTTGTATGTAATGGCACGCTCTTCAGCTGTAGCAGCCTCAACTGCCTGATCGATCCAGCCCTTCTGCTCATCAGTAAGCTTGTCATACTTATTTCCGTCCATAAGGAAAAGTCTGGTTGTGTAATCATGATGTGTCTCAGAGATGTACTTACCGTTTGGAGTCTTGTGATGCTCTTTCTGTGTAAGATTTGTGTAGTCATTCTCTGCACCATCAACTACGCCCTGCTGAAGTGCCTGATAGAGCTCACCCCATGCAACAGTTGTAGGAATTGCACCACAGTTCTTGAAGAAATCCTGCTGAACCGATGAAGACTGTGTACGGATGCTGAGTCCCTTGAGGTCTTCCGGCTTTGTAACTGCCTGCTTTGCATATACATCTCTTACAGATGATGACCAGTATCCCATGATACGGAATTGATTTCCCGTCTTCTCCTTAACGATATCTCTCATAGCACTACCGAAATCACCGTCAAGGCATGACTCCCAGTGGTCAAAGCTGTCAAAGAGATACTCCAGTGAAAAGATATCGATCTCAGGAACACCTATAGCAGTCATGAATCCCGGTGAAGAAACAACCATGTCTGCGGCTCCCATTGTAAGCTTCTCAACAAGCTCTGACTCGTTCTCGCCGAGAGTTCCCTTATGGACTGTTACCTCGATCTTTCCTCCGGATACTTCCTCTGCGACCTCCTTAAACTTATCAAGACCATAGCTGTATGGATTCTTTGGATCTGTCTGGTTGGAAGCGATGATAAGGCTAAGCTCCGGTGCAGCCGCTTTTTCTGTTCCGGCCTGTGCGGCTGCCTTTGTCTCAGCCTGTGTTGCGGTTGTTCCAGCATTGCTTCCTCCGCAGCCTACAAGCATTGATGCTGCAAGGGATGCAGCCATTAATGTTGACAAGATTCTTCTCATTTTTACTACTCCTCTCATTGGTAAAAATATAAAATGGATCGTATGATCTCACATACTTCATAATTCAAATTGTCTCATGAATTGTTCTGTAAATGCTTACATTTGTATAATAGCGCACAAATTGTCATACATCAAGCAAACATAATTATACACAATGACGAAATAGTTCTCTTCGCTTTGTCGGTAATGCCCAAAATAAAGAAATTACTACATATTTATTTGCACAAAAAAACGGATATCCGTTCACACATTCCATGTGCCAAACGATATCCGTTAATTATTAAAATATATATGAAAACGCAAAAATCTTAAGCAGACCTCACACTTATACTTGCCGAAAGGCTATAAACTCCTTAATTTCCAAAAGATTTTCGGTGATCTTTCTCATGACGTATCAGAGATACTTCTTCATGGTGTCGTCTATGTCAAGTGTAGCGAAGTAATCTGCCGGAGTCTGGGCACGACGGATAAGCTTTACAGTGCCGTCCTCCTTCAGAAGAAGCTCACTGGACCAGAGCTTTCCATTGTAGTTATAGCCCATGGCAAATCCATGAGCACCTGCGTCATGGATGAAGAGATAATCCCCCTTCTGAAGTTCAGGAAGCTCACGATCAATAGCGAATTTATCGTTGTTTTCACAGAGAGAGCCGACTACATCATAGGTCTTATCACATGGAGCATTTTCCTTTCCGAGGACTGTGATGTGATGATATGCACCGTACATGGCAGGTCTCATGAGGTTAACTGCACAGGCATCAACTCCCGCATACTCCTTATAGGTGTGCTTAAAGTGGATGACCTTTGTGATAAGGGCACCGAACGGGCCTGTCATAAAACGTCCCATCTCAGTGAATATACTGATATTCCCGAGGCCGTTGGGAACCAGTACCTCATCAAATTCACGATGTACTCCCTCTCCGATCTCTAAAATGTCATTTCCTGTCTGATCAGGCTTATAAGGGATACCTACTCCGCCTGAAAGGTTAATGAAATCAAGTGAAACCCCTGTCTCTTCCTTTATTCTTACCGCAAGCTCGAAAAGCTGTCTTGCAAGTGTCGGATAATAATCGTTTGTAACGGTGTTGGATGCAAGGAAGGAATGCATACCAAAGCGCTTTACACCCTTTTCCTTGAGTATACGGTAGCCTTCGATGATCTGGTCTGTTGTGAGACCGTACTTGGCATCCTGAGGATTATCCATGATAGTGTTTGCGATGGTGAAATATCCGCCCGGATTGTAACGGAGGGACATGGTCTCCGGCAGGTATCCGAGAGTTTCCTCAAGCTCTTCTATGTTGGTGAAGTCATCAAGATTGATGATGCCGCCGAGCTCCTCACAGAACTTGTACTCACTGAGAGGTGTTTCGTTGGAGGAGAACATGATCTCATGTCCTGAAAATCCACATGCATCGGACATCTGAAGTTCAGTAAGTGAACTGCAGTCTGTTCCGCAACCCTCTTCCCTGAGTATCTTAAGTATGGAAGGATTCGGGCAGGCCTTTACCGCAAAGTACTCCTTGAAGCCCTTATTCCAGCTGAATGCCTTATGTACCTTTCTGGCATTCTCCCTGATGCCCTTCTCATCATAAAGATAAAAAGGAGTATCATAGGTCTCGTTTATCTTCTTTACCTGCTCAAGTGTTGCGTATGGTGTTTTCATTGGTTTCCTCCTAAGCATTTTTTCAAAAATAAGACCCCACAAATAAAGCTATTTGTGAGGTCTTTATCCTCATCATGATGAAATATCATCTGTAAAGACCCGGGAACAGTTAACTGCCCCTCACTGATGATACACCGCACTTTCGTTGTGTGCAATGAATTTCATCTTTACATAATATAACATTACGATGAATTTGAGAAATAATTTTTAGTTTATGCTCCCATTACCCTCATGATATTTGTTGCGGTAACAGGCTGGTTGCGGGTCATTCTTGAAAGAATACCTGCTGTGATAACGCAAAGGTCGCCCTTTTCAACGATTCCGCGATTACGAAGCTCATCCATGGAATTCTCGAAAAGCTCGTCTGTTGTATCCGATCTTCTTGCCCAGATAGGAGTTACTCCCCAGAGAAGCATCATCTGACGCACCGTTGCCTGGCTTGGTGACATAGCATAGATAGGTGTTGCAGGACGATACTTTGAAATAAGTCTTGCTGTTGAACCTGTAAGTGAAGGAACGATAAGTGCCTTTGCCTGAAGCTCTGAAGCAGTTGTTACGGAAGCAGCACATACTGCGTTTGAAATATTGGCATAGGTATTCTCATCAACCTTACGCTTCTTGTACATGTTGTAATCAAGGAACTGCTCTGTATACTCAACGATAGAAGCCATCATCTCAAGTGCTTCTACAGGATACTTACCTGCTGCTGTCTCACCTGAAAGCATAACTGCATCTGTTCCGTTATATACGGCATTGGCTACGTCAGTAACCTCAGCTCTTGTAGGACGAGGATTACGGATCATGGAATCAAGCATCTGTGTTGCTGTGATTACAAGCTTGCCGGCATAATTTGCCTTCTTGATCATTTCCTTCTGAAGCTGAGGAAGACGCTTTGCTTCGATCTCTACACCGAGATCACCACGTGCTACCATGATACCGTCAGCAGCATCAATAATTGCCTCAAGATTATCAAGTCCCTCCTGAGACTCGATCTTTGCAATGATCTTCATGGTAGAACCTGCGCCCTCGATGATCTCACGGATCTGATTGATGGTCTCCGCATTACGAACAAATGAAGCTGCTACAAAATCGAAGCCTACCTCGATACCGAACTTGATATCCTCGATATCCTTCTCTGTAAGGCCCGGAAGGCGAATGCTTACATTAGGAACATTAACACCCTTCTTCTCACCAAGTTCACCACCGTTTGTGACTTCACAACGGATATCGGTTCCTTCAACGCTCTTTACCTTGAGACCGATGAGACCGTCATCAATGAGGATAACGCTGCCCTCTGAAACATCTTCGTTAAGTCCGTCGTAGTTGATGTATACCTTATCCTTTGTGCCTGTGCACTCTTCTGTTGTAAGGATGATCTCCGCTCCTGCCTCAAGTGTAACCTTCTTGTGATCCTCAAGCTCGCCTGTACGAATCTCGGGACCCTTTGTATCCAGCAGCGCTGCGATCTCACGTCCGCTGTCCTTGCGTGCTTCCTTCAGAAGTGCAAGTCTTTCAAGGTGCTCCTGATGACTTCCGTGGGAGAAGTTGAAACGTGCAACGTCCATATTGTCAGCGAGCTTACGCATAATTGTATAATCATTTTCATTAGGTCCAAGTGTACATACGATCTTAGTTTTTCTCATTTAAGCCTCCTAAAACTTGTTATCTGTGTTCAAAAACTGTCATCTGAAATCATTAATATGGAAAACATTGTTCCTCTTAGGCTTCTGATTTGAAAGATAGAAGAACAATGCCACATTCAAAAGTGAAAGTGCGATAGCGACTTTGGTGCCGATATCAGGTGTCCCCAGAAATATGAAGACATACAGAACCACTTCCGCGATTGCAAGCCATTTTGCTTTTATAGGAATGATAAAGTAAAGCATAAAGGTCGCATCCGGAAATGTGAGCGCGTAAGCAAGGAATATGCTGAAGGTCATGTATGTGGGATACAATTGCAGAGATACTCCTGTTACTATATATATAATAAGTGCTGACAGAATCAGCATGATAGCACCTGAAAAGAAAAAGAAATTATATTTAAAGGTACCCCACAGCTGTTCCAGCGTCATCCCCAGACTGTAGTAGACAAATACTGCTATAATCATCCATATAACACTGGTGGACGGCGGATAGAACAAAAATGTCACGATACGCCATATATGACCGTGAAGAATAGCCTCCGGATCCAGATCCAGATAGAAATAGTAAAGTAAAGGGTTAAACATCTGGATAAGAAAACCCACAACATAGATGACGCATATGTATTTCATAAGGTCAGGGATTGCATATTTCCCGAATTTACGTTCAAGCTTTTGAAATAAAGTCAAAACAACTCTCCTTATTTAGTATAATGTGTGATGTTAAGCACATCCAAAAAAATTTTCATAAAGTATATAATCTGTTAATTTCTTTTTCAAGGCGAAATGTGCTTAAAAAAATACATTTCATCCATTTTTCATAATTTAAAAATGTATACAAAACCACCCCATGTTCACAAAAGTTTTACATTATTGCGGTTGAACACTATCTTTCTTAATGTTAAAATCACATTTTGGTCTACACTATTTAATATAGGAAAGATTTTGTGATGAATTACACATCACCGTATTACTCTATTCGGCAGATTTTAGGGAGAAAATAATTCTTTCTGCCGAATGGTTACTTATATATAATGGGGTTTTTTATTTATGCAGCAATACAGACTTGGAATTGATATTGGTTCCACAACCGTCAAGATAGCGATTCTGGATCCTGAAAAGAATCTTATGTTCTCCGATTACCGGAGACATCATGCAGACATTCAGGGAACTCTCGCGGATATTCTTGAGGATGCAAAGGCCCGTCTCGGGGAGATCAGCCTTTCTGTAGTCATTACAGGCTCAGGCGGTCTTACCCTTAGTAAGCACATGGACAGCTTCTTCTGTCAGGAGGTCGTTGCGGTTGCAACAGCACTTAAGGACTATCGTCCTGACACCGATGTTGCCATCGAGCTGGGCGGAGAAGATGCAAAGATCATATATTTCAAGGGCGGCATCGATCAGCGCATGAACGGTATCTGTGCAGGAGGCACAGGTTCCTTTATCGATCAGATGGCTTCCCTTCTTCATACTGACGCAGCCGGTCTCAACGTACTTGCAAAGGACTATCAGATGATATATCCGATAGCTGCCCGCTGCGGCGTATTTGCAAAAACAGACATACAGCCTTTAATAAATGAAGGTGCCGCAAGAGAAGATCTTGCTGCCTCCATTTTTCAGGCTGTTGTAAATCAGACTATATCCGGACTTGCCCAGGGTAAACCCATAAGAGGACATGTAGCCTTTCTCGGAGGACCTCTTCACTTTATGCCGGAATTACGAAAGGCATTCATCCGTACCCTGAACCTTCAGGGTGACGAGATCATCGAGCCCGAGAACAGCCACCTCTTCGCAGCTATAGGTTCCTGCCTGAACTGCCCCGAGGATGCAAAACCCTCTTCCATCAGTGCTCTTATTAATCTACTGAGAAACGGAATCAAGATGGATGCCGAGCTTAAGCGTATGGCTCCGCTTTTTGAAAATGAGGAGCAGTACCGTGAGTTCACCGCCCGTCATGACCGTGCTAAGGTCAGGACCGGAGAACTTTCCGGATACCACGGCAATGTCTATCTGGGCATCGATGCCGGTTCCACCACAACAAAGCTTGCCCTCGTATCAGAGGATGGAGAGCTTTTGTATAAATTCTATAAGAACAACAACGGATCACCTATAGCCACATCCATAGAGTCGATCAAGGAGATCAGGTCACTTCTGCCTGCAGATGCAAAAATTGCTTACTCCTGCTCAACAGGCTACGGAGAAGCTCTTCTGAAATCCGCCTTCCAGCTTGATGAAGGCGAGGTAGAGACCATCTCCCATTATTATGCTGCGTCATTCTTTGATCCTGATGTTGATTGTATTCTCGATATCGGTGGTCAGGATATGAAGTGTATCCGCATAAAGGATGGCACTGTCGACTCTGTACAGCTCAATGAAGCCTGCTCCAGCGGATGCGGTTCCTTCCTTGAGACATTTGCAAAATCACTGGATTTTTCCGTTATAGATTTCGCAAAGGAAGCATTATATGCCGAGAATCCCACAGATCTCGGCTCACGCTGCACTGTTTTCATGAATTCCAATGTTAAGCAGGCCCAGAAGGAAGGGGCGACTGTTTCCGACATTTCTGCCGGACTTGCCTATTCTGTTATCAAGAACGCCCTTTTCAAGGTAATAAAGGTGACAGATGCAAAGGAACTGGGAAAACATATCGTTGTTCAGGGAGGAACCTTCTACAACGACGCTGTTCTCCGTGCCTTTGAGAATCTTCTGGGAGCACATGTTGTCCGTCCGGACATCGCCGGAATCATGGGTGCCTTCGGCGCCGCACTTATCGCAAGGGAAAGATATCATCTTGCAAACGAAAAGCTGAAGAATATGAAGCCGACAGAGGAAGTCAAGGTCCCACGTACCGCTTACGGACGCGTACAGACAACCATGCTTCCGATCGACGACATCATCAATCTGAAGTACACCACCAAGATGACCCGCTGTCAGGGCTGCAACAACCACTGCGTACTGACCATCAACCAGTTCGGTGCCGGAAGAAATTTCATTTCCGGAAACCGTTGCGAACGCGGCCTCGGAAAGACAAAGATAAAGAGAGACATTCCAAACCTTTTTGCATACAAGCTTCAGAGAATGTTCGACTATGAGCCGCTCCCTCAGGATATTGCGGAGCGAGGTGAGGTTGGTATCCCAAGAGTTCTCAATATGTATGAGAACT
>DFGZ01000107.1 GCA_002371295.1 Oribacterium sp. UBA3737 | reverse complement strand
CGGAACCGAAGATGTATTCCATGTCATCGGCATCTCCCTGTCCGCTGGCAGTTATAGTCCTGTCAGAACCTATCAGATGGGAATTGGGAACATTGACCGGAGAGTTATGCACAACGCTTCTTAAGATCATTCTGTCTGTCCCGCTGAGTATGTAAACCGTAAAATCATGGGCTTCCAGATAATTCACAACCTGAACCATAGGCAGATACCAGCTGTCTCCACGAAGCATACCTTCATAACCCGGCATCGGAAGTGTCTTGAAAGCCTGTACATAATCATCAAGCTCTTCCTCTGTAATTCCCGAAAAAGATGATGCTATACACAGTCCGACATCATCATCGAGATTTTCATAATTCGTTCCGTTCTCCATATGCTTAAGGAGCTTATCAACCGTCTGCTTTTCAAACTTACTGGCTTCATCTTTATAACCTTCATCCTCCGTTACACGATGAATCAGAAGTGCGTAGACGAAAAAGATAGGATCCGTCTCACAGAAAAGTGTTCCGTCGAGATCAAAGACCGCGATACGTCTGTCCACAGGAATGAAGCTGCTGCTGTTTTCATCCGTGACTCTCTCCACATAGGCGGTGAGCTGCTGCTTCAGCGGAGCAGAATCCGACCAGTAGCCGAGCATGGCCTTGCCGGAAATGTCTATGACCTCAGCCGCCTCCGTTTCAGCTTCCTCCGCCGGCACAGTTTCCGGGACCGTTTCGGCAACATTCTCTCCGGCGGCTTTTAATTGAGCCTCCTCTCTGGCCAGATTTATCTTTGTGTTGATGACTGTAAAAAGTGCAACACAAAGCGCCGCCGTCACTGCTATAAGAATAACCGCAATATATCTCCACGTCTCAGATACTTGTCTTTTATTCAATTCTTTTACCTCTTATTTAACTAAAAATATTTTCACTCATAAGTATATCATACTCTTCCTGATCCCATATCTTTTTCCGGAGATATTCCTATGATAAGGGCAAAGGTGCATGTTCGTGCAAGCACGATATGCGCTTGACAGCCTTATCTCAATCTCGCAGGGATACCCCTGCTCGATTCCACGTTGGCTGTCAAATGCATGTTCGTGCAAGCACGACATGCGCTTGACAGCCTTATCGCGAATAAAGAGGCTCACATCTTACGATATGAGCCTCAGGGGTTTATTCATTATTTAAATTAAGTTCAGAATTACAGCAGTTCCTGATATCCCGGAACGAAAAGATGTCTTGGGATACCGTCTACCATGATAGGTGCAACATCGCCCTGGATCAGTGGTCTTACATAAGTTATGAACTCATTGGTAACATAAGTTCCGTCCTGTGTGATCCACTCTCTCGGAACCAGACGCTCATCGTTGGCGATCTTGTGAACATCCTTAACCTCTGTTCCTGCCTGATAAGGATCGTCCGAAAGTCTCTTAATGACAACCATCTGTCCGCTGTCACCTTCATCTGCAGCCTTCATGGCAGCACCACCTACTTCATAGGCCTCAAGTATATCTACACGGGATGCACAGTGGCTTGCCGCTCTCTGAAGGGTTGAAAGCTCGATAGCTCTGGTCTTGCAGCCGATTTCCTTTGAAAGAAGTGTGCAAAGATATCTGGCTGTTCCGGTAAGCTGCTTGTGTCCGAATGCATCCACATACTCTGTTGTATTACCAAGGGCGCTGATATAGGTTCCGTCCTTGGTATGAATACCCTCAGAAACAGCTATAACAACAGATCTCTTCGTTTTCAGAAGGTCTTTACATCTTTCAACAAAAAGATCCACATCGAAATCAAGCTCAGGAAGGTATATAGCATCAGGTCCGTCACAGTCCTCGCCCTTGGAAAGTGCCGCTGCGCCTGTGAGCCAGCCTGCATTACGTCCCATGATCTCAACGACTATAATCTGACCGTTCTTTGTCTCCAGACTCCATCCGTCTCTGATGATTTCCTTAACAGATGTTCCGATGTACTTTGCAGCCGAACCATATCCCGGTGTGTGATCTGTCAATGCCAGGTCATTATCAATGGTCTTTGGACATCCCACAAAACGAATCTCCGATCCTGTTATGATAGCGTAATCTGAAAGCTTCTTGATGGTATCCATGGAATCATTACCACCGATATAGATGAAGCAGTCAATCTCCAGTTCATCGAGAATCTGGAAGATTTTCTCATAAACTTCCTTGTCTTCACTGATATTCGGAAGTTTGTAGCGGCATGATCCGAGATATGCCGATGGTGTTCTCTTCAAAAGCTCTGCATCAAGACCTGTCTGAATATGCTGTGACAAATCGATGTATCGGCCTTCCAAAAGTCCCTGCACACCATGAAGCATTCCATACACCTTCTTGTAGCCTCTGTCCATAGCAGTTCTGAACACACCTGCCAGTGATGAGTTGATCGCTGCTGTCGGTCCTCCGGACTGACCTACAATGACATTACGCTTCTCTCTTTTGGCCATAATAGTACCCCTCCTTATCCGGGAAACGTCAGCCCGCTTATATTTCGCACAGACTAAAACTTTCAAGTACCACGAAGAGCCGACGCTTCATGACAGGCTTTTATATAGAGTCCTGTCACAATTCAAGTATCCCCGTTGTTAAAAAATTATGTGGATTTAAATGTCTAACTATGTACATTATACCATACATAATCAATGTGAACATAAATTTAAGAGGATTTATATACTTTTTTGATAGAATAGAGCAACTTTAGTAACACGTTCTGTATATATTGCTCAAATTGTGATAAAATATAGCATTATATAAAAAATCAATAGCACTTGTGTCAATATCCGCAGCACCCTTATTACGATAGAGGCATATATGGTTAAGAACGTAGAAATACCTATAGAAAATTTAAAAACCGGTATGGTCATAGGAAAGTCCATCGAGGACAGACTGGGCCGTCATCTCATAGAACCGGGCACCCGTGTCAATAAATATGCTATAAGCGAATTGATGAACAACGGGGTCCGTAAAGTGATCATAAGGATAGGACAGGAAGATAACAAAAGGGGATCTCTGTCTCCTGCCGCTGAATATATGGTAAAGCAGCTGAGAAGATCCGATCCTCCTACGGTGACTCTTGAGTCAAAGATAAAAAAACGTATAGCCAAAGGCATTGAACTTATATATCAGGATCCCGAAAACGAGGAGATAGCAAAGACTGCATCAGGCATCACCCATGACCTCGTAGAAGCTATCGAAAAAAACCATGCAGTGGCCCTGAATATCAATGCTCTTAAATGCAGTGATGAATATACATTCAAACACAGCGTTGATGTGGCCATCATCAGTATGGTCATAGCCAA
>DFGZ01000325.1 GCA_002371295.1 Oribacterium sp. UBA3737 | reverse complement strand
GATATGAAAGGTCCTCATAATGAGTTATTTCACCTGTTGATCAGAAAACTTGCAACGAATTCCGAAAGCGGTGCTGTAGCGCTGTCAATTGTTATCCTTGGTTATCTTGACAATGATGCAGAGTTAAGACACAAAGAAGAGCTGAAAAGAATAAGGCAGGAAAGACAGATCTACTCAAGAATAACTTCTCTCACCGGTGATTTTATTACTTTATACACCGTTGACCTGAACAGCGATCATTTTATCCGCTATGTCCTGGCTGATAATTACAAATATCTGGGACTTTCCAATGAAGGTGAAGACTTCTACGGTAAATTCAGGAAAAAGGCTCTGAAAATTGTTTATGCAGATGATATTGACCAGTTTCTTTCCATATTCACAAAGGATAATATCATTAATGCGATAGATAACAATGGAGTATTTTCCATCAATATCCGGTTAATGTATGAGGGTAAACCGAGATATTCCTGTATAAAAGCAACTATTCTTGAAGAGGAGCCCGGTCCTCATGTTGTCATCGGTATTATAGATACAGATTCGCAAGTCAGAAAAGAACAGAACTACTATAATACCATGGCAGAAATGAGCAAAATAGCAAATAATGACCCTCTTACAGGAGTCAAAAATAAACATGCTTATATCGATGCGGAAGCAAAACTGAACAATCTGATCAAGGAAAACAGAGCACCTGCCTTCGCCATAATAGTGTTTGATCTGAATGGACTGAAAATAATAAATGATACCTTGGGTCATCAGGCAGGAGATCAATTTATAAAAGACGGATGCTCACTCATTTGTGATCGCTTCCACCACAGCCCCGTATATCGCATAGGCGGTGATGAGTTTGTTGTTATCGCTCAGAATCGTGATTACCTGCAGCTTGATGAAATACTGAATTCCTTCAGACATACTATCCTTGAAAACCAGCATGCCGGAAAGATAGTGATAGCATCCGGGTCCGCAGTTTATAACGGTGACAAAAATGTGGCGGCAGTTTTTGACAGAGCAGATAAAGAAATGTATGAAGATAAGAGTCAGTTGAAAAAGTTAACCCCTGTGATGGTATAATGTTTACTGTGTGTCAACCTTTTGGGTCCAAAAGGTTGACATTTTCTTTTCGGAAGTTTATATTTAGTCTCGTTCGAAAAATCATAATTCAAAGGGGATACATCATGAGAAGCACAAAAACATTGGACCTCTGCCTCATAGCACTTTTTACGGCAGTGATAGCAGTAGTAAGTCAGTTCAACATTCCACTCCCGGGTGGAGTACCGATGACACTGCAGACCTTTATCATACCGGTAGCGGGAATCGTTCTCGGCAGTAAACGGGGACTCACATCCACACTCATCTATGTGATACTGGGAGCAATAGGCATTCCTGTTTTTACAGGACTCACCGGAGGACTCGGGAAAATCATCGGTGTCACCGGAGGTTTCATTATTTCCTTCCCTTTTATAGCACTTTCTGCAGGACTCTTCGATGAATTGGGACTAAGAGTTTCAGGAAGCCAGGATGGTACTAAGAAAAATATAAGCTATTATGCTTTAGTGCTTACAGGAGTACTCATCGGAAATCTTTTCAACTACGGTATCGGAACACTCTGGTACGTTGCCATGACACACAATACAATTGCCGCAGCTCTTTCAAGCTGTGTTATCCCGTTCATACCTACAACAATTCTGAAGGACGTACTTATCGTTGTTCTGGGACCGGCACTTAAGCATACTTTGTATCAGGCAAGACTTATAAATACAGCATATGCAGATGTCTAAACAGGACATCTGCTTTTTTTATTCGCGATAAGGCTCTAAATGGCATGCAGTGCTCCCATGAGCATGCATTTGACAGACAGCGCGGAATCCGGCAGTGGAGAAGCACCCTGCCGGATTCCGGATTTTTATAAAACTTTAATCCTGAGCACCTCAGGCTAAATTATGAATAACTCCCTTTATGCCGATATATCTTTAAGTGATATGGGAGTAGTGTGTGCTTTTTTCTGACAGCTTCATGATATCATTTCTAAATAACAAGGCAGCGGACTCTTTAATTCATAGATCGTGTAAAATGCCGAAGGAACGGCAGGAAAGGAGCTTAGGATGAGCTTAAATGTTTCTTTTTTTACGGGTTACGGTAAGATTGGAGACTATGCCAAAACCCAGACCATGAAACAAAAGTGGAAGAACAGAAAAGCCACCAATGATTTCAGTTCAAAGGAAGACAAGACCGTAAAATACGACACCAGAAGTACTTCAGATAAAATCCGGGACAAGCTACAGGATGAAGCCCGCAAGATAATGGACAGCTATGAGGAACTGCAAAAAAAGGATGATGACTCCGGAAGCAGGATGGCGGAAATTCGAAACAAATACATGGCCGGTGGAAAGCTTTCCGCTGACGAATTGGAGTATGTAAGCCAAAAAGATCCTAAATTTTATCAGGAGATCAAAGCTGAAGAGCAGGAGTTAAAGAGCTTCGAAAAAAGACTTCGTACGGCAAAGACAAAAGAAGAGGCCCAGCGTGTTATCCAGGAGGAAGCCCATACCGCACTCAGTAAGGTAAACGCTGTTACAAACAATCCTAACATTTCCGACGGTGATAAGATGACTGTCTGCGTAGCAGAGTACCGTAAGCTTGTTAAAAAGCAGGAGATCTTTGATAAATTCGCAGAAAAAGGTGAGTATCACAGACTTCCTACAGAAGCTGAAAAACAAAAGGCTGAGAAAGAAATACAGGAGGCTAAGGAAGAAGCGCTTAAGGAGACTTCAGAGACCCCCGGTAAAGATCAGGGTAGTGAAGATAGTGAGAAACAGGATACCGATTATCATGAAACCTTCACTGAAAGACATACTGATATCAGCCGGGAAGAGAATGAATCACGGCCGGAGACATTGAATAAAAATACAGAAAAAAAGCAGGCTAAAAGTATAGTCGAAGCCGAAAACTCTCCGGAAGCCCGGAAGACTAAACGTGCAAAACAGAGTCACGGATACGGAAAGCTCTATGACGACTCCCCGGAGGGAACATCCTCTCATGTCTGGGAGGCCTGACACACTTTAGTATGGATCCATGAGTAAGTCTTATCTACAGAAAAGCTCTTAGGAGTGCTAAAATTATAACAAATGGCGTAAGCCGAGGTCATTGCAGCATCTGTCCATCAGGAACCTTAATCCTGTGGGGAGATGGGTAAAAGTTTAGGAGGAAGTATGAAATTGAAGAAACGAATGCTCGCTTGTGCATTGCCAGTCTGCATGCTTGTTGCATGTTCTCAGACCACAGATGTGCCGCCTGCAGAAACAACAGCACAGACAACAGAAGCAGCCACCGAAGCTGCCTCAACCGAGGCAGCAACAGAAGCCGCAACTGAAGCGGCAAAGGAATCCGCTGATGGCTATAAGGCGGGAACTTACAGCGCGACAAACAGCGGATTCGGCGGTGATGTTACAGTCACCATGACGTTTGACGACTCTAAGATCACCGAGGTAAAGATCACAGGCGACAAGGAAACAGACGGAGTAGGAAGCAAGGCTATAGAAAGCCTTCCCGATGCCATCCTTGCAGCACAGAGTGCAGAGGTTGACGGAGTTTCCGGCGCAACCTTCACAAGTAAGGCCATCCTTCTGTCCGTTCAGGACTGTATCAATCAGGCGAAGGGTGTTTCAAACGAAGTTACCGTAAGCATGAAGCCGGGCGAATATGAAGGACAGGGTATAGGCTTCAGAATCAGTGAGCCGGTTTCAGTAAAGGTTAAGGTATCAGAGGATAAGATCGAGTCCATAACCGTAGATCAGGAAAATATTTCCGATACAAAGGCTATGGTACAGACAGTTGTGGATACTCTTATTCCACGTATGCTTGAGTATCAGTCCGTATCCATCGACGGAGTATCAGGTGCAACCACCACAAGTAACGCTGTAAAGCAGGCTGTGGAAAAGGCTGTTACAGAGGCTATCAAGGCAGGCGGCGGAGATGAAAAGGACATAAAGGCCTTTTATAAGTCAATCCCGAAGAGCACCGAAACAGAGGAGATCGACACTGATGTTCTGGTAGTCGGTATGGGTGGCTCAGGTATGGCAGCAGCTCTCAGCTCTGCAGAAGAAGGACTTCAGGTTCTCGCCATCGATAAGGCAGCCAAGTGGGGCGGCAATGCTGTTCTCACCAGTGGTCCTATGGCCATCAATGTTCCAAGCCAGGTTGAAGCCGAGATTCCAGAGTGGAATGATCCTATCAAGAAGGAGAAGGTTACCAAGAAGGCAGGTGAGGATCTCATAGATAAGGATGCTCTCTATAAGGCATGGCTTGAGTACACAGAAAACGACAAGGGCGAACAGCAGGCAAAGCCTGAGATGGTAAAGCTCTTCCTTGACGAAAGCGGCTACACAGATGACTGGCTCACACAGTACGGATTCCAGTTTGACCCGGCTCAGGGCTTCGTTGGAAATCAGTGGGCAGCATACACACCTATCTCCGGCGGCAAGAAGCTGACAGAAGACTTCTTCGCTCATACTGTTGAGAACTTCGAAAAGAAGGGCGGCAAATACATGCTTGAGACCGAGGCTTATGAGCTTACGGTTGAGGATGGAAAGATCACCGGAGCCAAGGCTCGCAGCATGGTTGACGGCAAGGAATATGTAATTCATGCCAAGGCTGTAGTCCTTGCAACAGGCGGATATGCAGGAAGCGGTAAGATGGAAGAGAAGTATCTCAGTGATGAATACTTCCCTCTGAAGGGTGAATGGAAGCTTTTCGGACAGCATCAGAATGATGGTAAGATGATCGAGTCTGCCATAGAGAACGGTGCAGGCACCTACAACATCGGCGTTGCTCCTATGGTTCATGTAGGTGGTGTCGACGGATTCCTTCCGGGATTCGAAACAGTTCCTATCGAAGGAAAGATGGGCGTTGCCACAGGCCGTCCCGCTGTCTGGTCACAGGGTGATATCCCTCTCAATATGGCCATCTCATCAGATACACTTGCAGTTGGAAAGGATGCAAAGCGTTTCACTTCAGAGACAGCTCTTTCTATGTTTAATCCATGGATCTCAGGACCTCACTTCTACAGCATTTACGGCAGAGATCAGGTAGAAAAGCTTATAAAGGAAGGCTTCGATGAAGAGCCTGCAGGACCTTCAACAAGCTACCTTGGTTACGGCTCCAGCATCCCGGCAGGTGTTCCTATGGATAAGACCGATGAGGTTCTCAAGGCTGCAATAGATGCAGGTTATGTTTTTGAGGCTGATACCATCGAGGAGCTGGCTGACAAGATGGGGCTTGATGCGAAGACTCTCGCTGCAACAGTAGAAGCTTACAATGCTGACTGTGAGAAGGGCGAGGATTCCGAATTCGGCAAGGATCCTAAGTATTTAAAGCCGGTTACCGGAGACAAATACTACGGAATCATCGGTTCCTCATGGTGCTACTCAACCTGCGGCGGTCTCAACGTAAATGAGAAATTCCAGGTTCTCAGTGCAAAGGATGAGAAACCTATGGAAGGTCTCTATGCAGTCGGTACAGACAGTATGGGTGTTCTCTTCTCAGAGACAAAGGCATACGTAACCTACGGCGGAGCAGCTATGGGATATGCCTTCACCAGCGGACGTCTTGTAGGTGCTGATATTGCTGAAGCTTTAAAGAAATGACCTGAGTGTCAAAAGAATTTGCCACTCACAGACAGCGCCACCGCACATATTCGTGTGCAATGTGCCGTATGAAATAAAAGAGAGTCAATTAAGGTGTATGAATGAGACATTAGAGACGAAAAGTGCTGTTAAAAACGGCGTAAGCAGGATGGTGTTTGCCATCATTTCCATACTTATTGAGGTCGGGATCATCATTCTGCTGAACTATTATCTATTCGAAAAATGGCTGCTGTTTTCTGCCGTCTTCAGAATCATCGGTGTGATGTCTGTGCTCTATTTGTACGGTCGTAATTACTCCTCTTCGCTGAAGATGCCCTGGATGATGCTCATAATGGCTGTTCCGGTGGCAGGCCTTGTGTTCTATCTTTTGGCCGGACTTAACAGCAGTACTCACAAAATGAGAAAACGCTACGAGGATATAGATGAACTCCTGCTCCCTAAACTCCCAAGTGGAAGCGATGCCCAGAAGCGGCTGGCAGAAATCAATCCTTACGTAGCTAATGTCACACACTATATAAAGAACTATTCCCGTTATCCTCTGTATCACGGAAGCAAGATCACGTACTACGATGATGCATTGAAAGGATTAAAGGCACAAAAGGAGGCATTAAAATCCGCAAGGCATTATATCTTCATGGAGTATCATGCCATAGAGGACGGAACCGCATGGAATGAACTGGAGACTATTCTTGAAATGAAAGTAAAGGAAGGTCTCGATGTAAGGGTATTCTATGACGATATGGGGAGCATC
>DFGZ01000150.1 GCA_002371295.1 Oribacterium sp. UBA3737 | reverse complement strand
ACATACTGGGCACAGGAGTTCGGAATCTAAAACATATCAGGAATATAATGACGTGAGTGTCAAAAGTCGATATCGGACCGTTTCGCGCTATGCGCATTTGGGAACGTCAGCATATGATAAATACAAAAAAGGTTTGTCGCATTTGCGGCAAACCTTTTTCAGTCTGTAATGTACCATAATCCCCGATTGTCTATTCTGATATGGTATTCACATATTTGTTGAGAAACTCAGTGTGAACTTTCAGAATTCCAGCATCAGCTCTCTTCCACTGTGCTTCGTTGTTTCGACCATGCTTTTCATCCAAGGGCCGTAATTATGATTCCAAAGGGCCTTTAGCATATCATCATAAACCGGATCTGATGTGAGCTCTGCCCTGTGTTCCGCAAGGGAGCCTTCTTCATAGTAACGGAAGAAACTGTTTATGAGTTTAAGGGTATTGTCCTTTTTCAGTCCGCTTACGCCTTCCTTCTCCAAAAGATCGGATAATGTCTTATCCATAAAATCCCGGCTTTCCAGCTCAAGTTTACCGAGCTTTTCTTTCACTGAACCGCCATATTCCGAAAAGTTTACAGGCTCCGCATAGTAAGCAAGGCTTTCCTTGCCTATGGCGAGATTTCCCATAAGATGCATTCCCGAGAAAGGCATACCGCTGAGTATTTCCCAGAGGCCATCCTGTTCCAGAACATACTGAGAATGCATATGCCCTGTTAAGGCAAGTCTGACACCGCCTTCACGCAGCATTTCAGGTAATTCCGGATTATGTATCAGGTTTGAGCTCTTACTGTTCTCTCCTGATCCATACAGCAGGTTATGGTGGGAAAGAAAAATGATCCGGTGGTCTTTGTATTTCAAAAGCATATCCTGAAGCCACTCAAGGGTTTCTCGTGAGAACCTTCCCTGGGCTCCAAGGGTGAGATCCTTATCATCCATGGCAAGGAACACTACATCCTTGATCAGTGTAGTATAGCTAAGTGAAGCGGGATCTCTGTCTGTAGGTTCAAGAAGTTCAAAATATGCCTTCTCGTATTCTTCTTCACCCATGAGATCGAAGTCATGATTTCCTGTTGTTACTATTACCGGGATGCCGCTGTCTTTTATAGCATGAAGTTTGGATACAAGCTCTTCTACATCTCCGGAATAACCGCTGTTGGTATTGTCTCCTGTCATGATGAAGACATCAGGGTGCACTGCTATCACCTCTTTAATGATGGCATCGGTTATCTCTTCTGCCGCTGCCATTCCCGGGACGCTCAGATGATCCACTTCTTTATATCCTGTGTAATGAAGATCCGAAATGATCATGGCCCTTACACTGTCTTCAGCAGTCCATAGGGAAGTCTCCCTGACAGAGGTTTTTTCGGTTTCCGGCTGAGCCGCCACTTCGCTTTTTCTGCATGATGTCAGAAAGATCAGCATCAGCATCACTAAAAGAAATCCTCTTCCTGATATAATGTTTTTCCCTGACAAATGTGTCTCCCTCATTATTCTCCTTCGCTTCCAATGGCATGTTTCCGGATTTACTGCCAAAGAATGTGTGAATAATTCTCCATTAAGACAGCATGCCGACCTGTAGTATACTCCCAGCTTATCTTTACGCCCACATCATAATCATTAAAAAACTATAAAAAATTGCATACAACCAATATATTATGGGAGGAGACGTTGTTCAGAAGTTGAGTGATTGGTACAAGAACTTATTAGAAATACCTATACAACAAGACCCGGCCAGTCCGGCCGGGTCTTGTTTATTCTACTGCTCTCTTTTGTTGATTCTTCCTTCGGGACTTCTCAACAAAAAATTACTTCCTTTCGTTTTTAGTGGCAGCGGCTTATTTATTTCTTAGCAGCTTTTTCATCTGCTGAAGAATCTGTGGCATCCTGTGAAGCAGTACCCTCACTCTTGGCATCAGCGGTCTTGCCGGAGCCGGGGGCAGCTGTTGGAGCTACAGGACCGGCAGCTGTTGGAGCAGCGGGAGCGACATTGGCAGCGGCACCTGATGTAGCAGCGGGGCCGGCATTGGCAGCGACACCTGTCACGGCACCAGGATTAGGGGCATTCATGGCGTTCATTCTTGCAGCCATGGCTTCAGCTTTTTTTGCAGCCTTCTTCTTGTGATTACGGATGATGGCGCGGCCTATGAACCAGCAGATGGCAGCGAGGATCACCCAGAAAATAAGGATAGGAATGCTCGAAATGAACCATACAAGGAAATCTGTGAGGGCATCCATCAGATCACCGAGGTTGCTTTCAAATCTTGAACCTACGCGATCCCAGAAGGTGGTCTTCTGTGTGGGTGTGTAAACCTTTGCCTCTTTGATGTCTACATTGACAGTGGAGTACTCTACCTGATTGTCATACATGCGGAGGTCTGATTCGAAACCGTCAAGCTCGTATCTGATTTCAGAAAGACGCTCTTCGATGGTGATGATGGCATCTACGGACTCTGCCTGTGCAATGAGCTCCAGAAGTCTGTCGTACTCTTCCTTCAGGGCTTTCTTGCGGGACTCGGTGTCGTGGTATTTTAATGTTATGTCCTGGCTGTTCTCGTATTTCCTTGTGAGGTTGGCACCGCCCTCTGTGAAGCTCAGGAAGGTGTCGAGATTTGGCTTAGGGATACGGAGCGTGAAGTAGGCGGATCGGCTGGTACTGGTCTTTTCGTTTCCGCTGATGTCGCTGGATTCCACATAACCGCCCAGCTCTGTGGTCTTGTTCTGGATATCCCGTACAAATGTATCGAACTCGGTAGTCTCAAAGGTCAGGCTCACGGTTCTTATGAGCTTTCTGTCGGAAGGGATTTTGGAAGGGTCAACTCCATCCTGAACAGAGTTGCTGCTTTCTGAAGATGATGAACTGTTGACGGATTTTTCTTCTCCATAAATGCTGTCCGCATCCTCTATCATGTTTGCTGACAGCATAGCACCTGCACCTGCTGCTTCAGGAGCTGCGTCCATATCCATGGGCTCTGATGCTGCATAGTTGGTCCTGCCGGAGGATTTGTAATCAGATGATGATTTGCTGCTGCCACCGCAGGCGGTCAGTGAAGAGGCAACTATCATTGCTGCCATAAACAGGGCCGCCTTGCGTTTAAGTCCGGAAATTGCAGGATAATAAGATGTTTTTTTCATGGTTGATCTCCCTTCTATTGTTAGAATGTAAATTCTTATATATCAGTGAGGCTTAATTAATTTCCGTAATCAGTCTGGTCATATCCTCTTCTGTGAGATGATGGTTCTCATCCACAACCACAGAGTAATCGAAATCATCCTTTGACCATGTGGCAACAAATACATCTGTTCCGTTCGCCTTTAAATGTGCGGTTATATCTGATGCAGTGATGTCTTTTTCGGTCTCATAGGCATTGTAATCCCCGCTGATATCCTCATCGCTCTTACGAGCCTTCCTTATACGGAATGCCTCCTTGTCTTCGCTGTCACAGTAAATGATCTCAAGCATATCATCCTTTATAGAGCGGTAATACTTCGGCATAAAGCTGTTCACAGCCTCCGGTGCTGTCATATCGAATCCGGCGTCTAAGGCGGCTTCCGCCAGGCTGTTACTGTCTATCCACGGGTTTGCAATCATGGCACGTGACGGGACACCGTTTTCCGATGCGGCATATTTATCTTCCGTTGCCCCCTCTGCATCACCTGAAATTGCGGGAGTGGGGATGTCCTCCAAAGATTTAAGGTCTGTGTCCTCACCGGCCTGTATCCGGAAGTTTTCGGCCTCCGGTTTTTCTGCTGATTTTTCCTGTGCCGCCTCAATCGGACCTGCAGATTTCTCCTGATCGGCGACCTCTGCTTCAACCGGTGCCATCATGGTGGCAGCCTGTTCAGATACATTCATCTTCATGTAAATGCCTAAGCCGAGGATGATGACCGCGGCAGCAGCCATGATTCCCAGCGGTTTCCAGCTTCGCTTTGCCGATATCCTGACCACCTTTTCGGGTCTGGCCTCTTCTATATATTTTTCGTCTATATCTCCTATTGCATTAAGAAGTTTTTTTTCTTTCTCCATTTGTTCTCCATTTCCGG
>DFGZ01000285.1 GCA_002371295.1 Oribacterium sp. UBA3737 | reverse complement strand
T
This sequence comes from Oribacterium sp. UBA3737, assembly GCA_002371295.1. The sequence continues at coordinate 3,038 of DFGZ01000285.1, read as the reverse complement.
TATACCGTAAGCGGCACCGGAAGCTTCAAGGAAGCCATCGTCACCCAGGGAGGAGTTTCGGTGAAGGAAATCTCTCCGAACACCATGGAGTCCAAAAAGGTCAAAGGTCTGTATTTCGCAGGAGAGGTTCTGGATGTGGACGGTTATACGGGAGGCTTCAATATGCAGATGGCCTTTTCAACAGGACACCTTGCAGGGCAGCAGGCAGCATTAACATAAGAATAGAAGCCGATTAGATCCGCATCTGTATATCAGAGATAACCGGCGGAAAACATGCATTTATAGATAAGGAGGAATTTATGCCATACAGTATAGCAATCGACGGTCCTGCCGGAGCAGGAAAATCAACAATAGCAAAAGCAGTAGCCAGAGAACTCGGTTATGTTTATATCGACACGGGTGCCATGTACAGAGCAGTAGGACTTTACTGCCTTAACAACGGAACAGACATAAATGATGAATCCCTGGTTGTTGCCGGAATAAAGGATATAGACATTAGCATAAGCTATGACGAAGAAGGCGCACAGCAGGTTTTCCTCAATGGTGAAAATGTAAGCTCTAAAATAAGAACACAGGAGGTAGGAGCAGCCGCTTCAACGGTATCACAGTATCAGCCTGTAAGAGACCTTTTGGTAGCTCTCCAGCAAAAGCTGGCTTCGAAAACCTCTGTAGTCATGGACGGTCGTGATATCGGTTCAAAGGTTCTGCCAAACGCAGATACGAAGATTTATCTTACAGCTTCAGTAGAAGAAAGAGCGAGACGCCGCGCAAAAGAACTGATGGATAAGGGTGAGACCTGCGACATCAAAGAGGTTGAGAAAGAGATCGCGGAACGTGACTACAGGGATATGCACAGAGAGAACTCCCCCCTTATCAAAGTAGAGGATGCCGTACTCATTGACAGCTCCGATCTTACAATAGACGAAACAATAGACAGTATTCTGGATATAGTGATAAAGAGATGAATGTAACATTAGCAAAAACAGCCGGTTTCTGCTTCGGTGTTCAGAAGGCAGTAGATACCGTATATGAGATAATCGAAAGAGAAAAGCAAAAACCGGAAGAACAGCGCAAGCAGATATATACTTATGGTCCCATAGTACATAACGAAACCGTCATAGACAAGGTTGCTTCCTTTGGAGTAAAGATTCTTGATACCGAAGATGATCTAAAAGCCCTTACAGACGGAATAGTCATTATCAGAGCACATGGAGTGCCCAAATCCGTTTACGGCATTCTCGAGGAAAGAAACATCGAAACAATCGATGCCTCATGCCCGTTTGTCAGGAAAATCCAGAGACTGGCGCAAAAATATACTGCCGATAAAGAAAAAGTTTTTGTCATAGGAAATCCGGATCATCCGGAGATAATCGGGATCATCGGATGGGGCGAAGGTGATATTTCCACCATTTCCGACATGGAATCTGCAGAAAAGCTTCCGGAAGGAAATGGTCAAAGAGTTACAGTAGTGGCACAGACAACATTCAACACTGATAAATTTCAACAAATTATTGATATTTTGAAAAAAAAGTTTTATGATGTTAATGCTATTAATACGATTTGTAACGCGACTTTCGAGAGACAGTCTGAAGCAAAGGAACTTGCCAAAAGCTCCGATGCCATGATAGTCATTGGAGGAAGCAGTTCATCTAACACAAAAAAGTTATTCGAGATTTGCAAAAACCAGTGTCCGGAAACCCAGTTGATACAGACGGTTCACGATCTTGACTTTAATTACGATGACGCGATTCAAAACGTAGGTATTACAGCTGGGGCAAGCACCCCGAAAGAAATTATTGAGGAGGTTCAAAATTATGTCAGAAATGAGTTTTGAACAGATGCTTGACGCATCATTAAAATCTATTCATGCAGGGGAGATTGTTACTGGCAAAGTTATCAGTGTTAAGCCTGATGAGATTGCACTCAACATTGGGTACAAGTCAGACGGAATCATGACAAGAAGCGATTACAGCGCAGACAATACGTTAGACCTTACCACAGTAGTCAATGTCGGTGACGAAATTGAGTGCAAGGTGAAGAAGGTAAACGACGGTGAAGGTCAGGTAGCTCTTTCTCACAGAGAGGCTATTGCTTCCAAGGCATCAGAAGAGCTTAAGGAAGCTTACGAGAATCAGACAGTCCTTACAGGAAAGGTTGTTCAGGTTGTTAAGGGCGGTCTCAATGTTGAAGTTAACGGTGCAAGAGTATTTATTCCTGCATCTCTTGTTTCAGATACATTCGAGAGAGATCTCAACAAGTATCAGGGTGAGGATGTTCAGTTCGTAATCACTGAGTTCAACCCTATGAAGCGCAGAATCATCGGTGACAGAAAGCAGCTTATGACTGCAACAAAGAGAGAGCAGCATGACAAGCTCTTCTCAGAGTTAAAGGTTGGCGATGTTCGCACAGGTGTAGTTAAGAATCTTACTGATTTCGGTGCATTCATCGATCTCGGCGGAGCTGACGGTCTTCTTCATATCTCAGAGATGTCTTGGGGAAGAATCGAGAATCCTAAGAAGATCTTCAAGCCGGGTCAGGAAGTTACAGCTCTCGTTAAGGAGATCAACGGTGAGAGAATTGCTCTTACACGTAAGTTCCCGGATGAGAATCCTTGGAAGGATGCAGAGGTTAAGTTCGCTGTTGGTACAACAGTACGCGGCAAGGTTGCCCGTATGACTGACTTCGGTGCATTCATCGAGCTTGAGAAGGGCATCGATGCACTTCTTCATGTATCTCAGATCTCAAAGGATCACGTAAACAAGCCTGCTGACGTTCTTACAGTTGGACAGGATATCGAGGCTAAGATTGTAGACCTTGATGTTGACAATCGTAAGATTTCTCTTAGCATGAAGGCACTTCTTCCGGATGCTGAGAATTCTGACGTTGCCGATGTAGATATCGATGCAGTCGGAAAAGCAGAAGCAGAGAGAATTGAAGAGACAGACGCTGAGTAATTTATATTGATCAGAGTTTTCAGAGCCGGACTTTATGCCCGGCTCTTTTTTTATCACAGGAGAAGCAAGCATGGGAATGGAAAT
>DFGZ01000071.1 GCA_002371295.1 Oribacterium sp. UBA3737 | reverse complement strand
ATTACCTAAAGTTTGATAGAAAAAAAATATAAGAACAAGCGGTTATATCTTGTATAACGAAAAAGGGAGCTGCCGCTTTCGCGACAGCTCCCTTGCTGTTCTAAAATGAAATATAAACTCCCGAAATCCGATTGTCAACAGAACAAGGTGCCGTAAAAAGTTATACCTGACATAATCCGTCACTGTCTCTGCTCGTGACGTCCTCTGCTTACATTTCGTCTTCCCGTAGTATATTCACGGCGGTTCTGACCGTGATTCCGTAATGTATTGTGAGTACCCGAACGAGTCTCTCTTCTGTTTGCAAGAACAGACATGAACTCCTCCTCGGTCACATTGATATCCCTGAGACGCTCCGCCCTTCTTTCTTTCATTCTTTTGTCAAGCTCACGTGAATCCTTCACATTTTTCATGACTATGAAGATTCCCGAACACAGTGCTCCGATTCCGATAGCGATTCCTATGATCTTCCCAAGAGTCTTTACGTCTATAGATGAAACCACTTTGGTTTCCTTCTTCTCTTCTGCCATGGTCTCTTCAGGAGCCGATGTGGCAACAGCCACTGTCTGTTCTTTTTCAAGATTGTATCTTCCCACAGTCAGCCCGTCCGCCTGATACTCTATCTCGGCTATTGTTCCTGCGCTGACTTCCCCCGGCAGATTATAGTTGAGTTTGTAGGTGAGTCCTTCCTGAGTGGATCCCACCGGAAGAGAGACGAACATATCCTGTTTCACAGAAAGATCCGCTGCATTACAGTTCTGGTCCACTATGGTATCGGCAACAAGACGGTTCTTTATATCCTCAGTATTAAAAAGCGCTGCGTCAAGCGGCTGCTTTTCCGTACTGTAAAATCCAAGATCCAAAAGCGCCTTAGTATCGGTATAGTGGGCAGGATTCTTATCCCTGAGAACAACTGCTACGATATTTCTGTCATTTTCTTTGGCCATGGTGATGAGGGTATTGCCAGAATCCTTGGTAAAGCCTGTCTTTCCTGCCACTACCCTGTTATCGGAGTATTTGGTGTCCGTTCTCAGCATCTTGTGCTCCATATACACCGTATGCCCCTCCGGATTACGGGCAGTAGCTCCCAGCTTGTATGACAGATGAGAATCTATTTCCATAAAGGCTTCATTTTTCATAGCCGCAATACCTATAAGGGCCATATCGTAGGCACTGGTATAGTGATTCTCATTAAAAAGACCCGAGGGATTAGTGAAATGACTGTCCGTGCACCCGAGACTCTGAGCCTTCCGGTTCATAAGCTCGGCAAATGCCTCCCTTGATCCCGCAACATGGCAGGCAAGTGCATTGGCCGCCTCATTGGCAGATTTAAGAAGGAGGGCATGAAGACAGTCTTCTACAGTCAAAACATCTCCTTCATCAATCTGGGCATTGGACGAACCGGCGTCAACATTGTATACATCATCATGTGAGAAGGTGACATTTTCTGTCAGTTCACAGTTATCAAGCACCACCAGCGCTGTCAGTACCTTGGTGATGGATGCGGGATATTCCTTAAGATGCGGATTCTTCTGGAAAAGTATAGCTCCTGTGTCAGCATCCATTACTATACCGGCTTCAGCCACCAGCTCTGTACTTGGAAAATTCCAGGCAGCATAAGCTTTAACCGCTGTGTATGGGCTTAATATCGTCAGTATCAAAAATGTCATTGTGAGGACCGCAGTAACATATCGCACTCGTCCGTGATTTTCTGTAGTCATCAGTTCTCTCTTTTAGTTCTTAATATTTATTTTGTCCTTTTCATGCTCGAGCCTTGCATAATAAAACATATACTGCTGAAGCACGCCGAGGACCGACCTGTAGCTCTCCGGCCACTCACCGGCATAATGCTGTTCCTTGACTCTCTTCATCCAGACATCTTCAGGACATATGGAAAGTCTGTGGAATCCGAAAAGTGCCGTACAGCTGGCCACCTTTATTCCGACGCCCTGAAGCTCCAGAAGCTTCAGAAGAAGCTCCTCATCGGACAGTGCCAAAAGCCCCAGAAGATCAAGCTCCCCTGTGAAAACCTTTCTCGCCGCCTCCATGATATAGCCTGTACGGTAGCCTGTGCCCGTAGAATTGACCTCCTCAGGGCTGTACTTTGCCAATGTCTCTGCATCGGGGAAAGGATAATAGCTTATACGTTCCGGAAACAAAGGGTTCATAGCATGCCATTCGGAGCAATCCAGTATTTCCTCCCTGCCTGAAAGCGCACACAGTCTTTCAACTGTTGTTCGTATGGCAGGGACTGACTTCCTCTGGGAAATGATAAAGCTTATGAGCATTTCCCAGGGATCCTGATTAAGTATCCTTATGCCTTTGCCGTATTCCATGCATTTAATCAGGAAGCTGTCCTTTTCATCGGCATAATTTCTGTAGACCCGGTAGTCTTTATTCAGGTCAAAGTATCCCTTATAGAAATCTTCCCACTCGGATTCTGTGCATCCGGCAAGAAAAGAGTGTTCATCTCCATCGGGGTCACCGGAAATAAGAAGGCACTTTCCCATAGCCAGGACCTTATATACGGGATATCCCGGTTTCAGGCTGCCGGCTTCTGTCATACGGAAGCATTGTCCTGATTCCGCTATGGCTTTAAGATCAAAATCATCTATCTTCAAATGGAGCATTCAGAACCTCCGTCCCCTCAAGTACAAATCTGCCGCCGGAGATGATGCGGATCTCCTCCCCATCCTCTGTAACGGCAACTATGGAATCTAGTTCATTGTACGGAATTGTTATATCCGTATGAACCGCGAAATAAGCCTTTTCCGGTGAAGTCTTTCTCAATGCCGAGCACTCATTATCCTTGGCTATAAGCTCCTTCCCGTCAGGATTTAAAAGCTTCATATCCTCCATAAAGGAATAACAGGTGTCTCCCACCGCAAAATGAGGTCCTGTTTTCTCAGCTATGAGTATGGGCATCTTGGATCCAAGCTTATACTTTTCTATCATTTTGTAGGCAAGGGTATTGGTACCTATGGCAAACTCTCCGACAGGCAGATTCTCCTTCTCGCCAAAGATGACACGTCTTATAAGGGCCTTTGATGCCTCGGGACTTTCAAAATTGTCGCAGCTGTAATCCGTGACACGTCCGTCCCTGAACTCTATTCTGAGATTTCTGAACTGAAGCCCCTCTATAAACACAGACTTCACATTAAGTACCCCTGTGGTTCCTTTAAGCACCGGAGATGTAAAGACCTCTCCCAAAGGAATGTTCACATCGGAAAGACAGTTTTCGAAGTTAGACTGCTTTTCCGGATCCTCCAGCCTGTGAAGCACTACTGTCATATCCGTATCGTTACCTCGTCCCTTTACTTTGACAAAGCTTGCCTTGTCAAGTGCTTCTATCAGCTTTGACTGGACCGGCATGTATGCTTCACTGGACATGGTGTTTATCTTCACAGTCTCATGAAGTATCTCTTCGAAATCCTCCCCTATGGTCGGAAGGGGCCATGCGATAATGGTAAAGGATCTCTCTTCCTCAAGTATGAATCTGTGGACAAGAATCTGGAGATCGTTACGATAACTTCCGTAAACCTCTTTTTGATGTTCGGAAAAACGAAGGCGCTCCTCCTTTTCCACCGGCTCAAATTCCGGCTCACCGAAGCCCTCCATGACCACCGGTCCTGCATATCTCTTTATCTCCGTACCAAAGGAACGGAATATCTGTTCAGTCTCTTCAAGCATACGGGCGGCAATACGGTCACCCATGACGAGAGAAAGATCATAGCTGTGATCATAATCCATCTGTCTGTTGGGACTTTCGTAAAGAGCTCCCGCCCCCTTGGGACTTCTGGTAATAAAATGCCCCGATCTTCTGGGAAGGGTAAAATCATAACCGTCTTCCTTAAAATATCCGGCTGCACGTTTCAGCACACGTTCATATCCCATCTGATATCTGAACTCTATAAGGGACTTCTTCTCATAAGGCTTTCCCTGTATTTTGAAGCCGTCCTTAAAACCCTTGTACCAGGTATATGCCATACGGTCTATCTCATCCTCCGGAAGAGATGCTACAAATTCAGCTGTCTTTAAGGCAGTTTCCGAAACATAGCTTCCATACAGGAAGATCTCGGAAGCATCTTTAAAATCGTGGTTAAGGATGATGTTCCCGGTATATGACTCCCCGGAAATATACTGTCCGCTCATCTGCTGATTTATAAAATCATAGGAGTAATCAAAAGCGTAGGAATAAAGCACATCCTTCACCGCCTGAACATCCGGAAGTACACTCTTCCTGTGATTCTCAAGATATTCACTGCAGCTTGACTCGAACATACAGTAAATCTGTATAAAGGTTTCGAGAACCGTGGTTATATCCTCCATATTCTTTTCGTAAGCCGAAGGAATCAGATTCTCTATCTCCATAAGAAGCACCGACAGAATACCGCCGAAGGGAGACAGCTTCTTTTCACTGTACTCCGGATTCAGATATGATGTCTCGTATCCCTCCGCCATCTCACTGTAGAGTATCCTGTTCCACTCCCTGAGCCTGTTCTGCCAATGCTTCCCTTCCGCATCATCCCGAAAGTCCAGTACCGACAGATCCAGATCTTTTGTTTCCTCAAGGAAATCATTAAGTTTTAAAATAAATTCAGCGCAAATCATGAAATAATCCCGGAAAGTTTCCGGCACAGCCTTTTCTTCCGGGATTTGTCTGATGCGCTCTATAGCATCATAATATCGTTCCATAATACCTCAGGAAAGCTTGATAAAACCGATCACTATAAGGCAGACCCATATAATCAGGATAAGCCCTGCTGTAAAACCGGCTATACGTGATGGAATATAGTTTTTTTCCGGATCCCTGACGCCTGGTATCATATCAAGGACCGCATATACAGCATATATCACAGATGTAAGCCCGAGGGCACCCACATACATCGGTCCCTCACCTTTCATCATAGTAGAAGCAGTGACACAGGCAACCAGAAAAGCAAAGGATAAAACGGTAATTATGATCCTGAACCAGGTACCGCCTGCCAGCTTCTTCCTTATATAATTAAATCGTTTCTTCTTTGCCACTAAATACCTCTGAATCTTCGTCTCTTCTCAGCAAACCGTACATATCTCATGGCTCTTTTATGGAGGACATATCTGAAAACCAGGTATCCCAGAGCTCCTCCCAAAGTGTTCAGTATGATGTCATCAACATCACAGCTCCCTGCACGGGTAATGAGCTGAACCATCTCTATTCCATAACTCAAAAGATATGTGCATATCACAGCATTGTACCAGTGCGCCCTGCATCTCTGACTGATGACACCCAGTATGAAGCCAAAGGGCATAAAACCTATGATATTGCCGTACAGATTAAGTATCACACCTCTTAATCCTATCTGTCTGAAGAAGACTATGTATCTCCTTATCTCCAGAAACGGGGTCAGATTGTAGGTATAGTCTGATTTAGCTCCAAATCCCCGCTGCTCCATCTCAGAGAAGAACATAAGGTAAAGAAGGGCCATCAGATACAGTACAAACAGAACCCAGCCTATCTTCTGGTTCCGTGTCCTTAGTTTAGCCATCTCAGAATGTCAGTTCGTTCTTTCTCTTTAAAAGAAGTGATCCGTTGATGATAGAAATAACACCTACAACGATACCGGCAACCAATATGATTATGCCGGCTGCAATAGAACCGGCTCCTGTATAACGCATAGTCTTATAAATCTTTTCCATATTGTCTCCTGTCATATATATCTATTTTTATTTATGAATCACAGCATTAACTGTAAAATTATTATAATTTTAACTATTTTATCTACTGATTCAATGTATTTTAACATAATGGTATTTTGATAGCAAGTTTGATATAATGTCAGCCATGGAAGCAGAATTATATAAAGAATTAAGTGATAATGACCGTTCAGCGGTACGTGAACTGGTGACAGAATGTAACCATGCCGATCACACGAACTATGACTGTGATCTGGATGGTGATTTTTATTACCTTATAAGAAATGATGATAAGGAAGAAAGTGGTGTGGACTCAGAGCTTTTTGCAGTTCTGTCAGGCTATCTTCTGGGCGAAACCATTGAGGGAAAGCAGGTTCTGGAGGTGGAGGCCTTTACACATCCTGTAATGCGCAGGATAGGTTTTTTCTCCACCTGTTTCAACAGTCTTAAGGATGATTTCCGTAACTATTGTATCAGATTCATGATAAAAAGCCCTTTGTACGGCTTCGATGATTCGGAATATGAGCATATCTCTTTCGAATCAGACTCAAGTGATCATGGTCATCTCCATGACATCACGGCGGATACGGACGAAACAGACAGCTGTGAGTCCCTTCCCGAACAGCTGCCAAAGGCTGCTGTTCCTTTTATTTCTCCTGACACCTATGAAACTCTCTGTGCCATCGATGCCGTACACCAGTATGATGAGCTTTTTATGGAAAAAGAGCTGATCCGTCCTATTGCGGATCCCGGTGACAGTTTGTGCAGCCATTACGGCGAAGTACATCTCACGGGCTACAATGAAGATACACTTTACCTGTACGGTCTTCTGGTCTATGACAAGTATCTGGGGCAGGGCCACGGCAGAAAACTTATGGAAGCAGTGGAGAACTATAAAGAAAAGGGCCCCTATAAAAAAATACTTCTTCAGGTCACAAGCACCAATCTGATCGCCTTAAGGCTCTATGAGCATCTGGGTTACAAAGAGCGGGAACGTATTATTTATTTTTACATTTAAAAAACGAGGAACACATACAATCCCGTATGTGCTCCTCGTTTTTTGATTATTTATTTCCCTGTCGTCTTATGTCTGATCACAACCGACTTCACACTCTGACCTTTATTCTCTCAAGTCCCCATATTTCCTTAACGTACTCTTCGATGGTACGGTCTGAAGAGAATTTTCCGGCATGAGCAGTATTCAGGATACCTGCCTTTGCCCACCAGGATTCATCCTCATACTTTTCACATGCCCTTCTCTGAGCTTCGTCATAAGAAGCAAAATCCTTCAGGATGAAATAGCGGTCCGCAACATCCGACTCCATTGTATTAAGGAGTGAATTATAAAGCGGGCGGAACAGCTCAGGGTTATCAGGGCTGTAGTAACCGTTAACAAGCTGCATAAGGACTCTTCTGATCTCCTGATTGTTGTTGAAGAATTCCATAGGATTGTACTGACGGCTATGCTCAAGGGCGATAACCTCATCAGAGCTCATACCAAAGGTAAATGCATGCTCCTCTCCTACTTCCTTCACTATCTCAACATTGGCACCATCCATAGTTCCGAGAGTCAGAGCACCATTCAGCATAAGCTTCATATTGGATGTTCCTGAAGCCTCCTTGGATGCAGTTGAGATCTGCTCAGAAATATCTGCCGCAGGAATGATGATCTCTGCATTGGATACTCTGTAGTCCTCGATGAATACAACCTTTATAAGTCCGTTTATGGACTCATCATTGTTGATGACATTGGCCACATTGTTAATGAGCTTGATCGTCAGCTTTGCTGTCTTATATCCTGCAGCCGCCTTGGCACCGAATATATAAACATGAGGATGGAAATTCATGTCCGGGTGATCCTTCAGCTGATTGTATACATACATTACATGAAGGATGTTCATGAGCTGTCTCTTGTACTCGTGCAGTCTCTTGACCATGACATCAAAGATGGCATCCGTTGATACCTCTATACCGTTATGCTCAAGTATATACTTTGCAAGACGCTCCTTGTTATGACGTTTGATAGCCATAAACTCAGCCTGACACTTTTCATCGTCTGCATATACCGCAAGCTTACTGATCTTAGTAAGGTCTGTTATCCAGCCGTCGCCGATCTTGTCGGAAATCCATGCAGCCAGCTCAGGGTTTGCATGAAGCAGCCATCTTCTCTGTGTGATACCGTTGGTCTTGCTTGAGAACTTTTCCGGATACATCTCATAGAAATCCCTGAGAGTCTCCTTCTTCAGAATCTCTGTGTGAAGCTGTGCAACACCGTTTACCGCATGTCCGCCAACGATTGCAAGGTGGGCCATCTTTACCTGACCGTCATAAATGATAGCCATCTTGGAAATCTTGTATTCTGCATTGTCCGGATATTTATGCCGTATATCCTCACAGAATCTGCGGTTGATTTCTTCAACTATCTGATAAATACGCGGGAGAAGCTTTGAGAAGAGCTCAATAGGCCATTTCTCAAGAGCCTCAGCCATAATTGTGTGGTTTGTATATGCACAGGTCTTAACAGTTATATCCCATGCCTCATCCCATGAAAGATCATAATCATCCATGAGGACTCTCATAAGCTCTGCTACCGCAACTGTAGGGTGGGTATCATTGAGCTGGAATGCCACCTTCTCGTACAGATGCTTTACATCACCGTCATGCTTGTCGGCATACTCCTTAACCGCAGTCTGTACAGAAGCGGAAATAAAGAAATACTGCTGGCGGAGACGAAGCTCCTTACCTGCATAGTGGTTGTCGTTCGGATAAAGAACCTCAACGATGTTGCGGGCCATGTTCTCATTTTCAACAGCGGCCTCGTAATTACCCTTGTCAAACTCATCCAGACGGAAAGTATCCTTGGCCTTGGCATCCCATACACGAAGTGTGTCTACCACATGGTTGTTGTAGCCCACTACCGGAGTGTCATAAGGAATGGCGATAACAGACTGATATCCCTTCTGAACAAAGCGAAGCTTGCCGTTTTCATTAACAGACTCTACCCATCCGCCGAATTTTACTTCCTTGGAAAGCTCTGCACGACGAAGCTCAAAAGGGTTTCCGTCCTTTAACCAGTCATCAGGAACTTCCTTCTGATATCCGTCAACGATCTGCTGTTTGAACATACCGTATTTATAACGAATGCCGCATCCGCATGCCCAATATCCAAGCGTTGCGAGTGAATCCAGGAAACATGCCGCAAGTCTTCCCAGACCGCCGTTTCCCAGAGCCCAGTCAGGCTCCTCATTCTCTATTGTATTGAGATCCAGCTTCAGCTCTTTAAGAGCTTCCTGTATGCCTTCTCTACAGCTCAGGTTAATGATATTGTTTCCAAGAGCTCTTCCCATCAGGAATTCCATGGAAAGATAATAAACCCTTTTGGAGTCCTTTTTCTCGGTTGTTTTCTGTGTAGCCATCCAGTCATCGATGATTGTGTCCTGAACAGCATACGCAACTGCAAAAAAAGCTTCCTTTGTACTGAGATCCTTTAATGATCTGCGGTACAGCTTACGGGCACTGCTTTCAACTTCTTTTTTGAATAATTCCTTATCGAACTTCTCCACTACTCTATCCTTTTCCTTTCTTGAAATAGCAGCTGCAGCCCCGAAGGCCGCAGCTGAACTACATAAATGGAACCGAATGTAACTGGTCAGACTTTCTCAACAGCAAGTGTCAGATTCTCACCGTTGATATCCCAGGCCTTTTCATAACCCTGAGTAAGATTGTAGACGATGGCGTCAGCCATAACGATACGGATGATCTCTTCCTCATTGTTTCTCATGAGGTTAGCCATCTTATCGTTGTCCTTTACATACACCTTGATGTGATCCATAACCTCGAATCCGGCCTCTTTACGCATGGTCTGAATCTTGGAAATGATCTCT
>DFGZ01000343.1 GCA_002371295.1 Oribacterium sp. UBA3737 | reverse complement strand
CTAACCTACTGCCGTGACATACTGGATATAAAACCGGAAACCCTAAGTGTTGGCGACCTGACTGCTGAGCGAATCACAGGGTTCCTAAACTGGCTGGAAAGCGAATGTAATAACAGTATAAGCACACGTAACCAAAGGCTTGCTGCGATCCATTCATTGTTCCGATATATCCAGATGCAGGCTCCGGAGCACATGTTCCAATGCCAGCAGGTATTAGGGATCCCTTACAAAAAGGCAGGTAAACGTCAGGTGGGATACCTTAGTGAAGATGAAACCAAAACACTGTTGGCCATGCCGGATACAAAAACCCGTAAAGGGCGCCGCGACCAGGCATTACTCACCCTTCTATACGATAGTGGTGCCCGAGTTCAGGAACTCGCGGATCTACGTGTCGGAGATGTGCGGCTGGAATTCCCAGCTCAAGTCAAACTGACTGGCAAAGGCAGGAAAACCAGAAGCGTTCCTCTGATGGATAAAACGACTGTACTACTGAAGAATTATCTTTCAGAACAGCATTTGGATTCTCCGTCCGATTTTGAGCATCCGTTGTTCTATAATTCACAGGGCAAAAAACTTACCCGTCAGGGCATAGCGTATGTCCTCAAAAAATATGCGGATGCTTGTGCTATTGAGGAGATTTCTCCACATAAGATAAGGCATACAAAAGCCATGCATCTCACAGAAGCAGATGTAAATCCGATTTTTATAAGAGACTTTCTCGGTCACACTGATCTGAAAGTAACTGAAGTTTACTCAAAAACCAGTATCAAGATGAAGAAAGCAGCACTTGATAAAATGAAATCCGGAAAAGATGTCATCCCGGAAAAACCCGTAAAAGACTGGACCGAAGACAAATCCCTTCTGGACTGGCTTAACGGATTGAAGCATTAATTATGGAAAGCTGTTCTGGCGGATATGGCAGTAGATCTGGGTATCCGCCGGGACAACTTGTCATAAGATTTTGCTTGTCATAATAGTGGAGCGTCATCTGCAAACTGCAATGCCCGAGCATCTGCTGTATCACGCCTATCGGCATATCTTGCTCCGTGTACTCACTTGCCCGCGTATGCCTCAGGCTATGGGCTTTGAAATGATATATAGCCCCGTCAGCATCCCTGATCTCTTTGCGGTCTATGAGTTCCTGTACCGCATCAGTAAATGCCACTTTGGAATACGGAAGCCCCTTGCATCTGCCTTCGTATGTATTGAAAAGATATCTGTCGGGGTTATTATCCTCCGTACTTTTCTCGCGGGCAGTTTTTATAAGGCCCTTGACCATCTCACCCACTTCATCTCTGAGCGGGATTTTCAGCATCGGTATTCCAGTCTTTGTTATCTCACCGCACAGATATGGCACATAGGACTGATCCTTATCGTTCCACACATAATCAAGGCAACTGTCATATCTCAGACCAAGCACATCGGTTCCACGCCATCCTGTCTCCCGCAGAAGCACGTAAACCGGTATCATTTCCGGTGGATCGATTTCTTTTACAGATGCATCTATCTGATCCCTTACAGGCTTCGGAACATACTTTACTTTAGCCATCGTATCTTCCGGGCGCTCCCTCTTCGGTATGTCATCATCAAAGATGAGTCTGTCTATGTCCTTCTTCGGGACTCCCGGATATTCCGAAAGCTGTATGTAGTCAAGAAACGTGCGGATAAACGAAATCGCCTTGCTGCGGAAGGTCGCGTTCTTGGCGGCATAATCGGCGGCAACCCATCCAAAGTATTCCTCCATGTCCTTGCGGCTAAGACTCTCAAGAAATCCATCATGACGATCATGTGCGTAGAAGGACTTGAAGAAATATCGTATGTACATCAGAAGTTCTTTGCAGTATGACCAGCTCCGCTTTATGATCAGGCGCTTCATAAAGCGCTTTACCATAGGACGATAGTACTCGGGGATCTCTGTAAAGTTCATGCTTGGGCTCTGGCGTTTCATCGCCGCCGAAAGTCTGGTGCCCTTTATGTTCAGAGCATGCCATACATCCTTTTCCGTCTCCGGAGTGTCATCGTAGAAACCCTTGATAAACCCACATATCTGCCGCACGACGGCTGTCAGCTGGATCCGTTCCGTTTTCGGAAGTTCAGGAAGACAATCCTCGAACAACTGTATATCAATCGTGCTGAAACTGATCGTATCCTCCGGCAGATATCTCCATAAGTTACGGATTCCCCAAGTGTAGTTATGGACGACTCCGACAACAGTGATATATTTCTCTTTCAGGCTGTGCAACAGATGATACTTTGCCTCGGTTTTCAACCTCTCGGAAGGGTATTCAGAATAATCGGCGATGACACATCCCTTCTTTGGCACCTTCTGTATGGGAACCTTTATCCCGGCTTCCGCGAACGCACTGTCCTGCATCTTCCATATGTCATTATTCAGCCAGTAGCTGTCTTCTGATGACAGGTATGCCGTCATCTCTTTATATTTCTCATCCGTGTCCTCAACCAGATAAAGGCTTGGGAATGCTATAGCGGCTGCTTCCATTACTGATCAGCCTCCTTCCCGATTCCCGGCATTCTGAGGCTGTCTGACACCTTACGGAAGGCTTCGGTGACTTCTTCCTCCGTCGGATGCACATATGTATTCAGGGTGGTGTAAATGTTCCTGTGTCCGGCACGTTCCTTCAAGAGCTCCGGATTCCATCCTGCGGCGTGAAGCAGGCTCAAGGATGTATGACGGAACATATGGGGCGTGACATACACGCCGGTTCTCTTTCTGAGTGCACGGAAGAGGTTATCTACATCCGCATACTCCATTGCCATGCCTTTATGGTCTCCGCGGATCTTAAGCAGCACATGGTTTGTTTCAACATCCGTATCATGATACGTGCTGACATACTCCGTAAAGAGATCCATCAGTTCATTCGTGCAGTCCAGTATCCTGGGGCTTTCCACAGTCTTTATCTCTGCCAGGTTTTCCAATTCCCCTCTGTCACAGATGTGGATCTTCTTTCCGGAGATATCGAAATCCTCAAGCCAAAGCGCCAATGCCTCACCTATTCGCATTCCTGTCTCAAACAGAAGAGAGAGCAGGAAGTAATCCCTCAGGTTATGGCATGCCTCCAAAAGGACAACAGCTTCTTCTTTCTTGATGGTCTTTACCACTCTCTTGGACACAGGCATTTTCAGCATATGGCTCTTTGTCGGTTTGCTGTCTGCAATCCCGTACAGGAAACTCCTATACGCCGGACTGGGATTCTTGACGAATACCACCAGCTTCTCGGATAACCGATTCTCCAGTCCATCGTGCCTCATCAGGTAGTCATAGAATGCTATCACCGTATCAACGTGCTTGTTGATCGTTTCTGCCGCATGTGCGGGCTTCTCCCTGAATGCAACTATTTTCTTTTCAATGTCCGGGTTCTTGAGCCAACCAACAAATCTGGCCAGGTCATCTATCGTTACATCTTCGTACAGCGTCCCTCTTTCCTCGAGAAACTCAAAGTAGTGCATAAGGTGTATACACTCTCCTTTGAGCGTATTTCTTGCGTAGCCAGCGGCATCCCTGAACTTCAGGAACTTTATCACCGGCTCCACTGGGAGACCATCTTCCCCAGCAAGGTAATACCTTGTCCTCCCATCAGCGGTCTTGAACTCTACTGTCTTCATATCCATGCTCCTTTCTTTGATTTAGCATGGATATTTTATATCAGTTCGAAGACATGGAGGACATCAAGGACATACCACGAGTTTCCATTGTCCTCTAAAGACACTAACCCTCCTTTGAGGACATGGAGGACACTACTTTGCTAACACGAGTTTCC
>DFGZ01000321.1 GCA_002371295.1 Oribacterium sp. UBA3737 | reverse complement strand
CAAAACTTATAAAGCCCATTAAAGTTGTTTATCGTTATTGTATTAACAATCTCCTCCACTTTGCCAGAATTTGTGCTTCAAAAAATGCCGGATTGCCCCACAATAGCGAAAATTAAAGAGGATAATTGGGATTCCGCATCATTCGAACCGTTTACGATTTTCGCGACCTTTGTACATAAGCAACAACATAAGCCTGCTCAGGATTCTCATAATAGACGATTTTGTATAAATGCCCCTTCGCCCTTTATTGCTATCGTTAAAAATTTGTTGTAGAATTTATCATTGTATACATCGATGCGGAGAAATTAATTTCTTTTTCACTTAAAATTATTAGAGAATTATGAATTGTGAAAACTAATTTTATCTCATAAATCGCCGATGTAGTTTTTAGTAAGCTGTCAAACCGCGTCTATTTCCCGGAACGGATGCAGGCAGGCGGCCATCTGCTCTTAATTCCTTGCACAGAAATCACTAATATGCAATTTCATTAGCTTTATCTGTGGTACAAGCGATGAGTGTAGAAAAGTATGATCAAAAAGCGTATCGATTTTTACTAGGAGGAAACTTATGGAATTACAGATTCAGGATTTGGTCACATCGATCCGTAAAGAGGGTATCGATGCTGCCAACGCACAAGCAGAATCTATCATTGCAGAAGCAAAGAAAAAAGCAGATGCAATTGTTTCCGATGCTAAGGCTGAAGCTGAAAGCGTGAAGGCTTCGGCTGAAAAGGAGATCGGAATCATGAAGGAAAGTGCTTCTGTCAGCGCTGAGCAGGCAAAACGGGATGCTGTGCTTGCATTTAAGACAGAGGTACAGGCTGCATACGAGAAAATTCTCAAGAATGACGTTAAAAAGGCGCTTTCCGGAGAATCTCTCGGAAAACTTATCAAAGCAGCTGTCACCGGTGAAGATGTATCCAAGTACACCGCAGAGATAGCTGAGGTAACTGATGCTTTAAAGAGCGAACTGGCACAGGAGATCAAGGATGGTCTTGAAATCAAACCTACAAAGGGCGTCAAGGCTGGATTCCGTCTCGCAGCTAAGGATGGATCCGGATATTTTGATTGCACCGAAGCTGAAATTGCCGAGATGGTTATGCCGTACTTCAGAAACCTTGACATCTAACAGGAGGTGAATGATGGCTGCATATTATTATCTAGTATCGAGCTTGCCGGAACTCAGAAGTGACGGAGAAATGCCTCTCAGCTATCAGGAATTCCTTGATTTGTGTGTGTCAACAGTAAGCGAAGATAAGTACAGGCTCTTAAGGGACCTTACACTTTCTTCAACTGACGGTCCTCTCATAAAGGAGTGGAACCGTGTTTATGGTTCACTGACTAAAGAGCTTAATTATCAGCGAAGCATGAAACTGGGAAAATCTTATCCCGCTCCGGCAAATAAGGACTTCATGACGGCTCAGGTTGTAAGCTCCGCACTGGCAGCAAAGGACCCTCTTGAGGCAGAGAAAATCATGCTGGATTATGAATTCCAGCAGCTTGACGAGCTTGTAGGTCTTCACATGTTCGATGATTATGTATTGTTCGGATATGCAGTGAAGCTTAAACTCCTTGAACGTCAGGGCTGCTTCGATCACGACAAGGGTTCTTCAGAATTCAGACAACTGCTCAGTGAGGTACAGCAGCGTGTTTACAATTTGTAATTTTGATAAATTTATCGGGAGACTTATATGGAAACAGTAACAGGACATGTGACTGGCATCAACAGTAACTTGGCGAATGTCAGCTTCGAGGGTGCTGTCCGCAAGAATGAGGTTGGTTATATTCTTGTAGACGATAAGCGCCTGAAGGGCGAGGTCATCCGTATTACTAACGGTGTAGCCAGTATGCAGATTTATGAGATGTCAAACGGCATCAAAATCGGAGATCCGGTAGAATTTACCGGTGAACTGATGAGCGTTGATCTGGGACCGGGAATTCTTACTCAGATCTATGACGGACTTCAGAACCCACTTCCTGAGCTTGCAGAAAAGTGTGGTTTCTTCCTTCAGAGAGGTGTATACCTTGACGCTATCCCGGATAGGGATTGGGAATTCACTCCTGTGGCAAAGGTAGGAGACTCGGTTTCCGCAGGAGACACTATCGGAACTGTTCCGGAGGGCATCTTCACCCACCGTATCATGGTTCCTTTCACATTAAAAGGAAATGACTGGACAGTTAAGTCCATCAAGGAAAAGGGAACATACAATGTTCGTTCAACTATCTGCGTGATAGCAAACGGCACAGGCGAAGAGAAGGAGCTTTCAATGGTCATCACTCAGCCTGTAAAGCAGCCTATCAAGTGTTACGAAGAGAGACTGAAGCCGGATGAGCCGCTCATCATGAAGCTTCGATGCGTTGACGCTTTCCTTCCTGTTGCAAAAGGCGGAACCTTCTGTGTACCGGGACCTTTCGGTGCAGGTAAGACAGTCCTTCAGCACATGGAGGCAAAGAACGGAGAAGCGGATATCGTTATCATCGCTGCCTGCGGAGAGCGTGCCGGTGAGGTAGTTGAAGTTCTTACAGAGTTCCCTGAGCTGGATGACCCTCGTACAGGCCGTTCACTTATGGAAAGAACAGTTATCATCTGTAACACTTCTTCCATGCCTGTTGCAGCGAGAGAAGCATCCTGCTACACAGCCGTTACAATCGCAGAGTATTACAGACAGATGGGTCTCAATGTTCTCCTTCTTGCCGACTCAACATCCCGTTGGGCTCAGGCCATGAGAGAGATGAGCGGACGTCTCGAGGAAATTCCGGGAGAGGAGGCTTTCCCTGCTTACCTTGAGTCAACCATCGCTTCCTTCTATGAGAGAGCCGGAAAGGTTCGTCTTAAAGACGGTTCCATCGGTTCCGTAACCATCGGTGGTACAGTATCACCTGCCGGCGGTAACTTCGAAGAGCCTGTTACACAGGCAACTCTGAAGGTCGTAGGTGCTTTCCACGGACTTTCACGTGAGAGATCCGATGCACGTAAGTATCCTGCCATCGATCCTATGGAGTCATGGTCAAAGTATTCCGGAATCATCGATATGGATCTTGTTGAGAGAGCCCGCGGAATCCTCCGCAGAAGTATCGAGATCAACCAGATGATGAAGGTTATCGGTGAGGAAGGTACCACAGCAGAAGACTACATCACTTATCAGAAGGGTGAGCTGCTTGATGCCGTTTATCTGCAGCAGAACTCATTTGATCCTATCGACGCAGCATGCCTTCCCGAGAGACAGCGTATTGAATTCGATGTTCTCTACGAAGCATTGATGCTTAAATATGACCTCGAAGATAAAGATGAGATCCGTTCTTTCTTCAACCAGTTAAGACAGGAATTCCTGGATTGGCACGGAACTGTTTTTGAAACACCTGAATTTGAAGCTCAGAAGAATAAGATCACAGATTTCTTTAAATCAAAGGCATTAGCTTAGGAGGTCTTATGCAGAAAGTATATACAAAAATTGAGTCAATAGTCGGCAACGTTATCACCGTCAGAGCCGATGGCATCCGTAACGGAGACCTCGCTCTCGTTGGTGACAGCTATGCCAATGTTATCAAACTTGACCGTGATATGGTTTCTCTTCAGGTCTTCGCAGGCGCTCAGGGTGTAAGTACTAACGATCCTGTACGCTTCCTCGGAAGACCGATGCAGGTATCTTTCTCAGAGCACCTTTTAGGCCGTATCTTTAACGGTGCAGGTGTTCCGAGAGACAACGGACCTGCTCTCAAGGATAACATGATCGATATCGGCGGTCCTTCATTCAACCCGGC
>DFGZ01000090.1 GCA_002371295.1 Oribacterium sp. UBA3737 | reverse complement strand
TGATATCGGGTAATCAAAAAAGTTTGTTTCAATAAGAAAATGCCCTTACTTTTCGAAGGGCATTTTCTATAACTCTATTATTCTTGTAATAATTCTTTTACTTCAATAAATCAATCTTCAAGTTTATGTAATTCGTACTCATTTTCAAAATACTCATCAAGGCACTTAAGGGTCAGGACTTCATCCGCAAGAGATACCTTAAAAGTACTGTCACGGAGCTTATTGTTTTCGAAGTCGATCTTCATCTCGTCTTCTTCGAGAGTGTACTTGAAGCTGTACTTGTTCTTAGGTAAAATGAGCGCTCCTGTACCGTCTGCCTTAAAGCTGTAGGTGGTGATATCGTCGATGGTCCACGTTCCGGCGATGTCTTCCATGGTGAGATACTCTTTTTCCTTCACCTTCTGCTTTGCAGCTGCAGCTGTTGTCTCAGGCAATGTCTCCACCGGCTTTGTCTCTTCAGGCAGACTCTCCTCGGAAAGTGTCTCCTCCGGTTCTGTTTCGCTTTCCTTTACTTCTTCTGCCTCTGTTGTTTTGTCCTCTGTTTCTCCTTACATTCAATTAATAATTTTTTTATTCTTTTACCCTGAGGATCGATATCACAACAAAAATCAAAAGTATGAAGGGATAGACAAGCCAGGGGATGATCTCCATGCTGCTTATCCCGGAGAGGGATGAAGCTATCAGAAGCTGTGCACCATAGGGGATGATTCCCTGGGCTATACAGGAACATGTATCCAGGAGAGAAGCTGTGACTCTGCCCGATACACCATACTCATCACTGATTTCTTTAGCAATCGGAGCTGCTATGACTATAGCCACTGTATTGTTGGCGGTAGCAATATCCAGAAAGGCTGTCAGAAGGCCGATACCTGCCATGCCTCCTCTTTTACCGCTTGCCCGCTTTTTTATGAATTCGAGAATTGCCGCAAATCCTCCACCCGCTTTCATAAGGGCTGATATTGAAGCCACAAGCACTGTTACTATCATGGTTTCAAACATTCCTGCCGTTCCCGTTCCCATAGCGGAAAATGCACTGACATAATCAAGTGTATTAAGCATCATGCCCGTAATAAGATAAAGAACGATGCCTATCATCAGTACCGCAAAAACATTAACACCGGCCAAGGCCAGTATAAGCACAGCAAAATACGGCGCCGCAAGAAGAATATCATAATCAAAACTGCCCATGGGCGCTGTTTCGCCGTTCAACGACAGGAAAAGAATCACCACCAGAGTCAGTATAGCTGAAGGAAGCGCTATTTTTATATTGGTCCGGAACTTATCCGCCATTTGAACGCCCTGGGTCTTTGTAGCCGCTATGGTAGTGTCCGATATGAATGAAAGATTATCTCCGAACATCGCACCACCGACTACGGTACCAACGCACATAGGAATGGAAAGCCCTCCGTTCTCTGCAACTGTCGTTGCTATGGGCACAAGCACGGTTATCGTACCTACACTGGTTCCCATAGCCATAGATATGAGACATGCGATAATAAACAGTCCTGCTTCCGCAAATTTCGGGGGGATGATATTGAGGAGCATGTTGGCTGTACTGAGTGCCCCTCCGGCTTTTCCCGCTATCCCGCTGAATGCTCCCGAGAGCAGGAAAATAAACAGCATGACAGTAATATTATCATCGCCTATTCCCTGAGCGCACAGATGGATCTTTTCATCAAATGACAGCTTTCTGTTTTGAAGAAATGCCGCAATCAGCGCAACACCGAAGGCAACCACAACGGATATGATATAAAATCCCATCTCTCCTTCGATAGGTCTTATACATTCAAAAAATATACCGTTTCCGAGATACAGCACCAGAAATATCAATATGGGCGTAAGTGCCCATCCATTTGCTGCCGGTGTTGCTGCGCTATCTTTTTCACTTCTGTTGTTTCTTTCCATCATTTAAATCCTGTTTCTATAGTTTTCTTTCCACCAAACCTTATGCTTCCAGTCTTTTTAGCCGGCGTGATTATCGCGCTTGTTTTATAAGGCGCATAGCCTATTATTATACCCATTGCCGCAATTAAAACAAACAATAATAAATGTAAACGAATAAAAAAGCTTGGATGTCAGTTGTACATAAGATCAAAAAAAGGACTTGTTCCTACCCCGGTTTCCAAGTCCATCCTTCCCTATGTCGGAAAACTTACCTTTTGTACCGTCCGGAATATATAAAAATTCCTCAGGTGCAGGCATTCATTGAAATGATTAAGATTTGTAGCGCATGAGCCGTAGAAGACTCAGCAGTTACCTGTATATACAAACCGCAGCTTTTCCTCCGCAACTGTCTTTAACCTGTATATCTTATCCACCGGCGTTGCCATTATGTCCATCATATGAAAACGTGGAAAGAATCTCGATATATGAAGCGGGATTGATGGGTCCAGCGAACTTACCCATTCACTAAGCTGAGACATTTCTTCCTCGGAATCATTTTCACCCGGAATGATAAGCGTCGTCAGCTCCACATGACTGTACTTCACGCTTTCAGCTATAAAGTCCATAACCATCCCGCGGTCACCTTTCAGAACATCCCGGTAATACCTGTCTGAAAACCCCTTTAAATCTATATTCATGGCATCCACATAAGGAAGCAGCTCTTTAACTGCCTCCACATCTGCCATTCCATTGGTCACAAGCACGGTTTTCAGCCCTTTTTTAACAAGGAACTTTGCGGTGTCCAAAACATATTCAAAGGATATCAATGGCTCATTGTATGTAAAAGCCACCCCTATGTTTCCGTTTATCTTCTGCTCTTCCGCTATCTGTGCCAATGTCTCCGGCGCCACATATCTCGCCCGCATTTTAGTTTCATTGACCTCTTCTGACCATGAGATACTGTAGTTCTGACAAAACGGACAACGAAGATTGCAGCCATAGCTCCCTACAGACAGGATAAGACTTCCGGGCATAAATTTTCTAAAAGGTTTCTTCTCTATAGGATCCAATGCAATCGAAGTAAGCATCCCATAGTTCTCCGGAACCACCCTTCCTTCCCTGCAGGTTCTGACACCGCAAAACCCATAACTACCCTCTCTTATTTCACATTTCCGATAACATACATCACACTTTGCCATAATCACCCGACGATTCTTTACGTCTAATCAGCCCCGACAATCACCTGCAGGAAAAACCTTATTATCTGCAAGTTCACAGATCTTATCTCTCAGTTTCCCGATTTCCTTTGCCACCCTTCATAAGCATCGATAGTATCCTGAATGCTTTTTTCACCGCCTTTTCCTATCTCCGGAATGATAAGCGGCGGATGCGGAACCATAAATGCAGCCCGAATAGCCATACTCTGCCCCTACAGTAATTGATGTTTTTAATGATTCATATCTTCTAAGTATATGTAGAACGATATGAACCTCTCGTCTTGATTATATATCAGCTCTGCGCATAGCTGATAATAAAATTTGTATTAGAGGGAATGATCATTCTGAAAGAATAGGGATCATTCCCAACCGTATAAATGCCGTCAATTAAAAACAAACGTTTGATAAAACATTTGTTTTGTGATATGCTGTTCATACAGTGAATTTTGTACATTAACGAGGGCGGTGATGGATGATATGCAGAATGACAGATACTACATATGTATAGATCTTAAGTCTTTTTATGCCTCTGTGGAGTGCTTTGAAAGAGATCTTGATCCACTGACCACAAATCTGGTGGTGGCGGATGTCAGCCGAACAGAAAAAACCATATGTCTCGCAGTGACTCCTTCCCTGAAAGCTTACGGAATACCGGGACGTGCCAGACTTTTTCAGGTCATAGAAAGAGTCAAAGCTATAAACGCCGAACGCCGGAGAAAGATTCACGGCCGGGAATTCACAGGAAAATCCTGTGATGCTGAGAAATTAAAGGAAGATCCTTTTCTGGAACTAGATTATATAGCAGCACCTCCTCAGATGGCCAGATATATAGAAATCAGTACAAAAATCTATGACATTTATCTTAGGTATGTTGCACCGGAGGATATACATGTGTATTCCATAGATGAGGTCTTTATGGATGTCACAGCCTATCTTAAAGCCTATGCACAAAATCAGAACACGGATACAGGGTCAAGAGCTGCTGTGGCCGAAAAGATGGCAGCAGCTATGATTCATGAGATCATAGTGGATACAGGAATCACTGCAACGGCAGGTATCGGTACCAACATGTATCTTGCAAAGATTGCCATGGATATCGTAGCCAAGCATATTCCGGCCAATAAAGACGGAGTACGCATCGCCATGATAGATGAGAGGAGCTACAGACAGCTCCTCTGGAATCACAGACCCCTTACCGATTTTTGGAGAGTCGGGGTCGGATACGCAAGAAAGCTTGAGAGTCTCGGACTTTATACCATGGGTGACATTGCCAGATGTTCATTGGATAATGAGGAGCTTTTATATAAAAGCTTCGGTATAAACGCAGAGCTGCTCATAGACCATGCCTGGGGATATGAGCCCTGCAGGATGAAGGATGTGAAAGCTTATAAACCCGAAAACAGCAGTATGGGATCGGGGCAGGTACTTCACTGTGCCTATGATTTTGAAAAGACCCGTCTGGTAGTAAAAGAGATGGCAGATCAGCTGGCTCTTGATCTGGTAGGAAAGCATCTGGTGACAGATCAGCTGATGCTCACTATAGGATATGATATCGACAATCTCACCGATCCTGTTATAAGCAAGCTGTACCACGGACCGGTAGTTGTGGATTATCTGGGACGGAGGGTTCCGAAGCACGCCCATGGCACCATATCACTTCAGGAGATGACATCCTCAACCAGATTAATCACCGGAGCCTGCCTCAAACTGTTCGATCAGATAGTGAATCCCGATCTTCTGGTAAGACGAATCAATATAGTTGCCGGAAGGGTAAAGGATGAAAAAGAAGAGAACAAGACCGTAACCTTCGGGAATATGGAGGGTTCATGGGAACAGATGGATCTCTTTACCGATTACGAAAAAAAAGAAAAAGAACGAAAAGCTATAAAAAGGGTTAAAAAAAGAGACCGAAAGCTGCAGGAAGCTGCTCTATCAATCAAACAGAAATTCGGAAAAAATGCTGTATTGAAAGGTATGAATATGCTGGATGGTGCAACTATGAAGAGCCGGAATGAACAAATCGGAGGGCATAAAGCTTAGACTAAACCCTCTTAACCGGAACACAGCTTTTGAGATATCTGAAATCACGCCCTTAAGCTTTTTACTATAACTTTATGCAGGCGCATTACACGAATTGTGCGTGGTGCTTGTGTGTGGTGCTGTCAGTGAGTGGCAATTACTTTTGACACTCACATCATAATTTAAATGTTAAACGAGGAATATACGTGAAAGACAAACCGGAGTGGCACAACGTACATGGAATAAAAAATCATGAACTGTACGGCCATAATACAGATGTGATGACGAAGTACGGGGACATCATAGATCTGCAGCATCCCGACTCACTTAAACATAAACGGATGTCTCTTTATAACAGAGCAGCCCAGTTTGCACCTTTTGCAGCTTTAACCGGCTACGAAGAAGCAATCGAGGAAACCGGCAGACAGGTATCAGAGAAGCTGATTCTGAGTGAATCCCAAAAGGAACTTTTAGACCGGCAGCTGCAGGAGTTAAAAGACCATTTATCAGAGCAGGAGCTCTGTATCACCTGGTTCAAAAAGGATGAAAAAAAAGCTGGAGGAGAGTACATAACCACTAAGGGCTACGTAAAAAAGCTCGATACCATGGAACGAAAGATCCTCCTGGAAGACGGGCAGATACTGAAGATGGACGACATATACGAAATAGGGTGGTGACTCATGTCACCACCCTATCGGTAAGTATCATAAATCCGGAAGTCTTCCCGAAGTATGCTCATTGCATAGATACTTAATCCGACTATGGTTATTCCTCTTTCAGGCAGCCTTACCGGTCTGCTGCGATTTTTCAAATCTGAACACCATAGGGTAGACACCAAAGGCCACAACAGAAACTATGGCATATCGCGCAAAGCGTATCACCAGTGCCGCTGCGCTTCCATCGGAAAGAAATTCCTTAGAGAATGGCAGCTTGAGCAGGGTGTTCAACACCAGATAAACAACCAGTCCGCCAAGCACACGCAGAACCTTGAAGAGGGGATTTTTCGTATTTTCAAAACGTACAAAGCGATCATCCAGAAGTGTGCCTCCCATGAAGCCGATCATCAGTCCCATGGATGTGAAGTAATCCTCAGTCCTGCAGTAAAAAAAGCCCGGAAGGGCGATGACCAGCAGGATGCCATACAGTGTGATCGTGTTCTTTACACGCTCCTGAAGCACATTGACCACCGTAACACTGGTTAAGCCCAGCAGCCATCCCGCCATTACATCCGTGGGATAATGTGCTCCGACCACAAAACGCGAAATGCCTGTGAGCAACGGTAAAACTATTGCCAGGATCACTATCCCCCGTTTCCTGATGTTGGTTGCCAACGATCCAAATACCGTTACCGCGTTGGTTGAATGGGCACTGGGAAAAGAATAGCCCTGGGCCGAGATATCGTAGATGTCTCCGTGCGGTTCCACAATACGCAGAATTTTAATGTTCTCATGATCGAAGTAAGGTCTGCGTCTCAGAACAAGATTTTTTATCATGGTGCTCCAGGTCAGTCCCATGATGGCGCTCAGTCCCATCTTTCTGCCCAGCTTTTTGTCATAACTCCAGTATATAAACCCTACGATCAGAATAAGAGGCAGTTCTTCTCCAAACAAGGAGAAGAATGACATCATAGAAATCGCCGCGCTGCCGAGGTTAGCCTGCAGCCACTCCATCAGTGTGACTTCCCATTGAAAGAAAAACGTGTTGCCGATTGCTGTCATAGTTTAAACCCTCCCAAATCTTTTGACCTCCCGCATTCCGCACTCTCAGGCCTCAAAAAGCGTCCTTTTCCATGCCTGTAATGAAGTCATAAATTGAAATCTGTACAATCAGTAATTACATAAAAATATCGGCATATTCTCATCTGCTGATAACGAATTATGGGGCTTTACGATAAAAAGTTATTATAACGGGATGTCTCGACAAACTATTTTAACCATAGGATAATAGCAACCGGAGCTGATTTTGCCGGAGGTATAATGTAAAAGAAAGCAGAACTTTCATCACTATTTGTGCCGCGGCTTGTCCGCGGAATGGAGATTAGTGTAAAAAAACACTTATCATAAATATTTATGCCGTCATTTTCCGGCGGCGGAACGGAGCTTTGTATGAAATTACTGATCATTCGCCATGGCGATCCGGATTACGAGCACGATTCACTTACAGAAAAGGGATGGAATGAAGCAAGATTACTTGCCGAACGTCTCTACAGTACAGAAAAAATCCGGGAATTTTATGTATCCCCCATGGGCCGTGCCCGGGATACGGCATCTCTCACCCTGGAAAAATATGGAAAAACAGCCGAGATTCTGCCCTGGCTTCGTGAGTTCAATGAAGCATTAATAAACAGACCTGATGTGACAGAACGTCGGATGATCTCATGGGACTGGCTGCCACAGGACTGGACACAGGAGCCTCGTTTTTATGACGCTGAGCATTGGATGGATGTGGATGTTTTTAAAGAAAGTTCCGTTCCTGAAGTGTTTCATAAAGTAACCTCCAGTCTGGATGATTTTCTTTTAAACCATGGTTATCGTCATGACGGAAATGTGTTCCGGGTTGAACATGGAAGCTCGGATACCATCGCTTTATTCTGTCACTTCGGTGTAGAATGTGTCCTTCTTTCCCACCTTCTGCACATCTCTCCCATGCAGCTTTGGCATGGATTCTGCGCCGCCCCATCCTCTGTCACTACCGTCTATACAGAAGAGAGGCGTCAGGGAACAGCACATTTCCGAGTATCCTCCTTTGGAGACATCTCCCATCTTTATGCCGGTGGATGCTCCCCATCCTTTGCTGCCCGTTTTGCGGAAATATACGGTAACGGAGACCGCATAGACTGATTCCCCAGAAAAAGACTGCTATAGGAAGTTGATATATGAATAAAAAGAAGATAGGCATATTTATAGCGGTATTAATGCTGCTCATGAGTGGATGCTTTATTAGCCAAGGGGAAAAGACTGTTCAGACCGCTATAGATAAAATAACAATTTATATAGCTTCGGATATGACAGAGCCTTGGCCAGAGACGAGAATTCCCTTAGCTATACCTATGAGCTGAGTCCTGAATATCTGCTTCTGATGGTTGATGTGAACACTGAGAAATCTCCCGGCATCCTTACAGATGAGACCCTTGAATGGGTCAGAGCACAGTTAGCAGCTGCAAAGAGCTCCGGTAAAAAGGTAATTGCAGTCAGTCATCAGAATGTTCTTGCACATAACAGCATCTTTATAGACGGGTTTGTAATGGGTGGGTATGAGCGCTTATGTTCTCTTTACGAGGAATATGGCGTACTTTTAAATCTTAGCGGTCATATGCATATTCAGGATATCAAAACCGGTGATAAAGGTTTTACAGAGGCGGCAACGTCGGCACTTTCTGTCTCACCTTTTCAGTTCGGGGTTCTGGACATAGAAGGAGATACACTGGATTACCGAACGGAGACATTATCCTTTCCGCATTACGAAGAAGCGAAACAGTTTATGTGGGATGTTTCTTACAGAAAAGCACAGGAGGGACTTCCTGAGGGAACTTCGGAATTATATGAATACATTGCGGATTTAAATACAGCATATTTCTCCGGTCATAAAGATGAGATACGATGGAATGACGACATCTATGACGAGGTATGCAGAAATAATGCTTTCTACGGATTATATCTGAAATCGATTAAAGACGATGGGCTTATGGATGAATGCAAATTCACTTTACAAATATTTTAAACACCTATATGCCTTCGAATGCAATTAGGGAAAAGCGTTCTAAAATCCGGCAGAGCCGGATGTTTTTTGTCAGAAGCCCCAAAAACACGTGTACGGATATCGAATTTCCGGGAAAATTCAATATCCTACAGTTCCTTTTCAAAAAACCTGTTCATAGTGCTGTGACCAACTTCTTTAGGACGCTCGATCTCGTGATAGCCGCTTTTCCTGTATATATGTATAGCCGCCTGAAGATTTTTCCTTCCGCTTCAGCCACGTAATACTGACACACCCCGCTGTTATAAACGCGGCTTAAATGGTCCAATCCCTCATCGAAATATGCCGTTCCCGGAATATCAAGCCCAAACTTTTTTAGATTTTCCCGGACAAGTCCGGCTACAGCTGCATCATCTTTCTCGGTTATTTTTCGTAATTTAAAATTCATATCAGTCCCTTTTATTCTGTTAAAACTTATAAAGACGACGTTCAAATCCATCATCGAGAATCTTTAAGCCACTTTTTACGGGCTTCATAATATTCTTCGAT
Organism: Oribacterium sp. UBA3737; assembly: GCA_002371295.1. The sequence goes on along the minus strand of DFGZ01000090.1, from coordinate 6,422 downwards.
TCTGCGCCATAATGAATGAAGCTGTTTCTTATGTGTACAAAGTTTCTCGTTACAGTTGGCACATTTTATAAACCCGTTTGTGTTTTCAGAAAACCGTTCTGAATGTCTGTAAAATGTTATCTCCCAGCGAATCAGCAACAGAAACGAGATTACAAGCAGCGACCAGAGATAGCTTTTTCTCACAAAAAAGAGCGGTGTGAACATCATCGCATAATCCCAGTTATATATTCTGCAGGTGCTGCAGCATTTGTTCTTCATAAACCAGGTCTGGAATGGACAGAAAAACAAGATACATATAACGTCACATACTGAGTATGCACTGCACAGCAGTATCATAAACCCATCATCCAAAAGACCTGCCATATGGAGTGCTCCAAATACCATATTAAAAGCTATCCATATCAAAAGAATAAGCACAGTGGCATTGTTATCCTGAATGATGATGTCAGTCTCGCCTGTTTTTATGTAATTGGAAGCAAATTGTTTTTGACAGCCGGGACTTTCAAGTTTTGATGGAAAAAACCTAAAGATCATTTCCACAACAAAAACTCCCCATACGATGGAAATGATCGCTGGGGCTTCTTCAAGCCGGCTTATCACTGTCTCCTGTCCTTTAAACTTACTTAAAATATAGAAAACCAGAAGGGAAATAAAGATAGCTAAACGATATATCAGGCGTATATAATGCAAAACACTGACCTTGGTTAATCTGATTTTCCTGTTTGTATTTTTCATAAACAATGGTATTGTCCTATACTCTTGGGGTGCTTTTATAGATTTATCTTAACTACAAGTATAAGCCATGGTGTCAAAAGGGGACAAGCACAAGTGGAGGATAGACATATGACACTTATATCATAATGTCAACATGAGATTATTAAGCTCCATTATCGTATAAAATATAAAAAGTTGAACTACCTGGATTGAACCTGTCTATGATATGATGCTCATATAATAAATTTGTGCTGATGAAAATATCATCTTAGTCTGTATCGGACCAAACAAAGAAATCACATGTCTGTTAAAAGCTATAACAGTAACGGAGAACACTATGAAAAAGAAAATACAAATGGTCTCATATCTTCCATCAGTAATGACCTTTCATATACAGACCTGATTCTTGTGAACACGCTGTATCTGAGGACTGCCTGGGAAAATGAGTTCTACGATTATGCTACAAGAGAAGGGAACTTTCAGACTCTGGCCGGAAACATTGTAAAAAAGGACTTTATGAAACAGCAAGAGCGTTTCAGGTACTATGAGGATGAAAAAGGCAAGTTCGTTGTTCTTCCGATGAAGGGAGGCATAAATGCTGTTTTTATCCTGGGTGAAGTTGATGATGTTATTAAAAAAATCCCGGCTTCTTCCTATGAAGAAGTTGCTGTTTGTCTTCCCAAGTTTGAAACCGAAACTGAATTATCAGATAATCAGCTCCTTGATTTCTGTAAAGCACACGGAGCCACGAAGGCTTTTAGTCCCGATGCTGATTTTTCGGTAATGAGCCATGAGATGAGCCTTATGATCACTGATATTATTCAGAAAACGAAGATCAAGGTTGACGAAAAAGGTATTGAGGCTGCTGCAGCGACCGCAATTCTGATGTTAGAAGGCTGTGCTCCTGAAAAACATGAAATAAAAGAATTTATCGCAGACAGACCATTCAGGTATATGCTCCTTACAGATACTGCTGAACCTGAATTACTGTTCTACGGGCAAATTGTTGAATAAACCATATTACGATGTAGATGTCAAAAGTTGACTTCGGACCGCTCTGCACTGTAAGGTCATCAATGAAAGAAACCGGCAAAATGGGGTATCCACTGCACTACGTGAAAGGCATCGACAACTGCTACAAAAAGGGAGACCCTCAACAACTTTGAAGACCCACAAAATGACAGAACACCCCATCCTGAGTAAATCCAGGTAAGGGGCGTTCTGATTTTTTTGTTTTATTTTTCTTTTTACTGTGCAGTGTAACCGCCGTCGATATACATCCATGCAGGACCTCGGTCGGGATAGAAATTTATCTTCTCTCAGAAATCGCCCTGTAGCATTCAGGTCTTCTGTCTCTGAAAAGTCCCCATGAGAGCCTGTCTTCCCTTATGCCGGAGAGATCGAATTCCGCTGTGAGTATGGCGTCGCCTTCTCTTTCAGCCTGCGAAATGATTTCTCCCGTCGGATCGGTTATAAAGCTCTTCCCATAGAAGCACAGGCTTGAGGACTGATTACCGTTAGCCTCACATGGCTCCACGGTCTCTGTACCGTAACGGTTTGCCGCAATGACAGGAAGTATGTTCGCAGCGGCATGTCCCTGCATGACCCTCTGCCAGTGCCCAGAACTGTCTACATTAAGAATAGGCTCACTGCCGATGGCGGTAGGGTAAAGGAGCATATCCGCACCCATTAAAGCCATACATCTGGCAGCCTCGGGGAACCACTGATCCCAGCATATTCCCACTCCGATATTTCCGTATCTTGTCTTCCATACCTTGAAGCCTGAATCGCCGGGAGTGAAATAGAACTTCTCCTGATAGTAATGATCATCGGGGATATGAGTCTTTCTATATACCCCAAGAACTGATCCGTCAGCATCTATCATTGCTATACTGTTGAAAAGAAGCAGCTCATCCTGCTCATAGAAGCTTATGGGGATGACCAGCTCTAACTCTGCTGCGATCTTTCTGAAATGATTAACCGCCGGATTTGACTCCACATCGGTCGCAAAGCTGTAATACTCATATCTTCTTTCCTGACAGAAGTACTGCCTCTCAAAAAGTTCCGGGAGAAGGATGACTCTGGCACCCTTCTGAGCCGCTTCACGAACAAGCTTTTCGGCATGTGCTATATTTTCCTTTGGATCGTTAGTGCAGCTCATCTGTACAGCTGCAACTGTAACATAACTCATCTTGTATTCCCTCTCTTAAAATGTGTCCATTACTGTGGGTGCCTAAAATCTTTCGTGTCCACTGTTATGGGTACAGTATAAAATCACCATTAAAATCTACTGCGTGTAAGGCTCACCTGCGACATGTTTTTTATCACAGAGATCGCCGTCCCGGGAAATGTCATGGACGCGGCACCTGCTGCGTGATACAGTGAATGTTTCCGCCCCCAAGAAGTATGGCCATGGAATCTATCCCAAGCACCTCTCTGTCAGGACAAAGCTCCTTCAGTATCCTGAGGGCCCTTTCATCACTTTCTTTGTTCCCGCCCCCGAACTGAGGCACCAGAACAACACCGTTTCCAAAGTAAAAATTCACGTAGCTGGCTGCCAGCCTTTCACCCGCTTCACGGTTATCCTCGCCCTCTTCGAAAACGAGATTCTCGAGATCCTGCTCCTTCACCAGCACCGGATGATCCGGTATGGGAAGTTTATGTACCTTCAGCTTACGTCCCTTCGCATCAGTCACGGAAGCAAGGTACTGAAGATCCGCCTGTGACATGGCATACTGAGGATCCTCTTTGTTATCGGTCCAGGCAAGCACCACCTCGCCGGGGGCTGTGAAAGCACAGACATTGTCTACATGCTCATTAGTCTCATCATTGTAGATGCCGAAGGGCAGCCAAAGCACCTTTTCTATGCCCAGTGCATCCTTGAGACGCACCTCGATTTCTTCTCTCTTAAGATGAGGATTTCGTCCTTTGCTGAGAAGACAGGTCTCCGTCACCAGAAGTGTTCCTTCTCCGTCAGTGTGAATGGAGCCTCCCTCCAGAACGAAATCGCCGAAATCGTAGACGTCCTTCTTTATATGCTCACAAAAGGCAACTGCTGCTGCATCATCCTTATCGAAGCTCATGTACAGACCGTCCACGTCACCGCCCCAGGCATTGAACTTCCAGTTTATTCCCCGGATTTCTGTGCCGTTCGTCACGAAGGTGGGGCCAATGTCTCTGGCCCAAGCATCGTCAGTTGGAATCTCAACCACTTCCGCCATATCTCCCAGTCTCTCCCTTGCCTCATGAAGATGCTCCATGTCTGCAAGGAACCAGACCTTTTCATGCCCGGAAAGCACTTTTGCGATGGCACAAAACGCATCCTGTGCACTCTCAGGATCCCTGCCCCAGCTGCCGGGACGCACCGGCCACACAAGAAGTGTACCCTCATGCATCGCGTACTCTGCCGGCATATAAAAACCATCGGCTGATGGCTTTGACTGATTTAAAATCATCTGATCTGTCACCTCTGTATATCTGATATGAGTGTCATAAGTCCTGCTCAACTGTTACCTGCTTAAAAGCGCGAAACAGCCTTTGACACTTCCGTCCTTATTCTGCCTCACGAAAGCCTGTTCCTGAAATCCTCATAGCCGAAGCTTCTGACTGTCTCCACAGTTCCGTCCTCATGCAGTAGAGCAATATCCGGAAGAGGCATGCCGTTAAAGGTGTTGTTCTTGACCATGGAGTAAATGGCCATATCCTCGAATGTGAGGATATCCCCGATCTCCGGCATAGTGTCAAAGCTGTAGTCTCCTATTATGTCTCCGGCAAGACAGGTCCTTGCCCCGAGACGGCAGGTGTATGCCTTTTCCCCCGGCTCCCCACCATCCTTAAGAGGCGGGCGGTAGGGCATCTCCAGAACATCCGGCATGTGACAGGCTGCTGATGCATCAAGAATAAGTATAGGAAGCGTATTCTCAACTATATCGAGAACCTTTGTACAGAGGTAACCGGCATTAAGCGCGATAGCCTCCCCGGGCTCCAGATATACCTCCACATCGTAGGTCTCCTTAAGATGAAGTATGGTCTTCTTAAGAAGCTCTATGTCATATCCGGGTTTCGTGATGTGATGTCCGCCGCCTAAATTAACCCATTTCGCCTCATGAAGATATGTGCCGAAGTGCTCCTCAACGTAGGCTACTGTAGCCGCAAGAGGCGCCGCATCCTGCTCGCAGAGAGTATGGAAATGTATACCCTCAACGCCCAGAGGCAAATGCTCCGGCATGTCCTTCTTTCTTATTCCGAGCCGCGATCCGGGAGCGCAGGGGTCATAGATCTCATGTCCCTCCTGGGTCGAGAACTCAGGATTGATTCTCAGGCCTACACTTACTTTCGACTTCTCCCATACAGGTCGGTGAAGCTCCAGCTGACGAAGGGTATTAAAGCTCATATGATCGCAGATCCTTGAGAGCTCCTGCATTTCCTCTTCCGTATAAGCCGGGCAGAATACATGATTCTCCCCCTTCATCTCCTCATGAGCCAGGCGGGCTTCGAAAAGCCCGCTGGCAGTTGCGCCTGAAATGTACTGTGAAATGAGAGGATAGATCCTGAACATGGAGAATGCTTTCTGCGCTAAAAGTATATGGCAGCCCGCAGACCTCTCCACGTCCCTTAGTATCGATAGATTCCGTATGATGGCTTTCTCATCCACCACATATACCGGTGTTTTTAAATCCTTTATGTTCAATTCTTAAACCTGTTTCTTCTTTTACTCTACTGTTGCCGGATTCTCGTCAACTACCCATGGAAGACCGAATTTGTTAAGCATATCCATGTATGGATCCGGATCGAATTCATCTGTTGTGAGGGCGCCGCGCTTGTTCCAGATGCCGCTTGCCACAAGTGCTGTTCCGATCATGGCAGGCACACCTGTTGTGTAGCTGATGGCCTGGCTCTCAACTTCCCTGTAGCACTCCTGATGGTCGCAGACATTGTAAATGTAAATGGTCTTTTCCTTGCCATCCTTGATTCCTGTGAAGATGCAGCCGATATTGGTCTTTCCCACTGTTCTCGGTCCGAGGGAAGCAGGATCCGGAAGCAGGGCCTTCAGGAACTGGATAGGAACGATCTTCTGTCCGTTGAAGTCAACAGGACTTGTGGAAAGCATTCCCACGTTCTCAAGACACTTCATATGTGTGAGATAGCTCTGTCCGAAGGTCATGAAGAAACGGATACGCTTAACTCCCGGAATGTTCTTTGCGAGAGCCTCTATCTCCTCATGATGAAGAAGGTACATATCCTTCTCACCAACCTCAGGGAAGTTGTATTCACGCTTTATGGACATGGCCGGAATCTCTACCCAGTGACCGTCCTCCCAGTAGCTTCCCGGCGCACTTACCTCACGAAGATTCACCTCAGGATTGAAGTTTGTGGCGAAAGGATATCCATGGTCACCACCGTTACAGTCAAGGATGTCAATGGTGTGGATCTCATCGAAGTAGTGCTTCTGAGCGTAAGCTGTAAATACGCTTGTTACACCGGGATCAAAGCCTGTTCCGAGAAGTGCTGTGAGACCTGCATCCTTGAAGCGCTGATCGTAAGCCCACTGCCATGAATAATCAAAGTAAGCTGAGAATCCCAGCTCCTTGCAGCGCTTCTCATAGATCTTCCTCCATTCAGGATCATCTGTATCCTCAGGCTCGTAGTTTGCTGTATCAACATAGTGAACACCGCACTCAAGACAGGCATCCATGATGGTGAGGTCC
>DFGZ01000345.1:842-2618 GCA_002371295.1 Oribacterium sp. UBA3737 | reverse complement strand
CTGGCTGGATACCATCATAAGGTCAGCAAGCTCGTCGATTATGATTACTATCTGAGGCAGCTTTTCGGGTTTCTGGTCCTCGGGGACCTCGGGATCATTAATGACTCTCTCGATCTTTTCATTATATCCCTTAAGATCTCTTGAACCGCTTTCCGCAAACTTCTTATATCGGTCTGTCATCTCGGCCACGGCCCAGTTAAGGGCAGCTGCAGCCTTTTTGGGATCCGTGACTACAGGAATGAGGAGGTGAGGGATGCCGTTGTAAACACTTAACTCAACCACCTTGGGGTCTACCATGATCATACGGAGTTCTTCCGGCTTGTATTTAAACAGCATGGACATAATGAGGGTGTTAATACAAACCGATTTTCCCGAACCTGTGGATCCTGCGATAAGGAGGTGAGGCATCTTTGCAATATCGGTGACTATGGTCTTTCCGGCAATGTCTTTACCTACACCGAAGGCTATCCTTGACTTTGCATCCATGAACTCCTGGCTCCTTAAAACATCTCCCAGATATACCATGGAGCTGTGCTTGTTCGGAACCTCAATTCCCACCGCGGATTTTCCGGGGATAGGAGCTTCTATACGGATATCAACTGCCGCAAGGGCCATCTTGATATCATTGGTAAGAGAAACGATCTTTGAAACCTTGACGCCTATCTCAGGCTGAAGCTCGTAACGGGTAACAGCCGGTCCCACTGAAATGTTGGTGATCTTTACATTGATACCGAAGCTTTTCAAAGTCTCCTGAAGAACTACTGCGTTCTGGCGGATTTCTTCCCTTGAGTCGGAGTCCTGTGCACCACCGCTCTTCAGGAGGCTGAGAGGCGGGATGATGTATGGCTTTGGCGGCGTTTTCTTTTTTATCTCCTGTTCCACCTTTGCATTGTCAAGAGCTGTAGGGGTGTTTTCACGTTTTTCTCTTTCGAGCTGGGTTTCTACCTTTTTGGATACAGGTTCAACATCTGCATCAATTATCTGACCGTTTGAGGCAACGATACGTCTGGTTCCCTGTTCCATATCACCTCTTGAAATAGTGGTCTTGCCGTTAGCTGACATGGTGACGCCGTCATCCTCCAGGAATTCCTCCTGAATATCACTTTCCTCTATATAGTCAGAGGATGAAATATCATTTTGGGAGATATCATCTTCGTAAGCGGCTTCTGTTGTATTATCAAGGTCGGAAATCCGGGAAATATCATTTGTATCCCGGGAAAAGGATGAACCTTCATCGTACATCTCATCAGTGACTTCCGTGACTACTATTCCTGTAGAAGGTTCTACGGCACTGTGAGGCTCTCTCACATCATTGAACAGGTTGTCTCTGTATGAAGACGTTTCTGATTTTGTGTCCGGAGAAGAAAAAGCTGTCTCCGGGTTTTCCGGCTTTGTGTAACGTTCGAAAGCTGCATCAAGTGCGGCATCTACCGCTGCAAAAGGTTCAGCATAGAGGTCTGGTTCAGAGGTGTGAACAACATCAGGTGAAGCTGCTGTGTTAAGATCGTAAATCTGCTCAGGGGCAGTATCATATGAAGCTAATGCCAAAGGCTCTTCACTTCGGGAACCCGTAATGTTCATTGTGTTTACGGTGGATCCGAAATTCATTGCCGGTGAATCATCTGTTCCCGTAAGGGCAAAGTCGATACGCTTATGAGCAAGTTCGCGCTGCTGCGCTTCCCTGGCAAGACGTCTTTCTTCTCTGTGCATGCGGGCGGAGGCTGCAACATCGTTCCAGTTTTCCCTTGCCCTGTCTCTTGCCTTGATGGCAGCTTG
>DFGZ01000345.1:0-650 GCA_002371295.1 Oribacterium sp. UBA3737 | reverse complement strand
AGCTCCGCCGATGGCTCCTCCACCGGTGCCGTATACGGCGCCTTCCTTATAAAAATCGGCAAGTCCCATTTGCGCAACTTCTCCAAAGGCAAGCTGCAGAAAAGCCGATATGAATATGAGCATGAAAAGAGCTGTAGTCATTCGGAATGTGGCATATGGATTGTCCAGATTGGACAGCATAAATACAACTACAAAGCTCAGTACTATAGGGAAAATATATCCAACAACACCAAAGAGACCCAGCTGAAGGCCTTTTAAGAAGGCTCCGATAGGTCCACAAAGTCCTAAATTGGATAAAAACAGAAATGCTGATACAGCAAAGGTAATGATAATGGCGACTTCGTCACTCATCATCGGTGCATCATATGTATTCTTCCTGGAACGGCTGCTGGTTGCCGTTCTCTTTTTTGTTTTATTTTTACTGCCTTTTGGTCTACCCATTTTACCCCACCTTAAAATTGCAAAGTATAACTACTACATTATAGACCATCTGAAGAATAAAATCCATCTCCTTAAAACTTATGTTCTTATTTGGTAAGGTATTGTTCCCTTCTAAGCGTTGAAATATGGCAGTTTTTACCTGTAAAAAACATGTTTTGTTTGACTTTAAAAACACTCGGTGATACCCTATGTTTAAAGACATAAAGACT
>DFGZ01000089.1 GCA_002371295.1 Oribacterium sp. UBA3737 | reverse complement strand
AGGTTCTTCATTATGATATTTCCTGAATTCTTTGCTCTGGTAAAACCTGCCTCACACATCGCAAAGCCTGCCTGCATCCAGAATACCAGTGCGGCACCGATCAGGAACCAAACGCCATACACTTCACTGTGAATGGCTTCCAAAATTTCACTTGTCATATTTTACCCCCTTAAAATTTCCGGACGACATGCCCGATTTGATCTCTTCGCGCTGAGTCTTTTTGTCGTCAGGTTAGCCTCCCGGCTTCACATTCTTCATCACAGGCTTTAAAACTCTGATATCCGGATGTCACAAAGTTCTCTGAAGTCTGTGCTGACCTTCCGGTGAAGAAGGTTTGGCAACAAAAAAGGCACGTTTCCCGAAAGAAACGCACCCTTGCGCAGAAGTATTAGTAAAGAAAAAGGGCGCTTCGGTATACACCGAAGCACCCTTGCCTCTTATGGTTCGAAAATATATACCCTTTTAAAAGCTTTGTCAATTAAGATTTGGGAAAAGCTCACATAACTCCGGAGAATGTCGATTTGCAGATGTTCCCGATCCTATACTTATGTTGCAGCAGAATATGGTCATTTTTACACAAGGGATAAAGAAGCATAGGGCAATTGCCGGCGCTGCAACAACCCTGCTCTTTTATCTTTTCCTGAAATATGCTATTATATCAGCGGTTTTGTATCATGTGGCCCGGAATGGTGCCGGGAGTGGTACTCGGTAAGGATGCCAGAGATAACAAATGGCTTAAATAAAGGCTTTTTAGAAGGAGAAATATACAAAATGAAATTAGGAATCGTAGGTTTGCCAAATGTAGGTAAGTCCACATTGTTCAATGCAATAACCAAGGCTGGCGCTGAGTCAGCCAACTACCCGTTCTGTACTATCGAGCCCAATGTAGGTGTGGTTGCGGTACCTGATGAGCGTCTCGACAAGCTTGCAGCTCTTTACAGCTCACAGAAGATAACACCGGCTGTTATTCAGTTTGTTGATATCGCAGGTCTCGTTAAGGGTGCATCAAAGGGAGAGGGCCTGGGAAACCAGTTCCTTTCAAATATCAGAGAGACAGATGCCATCGTACACGTTGTCCGCTGCTTCGATGACAGCAACATCGTACATGTAGACGGTTCCGTTGATCCTATCAGAGATATTGAGACCATCAACCTTGAGCTCATCTTCTCAGATCTTGATCTTCTTGACAGACGTATGGCCAAGACAAAGAAGCTTGCCAACAACGATAAGGATGCCAAGGCAGAGTATGCTCTTCTTTCAGAGCTTCATGATCACCTTGAGTCAGACAAGCTGGCTATTTCATTCGACGCGGGAGATGATGATAAGAACGCTTTCGTTGATTCTCTTGATCTTCTTACAAGAAAGCCTGTTATCTATGCTGCCAATGTTGATGAGGATTCAGTTGCAGATGACGGAGAGTCCAATGAATATGTCCGTAAGGTTCGTGAGTATGCCAAGACCAATAACTCAGGAGTATTTGTTATCAGTGCTCAGATCGAGGAAGAGATCGCAGAGCTTGAGGATGACGAAAAAGCAGAGTATCTTGAGAGCCTTGGCATGACAGAGTCAGGTCTTGATAAGATCGTTCGTGCTTCCTACAGCCTTCTTGGTCTCATGTCTTTCCTTACTGCCGGTGAGAAGGAGACAAGAGCATGGACTATCAAGGTGGGAACCAAGGCTCCTCAGGCAGCCGGAAAGATCCACTCTGATTTTGAGAGAGGTTTCATTAAGGCTGAGGTCATCAACTATCAGGATCTCCTTGACTGCGGTTCCACTTCGGCAGCCCGCGAGAAGGGTCTCATGCGCATGGAGGGTAAGGAGTACGTTATGCAGGACGGAGATGTGGTAGAGTTCAGATTCAATGTCTGATACAGGTGATTCTGAGCACGGAATCCGGCTTCATAGTGGGGGCCGGAACCAAAGATTCCGATTAAAGTGAAAGATATACATCATATTATAGAGAGCTGTGTCCTGTGGGGCACAGCTCTTTTAATGGAGCAAAAACTTAAATTTTTATATAATCATACGGTTTATAATTATTGTGGTGGTGTGGATTCCCAAAATACATCAAAATTTGGGAATTCGCACCACCTATTTATGTGCAGTCTTCATGCTTAAAAAGAAATCACTATTCTTACATATGACTTATGGTGAGGGAGCATGAGTGGGAATCGGGAATCATTAAATACCGAGATTTGTCCGCAGAAAATAAGGGCGTTTTTTATAAAATCCAGAGAAAATCATTAAAAATAAAATATAAAAATGTATAAAAATAATGTGAAAAATACCCTTATTTTTTTATTCGAACAAAGCTCATTATTACGGTATCTTAGCTTGACACTACATATAAAAAAAGGCATTATTATTATGTAAGTGGTAGAAAGTGGTAGAAAGTGGTAGAAAAGGGTATGTCGTTTACAGGGGAATATCACCACAACTTAGATGCTAAGGGCAGATTGATAATCCCGGCCAAGTTCAGGGACCAGCTCGGAATTGAGTTTACGGTCACCAGAAGTCTGGACGGCTGCCTCGCAATGTACGCATCAAAGGAGTGGGAAGCTCTTGAGGACAAGCTCAATGCACTTCCTATGACAAACGAAAAAGCAAGAGCTTTGAAAAGATTTCTGCTTGGTTCTGCCAACACCTGCGAGCTTGATAAGCAGGGAAGAATCCTCATTCCTCAGGTCCTGAGAGAAAAAGCCGGACTTGACAGGGATATCACCTTACTCGGTGTGGGTGATCATATCGAGATCTGGAATGCGGATCTTTATAACGAAAAGTACAATTTTGACGATGAAGCAGCTCTTGAAGCTGACTGGGAAGGCCTTGGTATCTGATGTTTAAACATTATTCCGTTCTTTTAAATGAAACAGTAGATGGACTAAATATAAAACCGGACGGAACCTATGTTGACGGAACACTGGGTGGCGGCGGACACGCATCTCTCGTATGCAGCAGGCTTTCCGATAAAGGGAGATTCATCGGTATAGATCAGGACAAGGATGCCATAGCAGCAGCTACAGAGAGGCTTAAGGAGTATCAGGAAAAGATCACTATCGTTCGGAGCAATTACGAGCAGATAGACAGTGTTCTCAGGAACCTTAATATCGAGAAGGTTGACGGAATCTACCTTGACCTCGGAGTTTCAAGCTACCAGCTGGATACGGCTGAGAGAGGCTTCAGCTACAGGGCGGATGCTCCTCTTGATATGAGAATGGATGACAGAAATCCTGTAACGGCTGCGGATATCGTTAATGACTATACCGAATCACAGCTTTTCCATATGATAAAGAACTATGGGGAAGACAGATTTGCACAGAACATAGCCAAACATATCTGCAAGTATCGTGAGAACAAACGTATCGAGACAACTTTTGAGCTGTCGGATATCATCTCAGGTGCTATTCCTGCAAGAGTCAGGGCAACATCCGGACATCCTGCAAAGAGAACATTCCAGGCTATACGCATAGAATTAAACAGAGAGCTCGATGTTCTCGAAGAATCTATAGATAAGATGATAGATTCCCTTTCGGATGGCGGAAGACTCTGTATCATCACCTTCCATTCCCTGGA